>JBFFBT010000502.1:0-1001 GCA_041560255.1 Myxococcota bacterium | reverse complement strand
TTTTGATTGCTTGTAAACCCGCGAGTTTCGCAGAAATCGAAAGAGTCGCCGCGACCCCAGGTTGAACGCTTACATTTTGACCGGTTTGAATACGGATTGCATGCGGGTGTGCGGGCTGAACAAACGCCCGTCGATTTTGTAACGATAATATCCGTCGTTGCCTTTGGCCTTGGAGAGCTCCGCGTTGAGAGCGTCTTGGGCGAGATCTTGGTATTGGGAAGGGAGTTGGGTGATAATCTCTTTGATTTTTGCTTCAGACGGTTTGAACCGCAGGGTCAAATGAGCGATCGTGTGTTGCACTCTGGATTGAATCTGAAAGTATCCTTCCAGATGGGCGGAGATATCGTCCGATTCGATCTGAAAATCCGATACGGTCAACTTGCCCTTGTCGAGCGTGAACTTTCCCTGACTTTTACCCAGGTTGATAAAGGGTAGCTTGATGCCTTTTGAGATTTTCTCTTTGAGATCCGCAGGTACGAATTGAGAGACGTTTTCGGGAAGTTGGATTTTCAACGCTTGGTTGCCGATCTTTCCCTGTTCCATTTGTAAAAGCAACTCTCCCTTGATGGTTCGAATGTTGCTGGAAGGCACGTCCAGATCGATGTTGCCATGCAATCTTCCATGGATCTCTTGTCCCGCCCGCTCGGACAAGAATCCCAGACCGGAAAGGTCGAGTCCGTTGAGGTCCGCCTTGATTTGATACCGTCCGTCCTGCATCGAAGCGGTTGCGTCCACGTTTCCCGAAAGCAGATCCGATGAGAGTGACATGCGGATCTTACCGGTCATCAAGGACAGAAGCGATATTCTGGCCGACAACCTGTCGGCGTGCAATGCGATGGGGGTGTCTTTCTCCCGGGTGCTTTTCTCCGTCAAGTTGACGTCGCCGAGCTCGATGCCGTTTGGAAACAAGCTGTCGATGCGATTGTAACTCAGCCGCAGGTTGATCAATTGTTCCATCTCCCGGCTCATTCTTTGTCCGATCAGCTCAACCGGAAAGCCTT
>JBFFBT010000501.1:0-1007 GCA_041560255.1 Myxococcota bacterium | reverse complement strand
GGCTTAAAGCATGCCAGAATGACATTGTTTCCAAAAGCCACAAAAAGTTAAATCCCGGCTCAATCAAATATATGCACACATTTTGTTGTAGTCAGATAATTTCGTGCGCTCTCAATACATCGTTATATGCAACGTTGGGGTTAAGATACCGGTATTTTAGATGAACCCATGAAATGATGCCGGCATATTCGGATAACCGTCCGACACTCCACGTCTCTAACGAGCCAAGTCGAGCATCGGGGCGCTTCTTCCCTCCGGGATCGAGGGACGAGCAAACGAACTGGGTTGTACTGCGCCGATGACGATGAGATAAGGCCACCATTTTTTGGCAGAGGCCAGTATTTCAGTTCCTTGGTAGAAACGATCTTTTCCGTATGGGGTCATGTCGGCGTAATAATCGTAGATGTTGTTGGCAGGATCATAGATGTCCAACCAATCGCCGTTTTCGATATAACCTTTTACTACAATAAAATGGCCGGTGCCATTGGGGTAAAATTTGTTGAAATGAGATGCATATGGAGGTGATTGGTAGCTGATATGCTCCATCGTGACGCATAGGATGATGATTTTTCCCTGATCGATTTGAGATGTAAGGGTAGCTATCGAATCAAATGCGATCACCTGAAAAGGGATCGAATAGGTATCCAATGCACGTTCGATGTCACCGGTATACCACCATCCCGGTTTGTCTCCGGTTATTTCTTGTCTAAGATTGCCGGGATCGATATCTTTCGATTGGTCAAACCACTTGATAGACATGGCACAGGAGGTAGGTCCACAATTGTTCAGCTCATGAGCACCGGTGCCGATTTGTGTCTTGTACCATGGGTAAGCCCGATCGGCACTTTGCATCTGTTGGTTTTCAAGTGCGCATACCCGATTGAACCACCTGTATCCCGATGCGCATTGTTCGCATGTATCACCTGTGTATCGATCTTGAAAACAGTCACAGATCATGCTGTCGCCATAGCTCGTGCAAGTGCCTTGGTTTGAGCAGGTCAGTTTGG
>JBFFBT010000500.1:0-1060 GCA_041560255.1 Myxococcota bacterium | reverse complement strand
TTTACGTACACGGTTGCCATCGATGTGCCCGAAGACGCATCCAAAACGACCGTGAGCATGTACCAATGCTGGTTTTCGAAGATGAAGTTGGAGTAATGGGGTTGAAATGATAACTGTTTTTTGGATATCGTGTTTTCAACGACCATGTGGCTGAGTTGAATGCCGCTGATGCGGGATGTTTCAGTCAGATGGGCTTTTAGGTTGATTACCACCGGATCCAGTCCGGATCGTTCATCCCCTATTGAAAAAACGACATGATTCGAATCGTCTTGGATATGGCTTTTGATCCAAGCCGAAATGGTGGCCTCGCAAAAACCGTTCATGAAATGAAAGTAAGGTATTTCGATGAAATCATTGCGGTCGAATACATATCCCTTGCCCGAGACGCCTGGTCTGCATTGGGGTTTACCGTGGATGACGCCGTGATAATTTAGACTGCCGGAGTCGGTGGCATCGCACGCATCAAAGCTCCAATAGGCCTTCGGGCAACATATGGAGTCCGGCTGGGAATCTTTGGCGGCGGCGGATAGAGTCAACCCCGATATGATAATAAAAATAAGTATTTTCATGATACTGCCTTTGTGCTTTTGGCTTCCATGGTTACTTTCGGCAGAAGAAACGCACTTCATAATCATCACATTGATTATCTTGCTGTTCGGAATTATTGCAGATAGCTCCCTTTTCGATGTCGCATTGTAGTAGCTCATTCGTTTTTTTCCAATCCATTTTATCATATTTCCTGCGGCACTCGATGTCTGTGGGTTTCTTGCATACCGGAAATCCCAATCTTTGGATTCCGCTCAACCACTCGGCGTCACCGGCGCCGCTGGGATCATCACAGTCGATCCATACAGTCCAGTATCCGCTCTTGGGTTGGGTGTGAGCCGGTTGATTCTCTGTACCTTCCGGTAAAGTATCTTCGGTGGAATGTTGTGGTTTTGACCGGGTATGATTGTATGAGGATGTATTGAATAACATTTTTTCAATGAGAGCGATTCTGCGTCCTTCCAAATCGCAGAGTCTATGTTGTATGAGATCAAAAGTCTCTCCTGCCGGCACC
>JBFFBT010000499.1:0-1069 GCA_041560255.1 Myxococcota bacterium | reverse complement strand
GGGCGAGCCTATATCGGATGAGCATTTGCAGAAAATCATCGCGACCGCCAGGGGGATTGAAGGTGTTTTGGGAGTGCATGAGATTGTCATGCAGACTTTTGGAACGAAAAGCGTGTTATCCCTGCATATCGAGATGGAAAGAGACAAGACCCTGGTGCAAGCCCACGAAGTAAGTCAAAAAGTTGAAAACCTCCTGGCGGAAACCTTAAATGCGCACGTGACCGTACATGCGGATCCTCAAGGTGCGTTTCACGAAGAGACCGAAGTAATTTATGCCATTGTCAGCCGGGAAGTAGCGCAAATCGAGAGCTGTTCTGGATTTCATGATTTGCGACTCGAAAGAACCCAAAGTGGCGGGTTGCGGGTGTTTCTGGATATCACCAGCAAAGGCGAACCAACCGAAAAAGAAAGAAAAAACTGCCAAATGCATCTTCAATCCATGATTCGAAAGAGGTTCCCGCGTACCGAGGTGCTTGTGGAAATGGACCCGCCTTTTTGTGCCTTCGACCCGGAGTCGCCATGAAAGTAAAACGGAATTCCTCGTCGAACGCAAGACAATCTGATCGAGCCGACGTGCAACCGGTGCGCTTCGATCGACATGAGCTTGCCGGATCTTTGGGGGATTTGGGTACTTTGTTGCCGATTTCCATGGGCCTCATTATGGTGTGTGGTATGTCTGCAACGGCGATTTTTGTCACCGTGGGGTTGTATTATATTTTATCCGGGTTGTATTTTCGCATCACCATGCCGGTTCAACCCATGAAAGTCATCGGCGCCTATGCAATTGTAAGAAGTCTTTCGGCGCTCGAGGTTTCGTCGTCGGGATTGCTCATGGGAATCATATTGCTGATTTTGGTCGTCACCGGTGCGATCACCTTTGTCAGTCGAATCGTACCGAAATCGACAGTGCGCGGGATCCAGATGACTACCGGCATCTTGCTGTTGTCCGAAGGAATTCGTTTCATGTTGGGTGAGTCGTCCTTTCAAAAGAGCCAAGGCAGCCCGGAGCCCTTTCTTTCGCTGACTTCTCTTGGCCCGGTGCCTATCGGAATATTTCTAGGTGTCATTG
>JBFFBT010000498.1:0-1130 GCA_041560255.1 Myxococcota bacterium | reverse complement strand
GGAGTCGGCGTGGGGGTGGGTCCGGGGGTCGGTGTGGGGGTGGGATTGGGATCATCGCAGCCGACCGGAGTCTCGGGACCGTTTCCCGAACAGCCGTGCTCGCCGCTGGCAGGCTGGGAGTCATCACAGGTGTGCAGGGTCGGGCAGATGTCTTTTCCATTTTTCACCGCATTGAGGAACCAACATTTGAAAACCTCATCGGAGGGTCCCATCGCCAGATTGTCGATCCCACCAATGAACTTTTGCGGACCGGCGCTCAGCACCGCATTGAGCATCGGGTTGTTGTGTACTTGACAAGAATTCATGTAGACAACCTTGCAATCGAGATATCCCGCGCCCAATCCACTGAAAAATGTATAAGAGATATTGCCCCCGTTAAGTATCAGGGTTGAGGGAGATCCATGTGCAAAACCCATCATGAGCTTGAGGTTCGAGCAACTCAGATAGTTTTTGTACAACGTGGTCGACATGTTGTCGATATAGGTGCGATGCACGAGTCCCATCTGGGTCGCGTAACCCTCGACCACATCGAGAGCTTTGACCGAAGAAGATACGTTGGAGTCGGTGAGATAAAAAACGACATCCACCGTCTCGTCCGGACAGCTCACAAAACTATCGGTTTGATCCCCCAAATCCTCGGGAGTCTCCAAATAATCCGCTTGAATCGATTTTACCTGATAGTTGCTCAGCTCAATCTTGGCGGTTTCCATGCCCCAATCATGGGCATGCAATCCGTACACTATGAGGCCCGTAAGCGCGCCGCTTCGGTCGAACACCGTCTTTCCTCGAAGCGCCTTGATGGCATGCCCCGAAAACAGGTCCGCTTTTTCGACGATTTGGGCAAGCTTGGTCGAATTAAACGATTGCTCGGCGGCAAAAATCTCCAATCTGTGCCGCGTTACCGAGTCGTTCGACGGCCCACAACTCCAAATCCATACCAACAACAACAGGCTCGACACATTGAGGCTTTTTACAAATTGACGTTTCATTTCTAAAAGACCCTCCTTGGTTTCGATTCTTTACTCGTTTGAATACTTGAGCGCTTCTTAGATTCACCAACATCAGGTTTCATCAAAACCGCACATCACCTCCTTTCGTCAGTCAGAACATGGTAGACGTTCTCCCAAGGG
>JBFFBT010000497.1:0-1152 GCA_041560255.1 Myxococcota bacterium | reverse complement strand
TTCCTTAACGCTTTCAAATCCTTACGAACCCAAAATCCCCTGATGCGCTCCCGATTTCGAAAAAAATCCCTTAACGCGGTTTTTCGGGTAGGGGGCTGGTTGCCCATGACGCGGCTTTCCGCCAAGGCCAGGTTGCCCTCGGTCGCGGGTCTTGTCAGGGGATGGATTCGATGAAGCATTGACCCCCAGTGTATCGGCTTCAAACTCTCAAGGGCAAGGGTTTTTACCGGCGCTGCTATTCGCTTCTGCGTAGCTCTACAACTTCAAGCTCGACTACCTGCTCGTTGTGCCCTATTCCCCTTAGCCGCCCGTCGGCATTCTATGCGGCTTTCCGGGCTGCATGGAACGTGGCCCGGCAACTACAAGGGAAAGACTCTTCTGTTATCCTTTGCACGCTCCAGGCTATGTAGTAAGCTAAAATAAGGCGTTGGATATTGGTAACGAGGTGAAGGAACATGAAGCCAAAAACAGTTCAAAAAATTGTCGAGCTCCTCGACAACCTGCCCGAGCGTAAGGCACGCAACGTCATGGAGTACATCCAGTTTCTTCACTGGTCTGACGACGATTTCAGCAAAGAAGAAATCGATCTGATTCAACAAGCGCGCAAGGAAGCCAAGAAGAACAAAGGCACACCCTGGCGGGATGTGCGTAACGATGTATGAGGTTCGTCTGCAACGTCAAGCCTTGCGGTATTACAATCGGTGCAGCAAGAACATCGCCGAGCGCTTGGCGGCCTGCTTTGCCTCTCTGGAGTCCGATCCCCTCAACCCCGACACCAAAGCCATGAAGGGCGAGCTGAAGGGTTGCCGAAGAGCCCGTGTGGGCGGCTTGCGTGTGGTGTACGAGGTAGATGAAGACGCAATGATTGTTCAAGTCTTGCTCATCTCGCCCCGAGGGGATGTTTACAAAAAGATATAACCCAAAGCCATTTTCGGCTCGCCGAAGGCGAGCCGCCCTGATGCTTTTTCAAAGCGGCCCGAAGGGCCCTCAAATTCGGGGAGCCCCCGTTCCGGGGGCGGACGGGTCGGCCGGTCAATCTGCATATATCGGCCAAGCCCGCGCCAAGTTGCCTTCAGGCCTTGTACATAACTCGGTTATGTAAAGGTGAGCGCAAGCGAACCCGCAGCATCGGGCGGGTGCCGGGCAAGGTCG
>JBFFBT010000496.1:0-1162 GCA_041560255.1 Myxococcota bacterium | reverse complement strand
TTGGTAACAATTTTGTTGTTACCAGGGTTTACGTACAGGGGACTTTCACCCCATGAGGTTATGCCCATGCCGGGCGTACACAATTCTATCCACTGGAACTTCAAGGCGCTTCGCGCCTCTCGTCCAGTGATGTAGTAGTTAGGCGTGCAGATTGTAAACGAGAACTGTTGCCCAACGCTGATTTTGCCCAGAATGTACCTTGGAAAAGTGATTGCAAAATAAGATTGCGCATGAATGCAAATAGTGATATCGTAATACCATGAACAGGAAGCACCGAAAGACCCTAGATTTGCTCTTTTCCGAACCTGTTCCAAAAACGTTGGAGTGGGCACGGATTGAGTCGTTGCTGATTGCCTTAGGATCAGAGGTGATTGAAGGGCGTGGTTCGCGTGTGCGTTTTGTTTTGAACGGAGTAGTAACAAGCTTCCATCGTCCTCATCCGGCCAAAGAAGCAAAACCGTACCAGATTAGAGACGCAAGGAGTTTTTTAGAACAAGTGGGAGTTAAGAAATGAATACAATGACCTACAAGGGATACGCGGCTCGTATTGAGTACAGCGAGGATGATGGCTGTTTCGTTGGGCATATCGTTGGTATTCGAGATATCATCGGTTTTCATGGCGACAAGGTGGAAGATCTGCGTCACGCATTTCACGAGGCGGTAGACGACTATATCGAGGCTTGCAAGAAGATTGGAAAGAATCCGCAAAAAGCATACTCCGGCAATCTCATGCTTCGCATTCCGTCCGATGTCCACGCAGCAGTAGCTGCTGCTGCAGAAATGAGCGGAAAGAGTATCAACCAGTGGGCTTCAGAAGTTCTCGGAAATGCTTCTGATGTAGAGGTATCAAAGTTTGATTCGTAACCTTATATTGCCTAACATTTGATTCTCGTGCCGAGCAAAGCCCGGAACATTGGGATAGGAAGTGACGTTCATTGAAATTTGTTAGTGTTGCCCAGCGGGTGAGATTGGAGATGACATCAATCAAATCCCGACAGGTCAAAGGTTAGCCACCAGACCTGTAGCCGAACCGAAGTGCGACTTCTGAGAAGAGGTGTTCGAAGCAGAGGGAAAGCAAGGATGCAGGCTGCGAGATTGAATCCCGAAAAATGTATAGTTGCGGACATTAGGATAAGCCGAAGTTGTGGTGAAAGTCGACGAG
>JBFFBT010000495.1:0-1173 GCA_041560255.1 Myxococcota bacterium | reverse complement strand
GGCACCAGGGCAATCATACATCCGATCCCTGCAATCAAACATATGATGGAAGCAACCATCATGGGATCTCCCCCGGTCCACTCAATACAGGACAACACCCGGGCAATTTCTACAAATCCGGTTGTACCAACCCTTACCAACAACAAAGCCACTCCCAAACCCCAAAACGATGCGCCCACGGCTGTGGCAAACAATCCTTTCAAAGCCGCCTCTCGTCCGTTTTCTCCCGACGAGATCACTGCAGTCGCCCAGAGAGGAAATACCATGGAAAGAAAACCAACTAAAAGCACCAACATATCCTGTGCGCCGGATGAAAGCATGGCCCCGGATACCGACAACAGCGCCAATCCGGTCGTTCCCAAGGTCTTGCAGTCTGCATCGCAGTCATTCTTCTGGATTAATACGGCACCAAGACCACCAAGAAGCACCACGGCCTGTAAAAACAAAGCAAATGCATCCGGGCTGAAGGCCGCTTGTACAAAATTAAAATCCTCGGGCCCAGGCCACTCAAATGCAACCAAACCAAATGCGCAGATCAACACGGCCATACCTGAATACTTCGCTGCCGACTTGAACCGAGCAAACAACACTTCCATCAAAGCCAGGATCAGGCCCGTGAACCACACCATTCCGATCGGAAACATCGTGATCATGGAAGCACCTTTGGTCGATCATCCACATGGGTCTCGATTTCGACAGATACACATTTCGAGTTATCGACCATCGGGTGGCTCGGGTACAAAAACCCGGGAAACATCCCAAATGCAAGAATCACTACCGCTATCAACAATTGAGCAACAACCTGTCTGGGTCTCGGCCAAGCATCGTCCGTCCAAACGGCGGCTTGAAAACTGCCACCCAAAACACGGCGGAACACCCATAGCATCGACATACCCGTCAACAATACTCCCAACGCCGTCAATCCAGCAAACAGCCAATCATCCGAGACATTCTGCAAAATTTGCATGACGGCGACAAAACCCAGGGTTCCCGGGACTGCAGCTGCAGAAGCTACAGCAGCAAAAGCCAAACCTGTAAAAAAAGGATGCGTGCGCCATAAGCCACTCAACTCCAAAATACGCTGAGAGGCTCTAGCATGACAAATGACTCCGGCAAACAAAAACAAAGAGCAACCCTCGAGACCTGCGGCAATCAGCATAATCAAGCCTGGAT
>JBFFBT010000494.1:0-1179 GCA_041560255.1 Myxococcota bacterium | reverse complement strand
TTACTTTTCCAGTCTTCATACTTCGCTCCTTCTTGTTCACCCACTTCTCGATACGGTAAACCAAACCAAGCATACCTAGCGAGATGCGGTATTTGTTGAGCGCCGGCAGCGAACCAGCGCATTGAATCCTCATGCGTGTTCCCCATATGCAATATAGATATTTTTGAAAACACTTTCAGGCAGGCCCTCACACCAGATCCATTCCGTCCTTTATAGTTTTGCAAAATTCAACCCCGCCTGTCAAGAAATACATAAAAAACCGAAAATTCACCGAATTGGCTCTGATTTTTCATTGCCAGACAAACTCATGAAGGTCTCGAACAAATATCGGAAAGAAATACTACTTCTATAATGAGCGCCTGGACATCCGGATTTCTTGTTGCAAAAACCTTTGTGCCAGACCAGCCGAAACCCCGAAAGTGCAAGCAAAAATACGAAAAATTTCCTGCAGGCAGGTAACGCAAGTTGCAGAAATGCCGATTCTGGGACCCCACCACACGATACCGTCGAACCCCAACCATGACAACAAGACCAAGCTAAGAAACATCCATGGCCAACGCAGATTCGTATCACCCAAGGCTCGTACGGTTCGAAGCAATCCGGCCACCATACTTAATGCAGCGGTGGTGCCGACCCCAGACACGATACCTATTACAACAGATGAATCGACTTTACCCTCGAGCAACCCTATCAGGTTTGTCACCACAGCCGGACCGACCACAATCAACCCCACACACACGGCCACCAAGGTCATAAACCATTTTCGATTTTCATGCTCCGAATCATCCAATCCGGCCCGACCCCAGGCCCTGGCCACTATTAAAACCCCGATAAACAAAAACAAATTACCCAATCCGACTACCAGACCCTGTAATGGCACAGCCACCGTATCACCCATCCACAAAGGAAGCGGGGAGATAAAAAACACGTCCGAGGTCAAAAACATCGCCATACATGCTGCCAACCACAACCATCCCCGGCGCAGGTACTCTCCCTTTCGAAAGCTTACCGCCGCGATGAGATATGCTGCCAACGACAGCAGCTTTGCGAGCATGACTTCGATACGAGCATACGTTGCATACCAACTTTGATCTGAGAAAAAGAAAAAACCCACCCAAAACAACGATGCAAAACCCAGCGGAATCAACCACAGAAGTCGATATTTCATGGCGAGGTTCC
>JBFFBT010000493.1:0-1208 GCA_041560255.1 Myxococcota bacterium | reverse complement strand
GGACCGCAACCCACACCCACACCCCAGCCGACGCCCCAGCCGACACCGCAACCCACTCCCCAGCCGACACCGGATCCGAACGACTGCACCTGCCTGGATTGTCATAGGCAGCCTGCCAACCACGATCCGCTTTGTCCGCGCTTGTAAAAAAACAGGTTCTTTGCGCCTGAATCGTCATGCTAGAACGCTTCCCTCTTTTCGCTCGAACCCTCCTTGAAAGGGGGAAGCGTTTTTTTGAAATATCCAAACAAAAGGAGTTGGGCTTGGGTGGGAGCAAAACCAACGTACATAATTTCCTGTCAGGCCGACGCGGGATCCAAGCGACTGCATCTGTTTGGATTGCCATTGACAGCCTGCAACCCAGGATCCGCTCTATCCGTAATAGAAAAGCGGTAAGCTCTATGCTTTTTTAGCGCTTGCTTCTGGCATCTGTAACACTTCCTCCTCGATAAACTATTGTTATCCAGACCCATTGCTATCGAAGGGGGAAGTGTATTTGTATAAAAATTCAATTGAATCATACTTTTTCCTTCCTGGCGGAGTATCCCATGGACGATGGGAAAGCATGAACCGAGATTCGTAATAGAATTAATATGATTAGGTTTGTAAATATTATTCAAAAACATCTTTGTTTGTAACTAATTAGATCAATAAACCACTGTCTATGACAGTGGTAAGAACAATGGCTCTGCCAGAGATTAGATGAAAGAATCTCCCCCCCAAAGAAATGCCAATAACCAAGGAGGGAGATTCAAATGGAACAACAATTCAAAAGGTTAGCACATTCGGTATGGCGATGTAAGTATCATGTGATCTGGATACCAAAATATCGGCGCAAGGAACTGTATGGAATGCGGAGAGAAATTGTGGTCAGAACAATCAAAAAGTGGGCCAAGATCAAGGAGGTTGAAATACTGGAAGGGCATGCGCAACGGGACCACATTCACCTATGCCTTGAGATACCACCAAAGTACAGCGTATCGGGGATAATCGGTCTGCCGAAGGGGAAAAGTGCATCCGAGGTGATGAGCTTTGGAACGCGAGCAAGTCGGATGATTAGAGGGCGTCAGTTTTGGGCAAGGGGTTACTGCGTGAGTACAGTGGGTTTAGACGAGACCACGGTACGCGAATACATCCGCAATCAAGAAGAACAAAACCAACGTCTGGAGGAGTTTGTGCTCACTTGAACAACAAAGCGGATTTGCCCT
>JBFFBT010000492.1:0-1216 GCA_041560255.1 Myxococcota bacterium | reverse complement strand
TACCACGCATTGACGTGATCCGAGCTCGAGTACTCGTCGCCTCGTACCGCGATCATTCCCAGGCTGGAGGGATTTTTCCCGAAGTCGGTCCACGGCCAGGTTATCGTATTGTGATCCGTGATGGCCAAAATCTTATAGCCCTTCGAGTGGTAGTAGTCAATCACGGTGCCAGGGGCATAACTACCGTCGCTGCGGTTGGTGTGGGTGTGCAGGTTGGCCTTGTACTGCTGCCAGCTCGACCAATTGACTTCCTTATACGGGTTGAGCGAGCAGGTCGTTCCGCTGGGTGTCGGGGTCGGGGTCGGTCCCGGGGTCGGGGTCGGGGTCGGTCCCGGAGTCGGGGTCGGGGTCGGTCCCGGAGTCGGGGTCGGTCCCGGAGTCGGGGTCGGAGTCGGGTTGACACATTGTTGCTCGTAATCCGAGCAGCAATCATTGTATTGCTTGCACAAATTGTCGCACCAGCAACCTCCCGGAGCCTTTTTTCCGCAATAACCCAAGCATGAGCTGGGGTCGGGCGTGGGGGTCGGAGCGGGAGTCGGGGTCGGAGTCGGCCCCGGAGTCGGAGTCGGGGTTGGTGTGGGTTGAGGTCCGTCACAGACCTGTTGTTTGTCATCACAACAATCGTTGTAGGACGCACACAGGCTATCACACCAACAACCATCGGGAGATTTTTTTCCACAATACGTACCGCCCGCAGGGTTTTGACAGGATCCGGGTATAAATACAGCGTCCGGACCGCGGTTTACGATCCTTTCCGCGTCGGATTCCTGCGAGCCCATTTCGTCCATCGGACCGCATGCCGAAAACACAGCCATTGTCATAGTCAAGATACACAATTTCAAAAATTGCCTCATTTCCAAGACCCTCCTTACAGAAAAAACACTCTAAAGTTTTGAGTACAACCTATCCTACTACCCTATCATTCAGATCTGGATTTTTTCCTCCCTACCTCCTTCCTGTGAAAAACATGTCGATTTAATCTTTTAACCACGATTTGGTGACAAACGTAGACGAGATACCCAATTGCCGTCATCACTCCAAAGAGTAAATTCCATGGATATGTGCCGCATTTCGAGTAACAGGTTGAAAAATATTTTTTTTATTTTGCCCGGCGCGTGACCTAAATGATAAAAACTACAAAGTTCAATACCGTATTAGTCTTAAGTATACCCCAACGTTGCATATAACGATGTATTGAGAGCGCACGAAATTCGCT
>JBFFBT010000491.1:0-1234 GCA_041560255.1 Myxococcota bacterium | reverse complement strand
TTCAAGGTAACCGAGGGCTTCCGGGCTTTGTTTTAGGGTTTGGTGGTAGTATTCGATCACCTGGTTCAAAAGCTCTTGGTCTTCTGCAGAGGGCGTAAGCAACCCAGGCATCTTTTGGCTGGTGCTCTTCTTGGCGGCCTTGCCTCCCCATGACGCACCTCTCAACTCCGCTCCTTCTCTAAGCAGCTCCACCGCGTGCCGAAACGACACCCCCTCGGACTTCATCACAAAATCGATGACGGAGCCGCCGGTCTGACACGCACCCAAGCAGTGCCACAAGTTTTTTCCCGGAGACACCACCAACGAAGGGGTCTTGTCTTGATGAAACGGGCAATGCCCGATCCAGTCCGCTCCGTGTCGCTTGAGCACTACCCCCCGGGACTCCACCAAACGCTGGATGCTCACCTCTCGCTTCATCCGCTCTACCTCTCCCTCCGGGATCCGCGCCATCTACCACCTCCTTATAAAAAAACCATACACGAGACACACAACAACTTGACACATGATGCAATGTATGTCAAGCTACAAAACATGACCGACACACTTTACCCTTCCAAATCGTCTCCTCTGTGGGTAGCCTATCCAGAGGAGGTGGCGATCATGTCACTTGGTGATAGGTTAAAAGAACTTAGAAAGGAAAAAGGCTGGTCTCAAGACGAGTTCGCTTACCACGCTCAAATCGACGGCCGCCAGGTCAGCCGCTATGAAAACGACCGCGTCATGCCCTCGGTCGAAGTCATCATCAAAATCGCCAAAGCTTACAACGTCAGCATCGACTACCTACTCATCGACGGCTCTCAACGCCGCTCGCTCCAAAACAACATGAACAAACTCGCTCAACGCTGCCTCTCCATCGAAAACCTCTCCGAAGACGATGAACGCAGCCTCTTACACCTCATCGACGCCATCGCTGCAAAAAATAAACTCAAAGCAATCGCCGCCAATGTCGGCTAAATGTCGCCGGGCAATCCTCCCTTTGAGGACATCTACGAAGACCTATATGCCAACCCTTGACCTCATAATCATACAATCACAAATCGGCAAAACTTCTTTTTAAACCTCTCTTGCTGCTGCAATTCGGCAAAATATACCGACTTTCATACAATACACCCAGCCACTCCTGTCGTATTTTTTCTATTCCATACGACCAAAATGAATGTGTTTTACGATGTCAGCGTGGAATTTTTGCTGATTTCTTATGACGCCAATTTGGCAAGCTCATACGATATGAATT
>JBFFBT010000490.1:0-1236 GCA_041560255.1 Myxococcota bacterium | reverse complement strand
TCGTCGTCGTTGATAAACACGCTGGCGGTAATGTGCATGGCGTTTACCAGGCAGAGTCCTTCTCGTATTCGGCTGGCTTTCAAAATGGTGTCCACTTTGGATGTGATGTTGAGAAAACCCATTCGTTCGGGTATGTTGAAAGCGAGATATTCGGTTGTGGATTTCATCGATCCTCCCGGTTGGATATAAAAAGAGGAGAGTAGCATGGATCTGATCTTTATGCTCACCAAGAACGATCGCACAATCGATGATTGTTTGGAGGTGGTCGAATACGTTGCCGGATTGGAAATCCGCAACCTGGGTTTCAAGGATATTGGGCCGAAACGCGCTGTTTTGGAAAAACTCAACCAGCGGATTCAGGAGTCGGGCGCCCAGAGCTACATGGAGTTGGTGAGCACCGACCCGTCGGAATGTATCGAATCGGCTCGGTTCGCGGCAAAGATCGGTGTGAACCATTTACTTGGAGGAGTCAATCCTAAGGATATTGTCTCGACAATCCAAGGAAGCCGGCTCGCGTACTATCCGTTTCCCGGTATTCCTCGGGGACATCCTACCAGGTTGGAAGGTTCGTTGGAGCAAATCGTCGCGGATTGTCTACAGTTTGACCGCTTGGGTTGCCAGGGTGTGGATTTGTTGGCATACCGCTGCGAGACGATCGACCCTTTGATGCTGGTTCAAGCAGTCCGAAGTGTTACCACGCGCAGGATGGTGGTTGCCGGCAGCATCGACTCCCCGCAACGCGTGCGGGCTTTGCGCGCCCTTGGCGTTGATGCCTTCACCTTGGGGTCGGCGGCTTTCAATGGATCTTTTTCTCCCCGCAAGGGTATGCTCAGCGCACAGCTTCAAGATATACTTTCGGCTGCCCGAGGAGAAGTGCGGGAAGAATAAAAGCATTGTATGTTTTGGTAAAAAGAACTATTTTTCGATCTCGATGGAAACACCTCAGCCTCCATGGAGTAAGTTTTCCCTGCAGCGGATCACCAAGGAATTCAGACCTTCCAGTCTGCCGCCCGATCTATTGTATATCGCCAAGGGAAGAGTTACCCGGTTGGTGCTTTTGGTATTGGGCGTCAGCCTGGTGTCGTTTTTTTTCTTTCCTTTTCTCATTGATTTTGCGCCTTCGGATGTTTCTTTCGGTTCGTTTCTTTCCAATTGGTTGCTCATCATACTCGGATCATGTTTGATGCTCATCATTGTTCGGGTGAAAACACCCGATCCCCAAAAAATCCTTGATGT
>JBFFBT010000489.1:0-1237 GCA_041560255.1 Myxococcota bacterium | reverse complement strand
GGTCCCGTCAGTCAACCCTACCGTACTTCCCAATGCATCATGATGGTAGTACTGTTTTCCCGCGGGCTGCGCCAACGCCACCAACCGCTCCGCATACTGGTAGAACGCAAGCAGGCTGTCGTCTGCGGCATTATGCTCTTCGAGCACCGCCCCGTCGTCATAGTAATAGTCCACATCCCCGCGATCACTCATCCGGTGCCGGATCCGGTTGCCCGCATAGTTGTAATCGAACTGCCCTAAAATGGTCTCACTACCCGCAGGACCCCTCGTCATCTGCACGAGTTGGTTTTCCGCGTTATAGACAAAGCTTACAGGCTGATCGGGTGTGCGGCTGTCAACCTTGCTCAAGGTATTTCCGTTGGCGTCAAAGCTGTAATCCACCGTATAGGCTTGACCGGAAGCCACACCCGTCACCTTGGTCAACCAATTGGTCTCGTCAAAGGTAAATATCTTGCTCTCCACCTCGGCGTTGTCGACAGAGACCCGCTCGGTCTTGCGGTTGTACCCCTCGTAGGTATACTCTTTGCGCTGTATGCCGCCGGTGGATCCCACCACCGTAAAGCTCTTCATCCGACTCATGGGATCATATTGATAACTGGTGGTTTCGGTAACCCCCGCGTTGACCTCCTCCTGGCTCATCCGATTACCGTTCTTATCATACGTGTAGCTATACCTCGCAAACACACCATTACCGTTTTTGTGCTCGATGCTTTTGACTCGGTTTGTGACGTGGTAGGTGTACTTCACATCCGTGCCGTTGGGATACGTGATGCCGTCCAGCTTGCCGTCCGGTAGATACCCATACGTGGTCGTATCCCCGGCGTGCACCGCCGTCTTGATCCGGTTTCTCAACGTGTAGGTGTAACTCACTGCCCCGTTCACCGTGCTTACAGATATCCGGTTGCCGTTGTGATCATATCCGTAATCAACCACCAACCCCCTTCGCGTGCTCTCGTCCAACCGGTCGAAGTCGTCATACACGTTGGAGACGGTATCGATAAACTGCTCGTCATTCGGTTTGTACTTTGTCTCCACCACCTCGGTGAGGTTGTTGTTGGCGTCATAATCAAACCCGATGCTCGCGAGCTTCAACAGCGGCGAGGGCACATCCGGATAACTGGCGTCCGTCCTACGGTTCAACAGATCATAGGTATAGTTAAACACCTGCCCCTTGGCGTCGGTTATGCTGGTGATATTACCCAGGTTGTCATATCCAAACTGGGTAATAAGACTTCCG
>JBFFBT010000488.1:0-1253 GCA_041560255.1 Myxococcota bacterium | reverse complement strand
TTAATATAACCGTTTCTTGTCCGACGGCCAAGCCATCTTTTCCAGGCTTTGCGTAGATGCTCGTACATCACTTCCAGCATTTTGTAGTTTCCTCTTATTCCGTAATACTGGTAGTGCCCTCGAATCTTTGCACACAGCTTCTGGTGTTGCTCTTCGATTTGCATGTGTTTGTTGTATTTGCACCATGTCCACACTGCAGACATGGCTCGCTTAAGTCGTTTTCTCTGTGTTTTGCGCTTGATAATCCAAGTCCCTCTACGACTCTTGGCCCAGTAATGGGTAAATCCCAAAAAGTCGAATGTACCAGTTCCCTTGTTGCTGCCTCCGCCAGGCCTGTCAAACTGCACAAGCTGACTCTTCTTTGGATGTATGCTCAATCCATATCTGCCAAACCTTTTGGGTAATACCTCATATACTCGCTCAGCATCGCTTTGTAGCTCGAATCCCAGCACAAAATCATCTGCAAATCTAATGATGTAACATCGACCCTTCATCCGAGGTCGAACTTCTTTGTCAAACCACTCGTCAAGTACGTAATGCAGAAAGATATTCGCAAGTATAGGCGAAATCACACCTCCTTGCTGTACTCCTCGGTCTGTATATCTGACCTTGTCGTCTTCCATCACTCCTGCATTCAGCCATTTGCCTATCAGTCTCATCAGGCTGCCGTCCTTAACTCTCTCCGTGCGCAGGTGTTTTCTGTCTATTCCGTCGAAATAACCGCTGATATCCGCATCGACTATCCAGCTGATGTTCTTTTGCATTATCTGCTCTCTGAGGTCCCTTATCGCTTGATGAGCGCTTCGCTTCGGCCTGAAGCCATACGAAAATCCGTAAAACATCGGCTCGTATACAGCTTCTAGCAACATGGACGCCGCCTTTTGGACTATCTTGTCCTCCAGTACCAGTATCGCCAATGGTCTGCGGCTTCCATCCTCTTTGGGTGCCCACGCTCGTTTTGCAGGTTGGGCTCGGTACCTTTTGGTCTTCAGTCTTTGGTGTAAGCCTGTCAGGTTTTCCTGTAAATCTTTTGCATAATCCCTGACTGTTACCTCATCCACCCCGCATGCTGCTTTCTTGCGTAGTCTCCCAAACGCCTCCTTCATAAACTCCACGTCCATCAGATGCGCCAAGGTTGTAAACACCATCTCTGGATTCCGTTCCGACTGCTCTGCAATTCGCGCAAGTTTCGTTGATACAGTTTGTAAGCTCAATGTCTCTCCTGTATTTCCCTTCCACAAACGTCATATCCG
>JBFFBT010000487.1:0-1254 GCA_041560255.1 Myxococcota bacterium | reverse complement strand
TCAACATGCGCATCCGGCAACCAGGTATGAAACGGGAACATCGGAACCTTGATCGCAAACGCCAAGGCAAACGCTCCAAACATCCACAACTGAGCCGTCGGCGAAAAACCCGTGCCGTAAAGCTCGAGCAAATCGGCCGTGTACACGCCGGTTTCATGGAAATGGGTGAAAAACACCACCAATATGGCCACCAACATCAACAGGGAGCCAAACAGGGTATAGAGAAAAAACTTCACTGCAGCATAAATCCTTCTCTGCCCGCCCCAGATACCAATGATGAAATACATCGGTATCAACATGAGCTCCCAAAATATGTAAAACAGAAAAACATCCAGGGACAAAAATGCGCCCAACATACCAACCTGCAAAAGTTGAATAGAAAACATGAAGCCTTTGACCCGGTCGGTAACCGCTTGATACGTGGACAGAATCACGATAGGCGATAGAAATGCGGTAAGCATGACGAGCAGCAAGCTTATCCCGTCCACTCCCAGGCTGTATGCAATGCCCAAGGACGGTATCCACTCCCATTTCTCGACCATCTGCATGCCGGCAGTTTGTGGATCGAAAACAAAAAACACCCCTAAAGCAAATCCCAAGTCAATCAGAGATATGATCATGGAAATATTGCGTGCAACTCGAGCCATGCTTTGCGGCACCAACAACACCACCAAGGCGCCCACCAAAGGGATCCACAACAACATCGAAAGCAAGGGAAAACCAGGCGTCATTTACAAAACCCTCATGATCAAAGCCAGATAAAACAACATACCGGCCAACCCCATAAACAACCAAAATGCATAGGCCTGGACATCTCCGGATTGTAACCTTCTTCCAATACCACCCACTACACGAAGCAGTCTGCCAGGGCCGTTTACGCCCCATCCATCGATCACCACCTCGTCCATAAATCGCCACAAAAACATCGAAAAATGAAAAATCGGCCTGATGATCAAAGTTTCGTATATTTCGTCCAACCAATATTTATTGAGCACCAAGCGGTGTATCCGGGCAATCCGAGATGCAATCCTATCCGGCAACGAAGTATGTTTGCGATACATCACATACGCAAGGAACAAACCGATGGTGAACACCATGATGCTGCCGCAAGCCGAAGCCCACTCAGCTCCCAGAGAATGTGAAAAGTCTCTGTTTGAGACAGCGACGGCCTGCGCGCCTTCCAGCACCGGATCCAGGAAATGCTTGAATGCATGCACCCCGAACAAAGATGCTCCCACCCATCCACCTACAACT
>JBFFBT010000486.1:0-1258 GCA_041560255.1 Myxococcota bacterium | reverse complement strand
GTATGCTGATTTGGATTGGTGGGTGGCGTGGGTGGGTGTTTTTGGTTTTTGGGTTGGGGTTTGGGCTTGCGCGCGGATTTTCGTTTTGATCGATATATGGGCTCCTCTTTTCGACGGGGTTTGGGGGACAAAATTTTGTTGCTTGGGATAATTGTAGGAGGAGATTGAATGGGTATTCGGTCGGGGTTGTTGGCTCGGGAAAGGTTTTCGAGGTTGCTCTTTTGATCCATACCGATCTTTGAATTGATAATCTCTTGGTTCGATTGCCGGGAGGACGCCTTTCCGGATTTCATGGGAAAAACCATGATTCCGATACAACCGACCAGCAACACGCCGGTCGCGAAGACGGGCAAACAGGCAATCAATCGGGTGTTTGAAATGCGGGTGTTGTGCACCAGAAAATGTACCCGCTGCAGCAGATGGTGTTTCATCGTGAGTGGATAGGCGCCGAGTTTGCTTGGCCGGTTTAATCTTTTGGCGAAAGTCTGTAGGGTTTCCAAATAGATTCTGCGTTGTTGGGTAAGGTGAATGACTTCCAGATCAACGGCTTTTTCTCGCCATAGGGCGATTCGATTGAGCAGTATCCAAACCGCCGGATGAAACCAGAGAACGACCCGAACTATCTCGTCGAGCATTCCGTAGAACCAGTCTCTTCGGGTCACATGTATAAGCTCATGACACACGATTGCTCTTTGCTGGGCGGTGGAAAAGGTGTCGAAGTCATTGGGGAGCAGGATGGTCGGTTTGAGCCAACCGAAAGTAATCGGGCTTGTTATGCGGTCCGAGACATAAAAATCGGCATGACATTCCAGAGTTTTTTGCATGTCCGGTATGATGTCTGGATTCGAATAGAGGCCGGCTTCCTTACGAAATCGCTTGAGGATGATGATACTGCCGATCAAACGCATAGCGAGCATCGAGGAGACGGAGCCGAACGTCAGGGTGATGAAAAAAGGAAACCCGAATGATTTCGAGCCTGAAAAAACCTGCTGGGTTAATTCGGGAAAGGAGACGACCAAATTCGTCTCGACCACCGAGGGTTGAGAAAAAGTCCAACAGAGCCCCAAGAGTGGAAAGAAAATGACGGCAAAAAGCAACAATCGGTAGTAGATGATTCTGGCACTGGGATTTGAGAACTTGAACAAGCTCGGCAGGCAAAGGCCTGCGAATAACAACATTGAGCTTTGGACTGTATAAGCTGGCAGATTTGAAAGCACATCACCGGCATTCACGCGCCACCCCACTTTGTGATCACCGT
>JBFFBT010000485.1:0-1259 GCA_041560255.1 Myxococcota bacterium | reverse complement strand
GGATTACAGCTTTGACGCCAATGGAAATACCTTGAGTAAGGTGGATAGCCGGGCTCCGGATCAGCCTGTAAGCTTTGTCTACAACGCGGAAAACCAACTGGTGCAAATGACCAGAGGTCCCGCGGGTAGTGAGACCATTTTAGGGCAGTTCGACTACAACTACCAGGGCAACCGAATCCGGCACCGGATGAGTGATCGTGGTGATGTGGATTACTACTATGACGACAATGCGGTGCTGGAAGAGCATAACGCTGCGGATGACAGCTTGCTTGCGTTTTACCAGTATGCGGAGCGGTTGATAGCGTTGGCGCAGCCTGCGGGTATGCAGTACTACCATCATGATGCATTGGGGAGCACGGTAGGGCTTACGGATGGGACCGGTGCGGTCAAGAAGACCTATCAGTTGGATCCTTGGGGCAACCTCAGGACAGAGAGTGGAGTGAGCGACAACCGGCATATCTTTACCGGGCAGGAGCATGATCCCAACACCGGGTTGGTGTACTTCGGAGCGCGGTACTATGATCCGGAGGTTGGGCGGTTCATGACCCAGGATACGTATCTGGGTCAGCAGAATGAGCCCCCCTCGTTGCACCGGTATCTGTATGCGTACTCGAATCCTACGGTGTATGTGGATCCCACGGGGAGATTTACTGAAAAGTGTTCAGGTGGGAGTTGCATATCCGATGGGGGATCAGATCTGAATGACGAGATGAATGATTTAAATGCGTTGGAAGACAAATTGCCGGAAAGTGATGATGGTGATTCAAGCGCTGATCAACATATGAAGAAACTTGCAAAGAAAATTAAAAATGGGAATAAACCGAAAACCAATAAAGAAGAAGAATGTAAGAATAAGGAGAAAATAGAAAAGTATTGGTTTCCATATCACCCAAAAAAGTGGCTTACAAAAAGTGAAATTTCTAGGATCATTGATCGTAAAGTGTATTCAATTGGAAAAGATGAATGTCAAGATATGATTGATAACTATAAGAAAAAAGGTGATAAATATAAAATTGGCATATATTTTCCAAAATCAGATGAACATGATGGTGCATTCTTTCCAAGGTACGATGGTGTTTTGGTAGAACTAGAACTTAACCCAGGTACAGTATTTGGTCGCTATACATTTATAGGTGAAACACCAGATGGTGTTCTTTTGATGGATAATAGTGCGGCGTTTGATGGTAAACCGGTCATTATTGAATATTCAAGAGTAGAGGCTGCCGAATATATTGGAAGACAAATTTTTGAAAATAAAG
>JBFFBT010000484.1:0-1262 GCA_041560255.1 Myxococcota bacterium | reverse complement strand
TGAATGAAGAGGTGGGAGCGAGTACGTTCACAATCCGCCTTGATTCACAACCGACTGCGGATGTTGAGATAGATTTGAGTCTGAGTGGAACGGGAGCAGATGTAGTAAGCCTGAGTCCCGCAAACCCGATCACACTGACAAGCGCGAATTGGGATAGCGGAGTAGTTGTATCTGTAACGCCGAAAGGCGACCAAATAGACAACGATCAAAGTTTTAATGTTGTGACGGGAGCAGCGATAAGCGCTGATGGGAAATACTCGGGCAAGAATCCTGCGGATGTGAGTGTAACCTATCAGGATGGAGATGTAGCGGGAATAACGGTAACCCCCACATCGATTACGGTGATCGAAGAGGTTGGAGCAAGTACGTTCACGATCAAACTTGATTCTCAACCGACTGAAAACGTGACAATAAACTTGAGTTTGAACGGTACAGGCGGGGAGGTCGTGACACTTAGTCCTGTCAATCCTATCACTTTGACGAGTGGTAACTGGCAGAGTGGTGTGGAAGTATCGGTGACACCGATAGAAGATGATGCGATAGACGAAGATCGTTTGTTTGATGTGGTGACAGCCCCTGCGGGAAGTGTGGATGTAAAGTACAACAATATGAATGCGGATGATGTCAACGTTACATATGAGGACGCTGAATAGTAGTCACAGACACAAATCATCTTTGGGAAAATCAACACGAAGTAACACCGATATCCAAGATTAGAAATCAACCCAGAATACGCCGAATACAACCGTCATTTCATTGTGGATCCAGAATTGGTTTCAATGGGGATTTCCACCTACAACCCATAGACGCGAAGCCAACTCAAAAATACCATGAAAAAATCATGATATGTTTGTTGTGGTTGTATACAACATAGTTATTGAATTAGTTTGTCTTGATGGATACGATGATAACCGGCAGGAAAAACCAGCCTTTTCTTTTGACTGCACGCTCATGGGAGATAGTGATCAGGGTATCTGTCAGGAGGCTCAAACTGCCGGTTACTCCCAAAAATTTGTTCCGGAGAGAGTGATCCGATATGGCATTTCGGCGCATTTGGTACAGCATTTGCATGCATTGGAGACAGGAGACAGACGGAAAAGCGCGGATGCAAAATTGTGAGCCTAAATCAAAGGCGGTGATTGTCGGACACATAATAAAAATTTCTCGGTTTTATGTAGGGGCAACCCTTGCGGTTGCCCTAAAGGGCAGGGGCAAGCCCTGCCCCTACAAAACCATTTGTCAATGTTGATCTTTTTGTGTCC
>JBFFBT010000483.1:0-1267 GCA_041560255.1 Myxococcota bacterium | reverse complement strand
ACTCAATATCCGAGTAACCATTTGTGGAAGAGCAAAACAACAGCGCCCCCGAACAGAGCCTGATGGATCATCTGACCGAATTGCGCGATCGCCTGATGTGGATCGTGCTGGTGATACTGGTCGCCTTCCTGATTCTGTTTGCGTTTTCCGAACAGCTGTTCAGTTTTGCCGCCGAGCCATTGCTGGCACAGATGCCGGAAGGCACAAACATCTTCCCGCGCGATCAATTTGCGCTCAATATTTCGCTCTACAATTCTTTTGTCGAAAAGCAAATTACCTTTGATCATACCAGAAAACACGCTCCTCTCATTACAATCGTTCTACTTCTTTTATCTAACTTAAAAACAATTGTCAAACCGCTTTCACTTTATGGGAATATCCAGCAACCAACTTATGTTTGTCATATACGACAATCCCATGGCATGGTAATAAGAGTGTTTGCCAAGGAGGATCCATGAAGGAGGAACTTCGCACCATCAACGACAAGATAAAAAAAGAAAGTGTGTTCGTCGATAGGTTGATGGGTGAAATCGGTAAAGTAATTGTCGGACAACGCGCATTGATAGAACGAATTCTCATGGGCCTTATTTGTAATGGACACATCCTCTTGGAAGGTGTGCCGGGTTTGGCGAAAACCATGTCCATTCAAACTTTGGCGAATTGTATCGCGGCAGATTTTAAGCGGATTCAATTTACACCCGATTTGCTCCCGGCGGATTTGGTCGGTACCATGGTATACAACCAAAAAAACGGTGAATTCAAACCAAAATTGGGACCCGTGTTCGCCAATTTCGTGCTGGCAGATGAAATCAACCGGGCACCCGCCAAAGTACAGTCCGCACTGCTCGAATGTATGCAAGAACGCCAGGTCACTTTAGGAGATCAGACTTATCCTCTCCCAAATCCATTCATTGTGCTCGGAACGCAAAATCCGATCGAGCAAGAAGGAACCTATCCCCTGCCCGAAGCGCAGGTCGATCGATTCATGCTCAAGGTAAAAGTAGGCTACCCCACCCGCGATGAGGAGAGAGAGATCATCGCCCGCATGACATCCCAAACACCTCCTACTGTAACCCATGTTGTTGAAATTGAAGATATTCTTCGAGCACACAGTCTGATCCAAGAGATATATATGGACAAACTCATCACTGAGTACATCATGGATATCGTTTTTGCATCCCGGGAACCGAAACAGTTCAAACTGGAAGAATTGGAAGATATGATTGAGTATGGCGCCAGCCCCAGAGCGTCTATTTTCATGAATCGT
>JBFFBT010000482.1:0-1278 GCA_041560255.1 Myxococcota bacterium | reverse complement strand
GTTATAGGAGGATCCCATGAACGAATTCGTGCAAAGCTTGAAGGAATGGGTGCGTGAAGATCATCTGTTGGCTCTCGGTAAGGCCGTTTTAATACTGCTTTTTGGAATACTGGTTGCCAGGATGCTGTCCAGGTGGTTGAAGATCAGCAAGTTGCACGCGCAGCACTCGATGATATTGCGCCGGGTCATATCGGTTGCGGTTGTGATCTTGGCGATTTTGCTTTCACTTCGGCAGCTGGGTGTCGATATGGGAGTGCTGCTGGGAGCCGCTGGTATTCTGACCGTGGCAGTCGGTTTCGCCGCCCAGACCTCGGCTTCGAATCTCATCAGCGGTATTTTTTTAATGGGGGAAAAACCTTTTCAAATAGGTGACTTGATCAAGGTTGGCGAGACCACCGGCTTTGTCCTGACCATTGATTTCATGTCGGTAAAAATCCGCACGTTTGACAATTTGTTGGTACGCATTCCCAATGAAACCATGCTGAAATCCGAAGTGACCAACTTGACCCGGTTTCCCATTCGACGGGTGGATCTGCAGATTGGCGTTGCCTATAAAGAAAATCTCGAACGGGTACGCGCCATGCTCATGGCGATCGCCGAGAAAAACCCGCATTGCTTGGACTACCCAAAGCCATTGTTTTTGTTCAAGAAATATGGGAATTCGGCGCTTGAGTTCCAGTTTTCCGTATGGGCTGCCCAGGCGGATGTGTATCAGTTGAAAACCGACTTATACATGGAAGTAAAAAAATCTTTTGATGAAAATGGGATCGAGATACCTTTTCCTCATGTTTCAGTTTATGCCGGGGCCGCAAGCGAACCAATCCCGGTTCGTGTAATCGGCTCTCAAGAGCAACATGTTCGGTCTTTCAAACCTCCACTGGGTGAGTTGAAGTGAAAGTGTGATGAAGATCTCTTTTGGTGTTCCGGCAACAACGGGTTGGTTGATGGTGCAAATCGTTTCAGTTTTGCTCATCGGCATCATCGATCATGTGGCGGATCCCCGGATCGGCTTTGTTCTTTTCTACTTAATACCTATATCTTTCAGTGCTTGGAAAATGAGTGTTCCTATGGCCTTGACGGTTGCCGGTTGTGCCAGCACGGTAAGGTTTTTAGCCGCTTTTTTAGGACAAGACGAATCATCGGTTGCCATTATCATATGGAACAGTTTGTCTCGGTCGATTATCTTTTTCGCTGCCGTGATTTTATTATCCCGATTGAAGCAGGATAGGGAAAGATTGAAAAGTCTTCTCGCGTTGGAAAAAGAGATTTCGAGAACCG
>JBFFBT010000481.1:0-1290 GCA_041560255.1 Myxococcota bacterium | reverse complement strand
GCGAAACTCGCGGACTTACAAGCAATTAAACCCAGATTGCTTGTAAGCCCTGCTCAAACAAGTCCTCGAAATCTCAAGAGTCACCGCTACCCCGGGTGAACGCTTACAAAAGCTTGGCGTGGGTGTCCAGGATTGCAGTGATCGATTCTTGGTAAATCAGGGAGGACGTTTTCATGACGCGGTATTTTTTTAGCTTAATTTTGATGGGGTTGGTTTGTCCGGGATGCAGTCCCGATCTCGTGGGCAAATGTTTCGACAACAGCGAGTGTGTCGAAGGATATTTGTGCAACGAAAAAAAACAATGTGTCGAGATTGAGCAAAGACAGATCCAAATCACCGTCGATGGACTGCCTGGAGCGGTTTTTGGTACACCGTATCAAGCAGCGCTTACCGCCGAAGGGGGACTTTCTCCCTACAAGTGGCAGGTGCAAACCGACATGAAATGGCTGCATGTGGTAGCTGGATCCGCTCAACTGTCCGGCACGCCGGACATGACGAGCCTCAAATCGGACGTTACTATTGTGGTGACAGACAGCACCATCAACGGGGGCACCCGGGTGACCAAGACATTGCCGATGGAGGTGAGATGCGAAACCGGGGTATGCTGCGATCAACTCGGATTATTGAGAACCCCGGATTGGAAGTGTGCCGCCAGGGAGGAGTACCAATGCTCGACCGAGTATTGCGGAGCGGCCGCGCAAGATAGATCGGTAGAGCAGTATTGCAGCGGAAAATCGATCGAGTGTGACGGTGACGTGGTAAAAAGCAGTTGGAACACGATAGAAAACTGTCATGCCCTCGAAGAGGCCTGCGAGACGGATAAAGAGACGTACGCAAGATGCAAAGATTGCACTTCGACCCTGGAAGAGTGCCGGTTTACCGGGGTATGCGGCAAACCCTATAATAAGTTAGAACCTTCGGTTTCTGGAGTTGGTTTTGGTTCCGACGTTGCAATTGGTGGTGATGTTGCATTTGTCGGGGCGCCGTATGGAAATGAAGGTAAAGGGTTGATACATGTCTATAAGTGGGTTCAACAAAATGATACCTGGCGTATAAATAATAGTATTTCAAAAGAAAACACAAACGGTTTCGGTAGATCCTTTCATTATGATGGCGATTCGTTGATCGTAAAATCTGATGGCTCAGTTTTTGTCGTTAGCGGTGCGGGTTTTGAAACCGTGCAAGAGCTCATACCTAAAGATATACAATCGGGTGATGAATTTGGAGAGTCGATTTATATTATTGGAGAATATGCTGTAGTAGGCGCTCCTTCTCATAATGCAACCGGTT
>JBFFBT010000480.1:0-1302 GCA_041560255.1 Myxococcota bacterium | reverse complement strand
TGTATAACTAATTGTTTATAAAAGATTATATAAGAAAGCAACCATTTGTTGCTATAAAGTAACAAATGGTTGCTTTTATTTCAATGGAATATCACGATCGGATACTTAGTAGCCGAGGATGGCCACGTCGTCGATTTGAACAGTCTGGGGGGTATCGTAGACGCCGAGGAAGACGAACATGCACTGCATGGGTTGGGTGGGGTCGGTCGTGATCCAGTCGAAGTTGAGGTCGAAGTGGTTTTGGTTGCCGTCCAGGTCGAAGGTCGCCATGCTCATGGTGCGGTCGATGGTGATGGTAACCTGGTGCCAGGTGTTTTCCATGAAGGAGTCGAAGGTGTGACCGTTGAAGACGGTGCCGTCTTGACGAATCCACCACCAGTACTGCATGTTGTCCTGGTCGCCGATGATGCCCAGTCCGGTCCAGTTGACCAAGTTTTTGAGCTTGATGTTGAAGGAGGCGGCCAGGATATCTGAAGCGCCTGCATCCAAGCAGAATTTGACGCCGATGAAGTCACGCGCGGCGGAGTCTTCTTTGATGTGTATCTTGAGGTTCTTGATGCCGTTGGCAGGATCGATGTTGGAGACGTTGGTTTCGGAGGCGCCGTTTTTCACCCAGATGTAGGAAGCCGGGGCGCTGGCGTCGGTCTCGTAGGACTCGAACGGCTCCCACATGGTTTTCTTGTTTTTCTTGCCCTTCTTACCGGATTTGTCTTTTTTGTCGGACTTGTCTTTTTTTATTGCGGACTGCAAGGTGTCAAGATTTTGGGGTTGCGTGCCGCAGGAAGCCAACAAGGCGAGAGACCCGAAAGCGGCTAGCAGCAAGTATGCGCTTTTTTTCATGATCGGCCTCGACTTTCCTTTTTGGTTCGAATTGTGTCTTTTTGTACCCATTGGTTTTTCTTACCTCACCTATCTTAAGCATAGCAACAAGTATGCCAAATGGGCGTATTGTTTAAAGTACAAATAATACATATAGTTACAACCAAGGGTGGGCTTGCAGTGTGCGAAACGAAACAAAATGTTGCGCAACCAAAAATGGCATGCATTGTGGTATTCTGTATAACTAATTGTTTATAAAAGATTATATAAGAAAGCAACCATTTGTTGCTATAAAGTAACAAATGGTTGCTTTTATTTCAATGGAATATCACGATCGGATACTTAGTAGCCGAGGATGGCCACATCGTCGATTTGAACAGTCTGGGGGGTATCGTAGACGCCGAGGAAGACGAACATGCACTGCATGGGTTGGGTGGGGTCGGTCGTGGTCCAGTCGAAGTTGAGGTCGAAGTGGTTTTGGTT
>JBFFBT010000479.1:0-1333 GCA_041560255.1 Myxococcota bacterium | reverse complement strand
ATAAAAAGATTTTGAAGGAGAAAACAATGTTTGGAATGTGCTTGACATCGTTCATATCATTCATTGCTCTGATCTTGGTCTCTGGTTGCGGCACCACGGAAGGAGAACAACGAGACGGCCCCAAAAATCCCGACGGCTTTTGTGCCAGCGACTCCAATGGTGATTTTTGTGGAGAAAAATCTCCAGACGGCTGTTGGTGCGATGATGTGTGTGCGGTATATGACGACTGTTGCCATGACAAAATAGAGGTATGTGGAGATACGCCGCCGCCGTCGGGGGTAAGCATAACCCTCAATCCATATCAGAGCGTAAATTGGGACACCTGGGGTCAATATAAAGCCAATTTTCATACCCATACCAACCGAAGCGATGGAAACTATGCTCCCGCCGCCGTCATCGATTATTATCACTCAAAAGAATATGACATCCTGGCGCTCACCGATCACAACACACTCACCTGGCCCTGGACGGATTTTGGAAAAAATCCCGCTACCCTGGGCATGCTGGCCGTTCGGGGTGACGAGTACTCGAGCTCCGATCACATGAATGCTTTTTACAATTTTACCAATACGAGCAGCAATTTGAAAAACGGAATCGCGCACGTACAGGCCGGCGGGGGACTTTCTCAAATCAACCATCCGGGCAGAGAAAACCCACCAAGCAATTGGAGTTATTATATACCCTGGTTTCGGGACTACCCATCGACCGTGGCGCTCGAGGTATTCAACCAGGGAGACAGGTATTCCCAGGACAGAAAGCTTTGGGACAACCTCAACGAAAACTACTTCAAGTCGGAAGGCAGGCTCGTCTGGGGAACTTCCAATGATGACATGCACGCATCCAGTCACCTATATAGAAACTTCCAATTCATGCTCATGCCGACGCTGACAGAAGACAACCTCAAGACCAGTCAAAAAAAGGGCACATTCTATTTCTGCTACGAACCCGCCGGATCGGGAGAAGCAAAAGTTCCGAGAATCCAAAAAATCCAGGTAGACAATAGCAAAAAGACCATCATGATCACCGCCTCGGGTCACCAAAACATTGTATGGATTGGACCGGGCACGGTTTCCGTAGGAGAGGGAGCGTCATTCAACTTTTCCGATTATACCGATAAGCCGTTCGTAAGAGCCATCCTAGATGGAGCCAGCGGAGATTGCTTCACCCAGCCGTTTGGATTTGAGACCCTATCCACACCTAGATGATTTCCCGTTTTCCTGAATATTGATTGGAAAGCATATAGATGGATTTGATCCATGGTCATTCTTCTGGAAACACCTGTCATTCCTGCGAAAACAGGAATCTAGTACTCAGCCGACCTCGATTCCCGCCT
>JBFFBT010000478.1:0-1340 GCA_041560255.1 Myxococcota bacterium | reverse complement strand
GGAAGCAACCATTGCTATCTTGGACAGTTGGGTGCTTGCACACGCTCCGTACAAGAGAGCAATCCCGTAAATCAGAAATCCAGTGGCAAATGCGCCCAAAATAAAATATTTAAACCCGGCTTCGATTGATCTCGCTTCCCGCCTATGGGCTGCCGCCAAGATATAGGCCGGTACGGACATACATTCGAGACCGATAAAAAGCGAAACCAAGTCAATGGCCTGGGCCAAAAGAGTCGCCCCGCCGGCCGCAAAAAGAATAAGCGTATAAAACTCCCCGCGTATGGCTCCCTCTTCGGGCAAGCGCGCCATGGCTATCAGCACGGCCAAGGCCGCCGACACGGCAAACAGTACTCCCAAAAACCTCGCAAAATCATCCGCTACCACCAGATCGAAAAACGCCTGACGAGTCGGTTCTCCCATGAATGCCAAGTTGAGCGATACCATACCAACCAGAATCACGATGGTAAAAGATCCCAAATATTTCCGAGATTCCCTGGGTGGTGAAAACACATCCAACAATATGATGACAAGGCCGCCGGCACAAGCCGTCAAAAAGGGTAAAATGGTCAAAAAATCCCTAATGGACGCCATCGGTAACCTCCGAATTTTCGTCTACCGAGGCCAAACACTTTTTTTGCGTGCCCAAGGTATCGGCCATTTTGGAGCGAGCGTGCACTTGGTCGACAAAGGATTGAATTGATTTCTCAGTTTTGCTCAAAAACAAGCCCGGGAATACACCAATGATAAAAACAAGCACTATCATAGGCAGAAGGACGCAAGCTTCCCGAATCGAAAGATCTTTCAAATTTTGGTTTTTTACATTGTTCAAAGGACCAAAAAATACCCTTTGCACCATCCATAGCATGTAGACAGCACCCAAGATAACTCCCGTGCCGGCCAAAACCGCCAGCACCTTGCCGGCCATATCCGAACCAAAGGCCGCTGGTAAGCTTTCCGATGTAAAGGTGCCGACCAAAACTAAAAACTCACCCACAAATCCATTCGTCCCGGGCAATCCCACTGATGCGAGGGTGGCGACCATAAAGCACAAAGTAAACCAGGGGAGTTGTTTGGCCAAACCGCCAAACTCGGAAATCATCCGGGTATGTCTTCTTTCATACATCACCCCTACCAACAAAAACAACAGCCCGGTTGATATCCCGTGGTTGACCATTTGCAGCAACCCACCGGATACAGCCTGTGGATTTAGAGCAGCTATCCCCAGCATGACGAAACCCAAATGTGATACCGAAGAGTATGCAATGAGCTTTTTTACATCCGGTTGCACCAAGGCCACCAACGCGCCGTAAATGATACCTACCACCGAAAGCACCGCAATG
>JBFFBT010000477.1:0-1363 GCA_041560255.1 Myxococcota bacterium | reverse complement strand
CTGGATCTGAAAGATCCAAAAACCGGTAAAACGCCCGTGCGGGCGGTGTATCCGGTGGCCATGCACGCATCCGATCATCTGCGGGACAAGGCTCCGGACCTACAAATAGGATTTGCCCCTGGTTATCGAAGCTCCTGGGAAACCTCCCTCGGAGGAGCCCCCCTCGGCGAATACCTGGTGCCGAACCCCAAAGCCTGGTGCGCCGACCACGCGGCCTCCGATTATCAGGAAACCCCCGGTATGCTTGCGATCAACTCGAAGTTGGCACGCAACAACCCCAATCTTATCGACGTGGCGCCCAGTATTTTTCATTGGTTGGGTTTGTCACCCACGGGCTCGGGCAATCTACTTTCGAAATGAAAATCAAGCCACCCAAAGTCAACATCGTCTTGCCGGTGTACAATGAAGAACAAGCTCTCGAAAAAGCTTTGACTGAAGTCTATTCTTTTTGTGATCACGCTCTCGCGGCATATGACTGGCACCTGGTGATTGCCAATAACGGCTCATTCGATGCAACCGGATCCAAAGCCATACGGATGGAACGCACTTACAACCGGATATCCGCTTTGCATCTCGGCAAGGCCGGTCGGGGAGGCGCCTTGTTGGAAGCCGCAAAACTTTCGGGTGCAGATTACTTGATCTACATGGACGTAGATTTATCGACTCACCTCGAAGCCATCCCCCGCATGCTGGATGCGCTGGATCGGGGAGCCGATCTGGTGGTAGGTTCCCGCCATCATCCTGCCTCCCGGGTTGTGCGCGGTACTCTCAGGGATACGCTCTCTAGGAGTTATAATGTCTTGCTCAGAATGGTATTTAAAACCAAGACATTTCGTGACGCTCAATGCGGATGCAAGGCTTTCCGCCTGCACGGGATTTTGCCTCTGATTGAAAAAGTGCATGACAAGAATTGGTTTTTCGATACCGAATTGCTCATCATGGCTGAATACGGCGGCTTTAATGTAGTTGAGCTTCCAGTTGACTGGACGGAAGATCCCTGCTCAAAAGTGCATGTGCCCCGGGTGATTTTCCAATGCCTCGGCGGACTGATCCGTTTGAGGTTTTCCATCAAAAGGTCTTACCCGCTTTGAATCCAAACACCTCACACGTCGGAGAGCTCTTCTCTCTCGCAAGCGCTTTACTATGGGCCGTATCGGTCATCCTCTTCAAGTTGAGCGGCAACATTGTACGTCCGATCCCCCTCAACCTGTATAAAAACACCGTCGGGCTGATTCTTTTACTTTTTACAATGCTCATTGCCGGACTCGATGTGGCGCCTCAATCCAACACTCCAACCGATTGGTTGATCCTGCTCGTGTCCGGCCTCATCGGCATCGGTATCGCAGATACGTTATTTTTCATG
>JBFFBT010000476.1:0-1403 GCA_041560255.1 Myxococcota bacterium | reverse complement strand
TTTTGATTAAACCAGTCCCACGATGCCAATCTTCGTTGGTATTCTCCAGAGTCGTTTGACGTATATGGAGCCACTTCGATACCCAGTGAGCCCATGCGTTGCGGTTTGGACGTCCAAGGTGGATAGGCATCAAAACCCAGTTCTTTTTCATACAACACGACTTGGTAGTAGGGTGGATCTTCTTTGTTTCTTGCCGGCGGAGATATCACTAATGAAAAGATATCATACCCCGGACCGATTGATTGGAGCTTTGCTTCCAGCTGTTTGTTGGTATGAAGCTGGCGAATACGGGCGCCCAATCGGCGCTTTTGGGGATCAATGATAATCAGCTTCGCATGTTCTTTTCCACTTCCCAGCTTATCGATGGCGATAAAACAGGATTCGACCACTTTTTTTTGATTTGTCATGTGACAATCCTCCTTGTATCGTGATTGGATTTCGACTTCTGGATTGCTGCAACCTCCAGGGCCCATACAATCTGTTGAGTAAGAACAAAAAATCGGCTTTCTTGTTTCTTGGTCGTACCAACTATGTAAAAAATAACATTCGATAAAAATTATTTTTGCCGTTTCTAGCCAGAGCGATAAGTCTGCGGCGTTCAAACCCCGCGATTGACTCAACGCATCGAATCAATCGCTTAAAAATTGATTTCACTTCAACCAAGATTGTCAGGTTTCTCACTTTTGCTGTTGTTTTCGGCTTGGGTATATCGCCTATGTAGACAGAGCATGCCGGCAACCCGAAGCGGGTGATCAAAACCGGATTGCCTCGATGCTCGGCGAAAAGCACTGCGGCCGCGGTGTAACCAATTGGATCCATGTGAATGAACACGGTGATTTGCACCGGCGGACATTGTTTTGCCGGTGAACAAGGAGGAACACCCATGCCTGGTCTCGGAAATACCGGAATATCGAAAACCGAAGCCTTGGAGTTGCTGGTTCAAGCCGGACAAGAAGTTTTGAAGGAGTACAATGACGATGCGCGCATCAGCGCCAAAGAAGTAGTTTCTGTCGTCGTGACACTTCTAAGAAGCGCAGGTATAAAGGCCGCAACCGAACCGGAAGTCAACCAAAAGGCCAGTGATTACTTCGACATGTCTGCGAACATCTTGGAGATACTCAAATCCATGGTCCCCGGGGAAGAATGATACGATACGATGTCGATTGCGGCGGCGGGCGTATGCGCGCCCCCTATCCTTGCTGCACCCGCCGCCATGTTCACATTGCCTGCAATTCGGACTCCCGCGAACCGGCCCGCAACGATTCAAGTCTTCTATTTTGACCTAGCAGGTCAAATAAAATCCTTGACTAACGCACATAGCGGAATATGCTCGGTCGAAACATGGACTCAGGGAGACCGACACTATGCTTTTTCCCCGTTCTTCGATAGCCAAAAAAGCCCTT
>JBFFBT010000475.1:0-1418 GCA_041560255.1 Myxococcota bacterium | reverse complement strand
TGGCCTTACCGAAAGCCGCCGCGCTGCATAGAGCGCACGCCTATGTTTTGTTGGCAACCATTGAGTTTTTGGGCTCAAACCGGACCTCGGCCGTTCAAGCGGTCGAAGAAGCCGCCCGGATAACTTCGGAAAATATATCGTTTGTTGAAAATTTGGCGTTGCTGTGTCGCAAGTACTACGAGCTGGATCAAGCCGAATTGTTGGCTGAAAAGGTCCTCAAGGCAACCAGCGACAATGTGAAGACCAGATTGTTTCTCATTGAGATTGATTTTCTCAAAGGCAAAATCAGCCAAAGCCTCAAAGCTTTGGATGATCTCGCCGGAATCAAAGTCCCGAGAGGATTGTATTTTACCCTGCGGGGCGAGATACTTTCGGCCTTGGGACGTTATGCGGCATCAATCGATGAATTGAGCAAAGTACCCGATGATGCCCAGGAGGCACCCAGAGCCAGGGCTGCGATGACCCTGGCGCTTATTGGGGCTGAAAAGGTCGAAGATGCTTTTCGGGTGGCGGATTCTTTCGTACGTGATCATCCCACCAGTCCACTGGCCCATTTTGCGATGGGCAAGTATCGCTTGGCCAAAAAGTCTTACGGGAGCGCCGCGGATTCTTTTCATAAAGCAATCTCGTTGGATCCGAGGCACTATCCGTCCTTGGCTGAATTGGGTTGGATGGCATATCGCCAAAATGAGTTGGATACCGCTTTGCGATATGCCAACCAATCGATCGGAGCCAACCCTTATGATGAGAGCACCCTTGTGTTGATGGGCCAGTTGAAGCTCGAAGCAGGCGACAGTGAGAGTGCGCTTGCGTATTTTACCAAAGTCGTGCAGGAAAATGATGTTTCCAAATCGGGATTGTTGGGCATGGTTAAAGCTTTGTTGCAGTTGAACAAACTTGATGAGGCCGAGCAGACCGCCAAGCGAGCCAAGGAAGTAGCCGGGCAAGAGGCGGTAACCTATCATTTAGTTGGGAAGGTCTATCTGGCACAAAAACGATATCTCAATGCCAAGCGAGCTCTTGTGATTGCGAGCCGCATGGAAGAGCATGATGCCGAAGTGCTTGCGGATTTGGGTCTGGCGCAGCTCGAGACCCGAGCCTATGCAGAGGCGCAGCGCAGTTTTGAAGAAAGCTTGAAGGTAAAACGACTGTTGCAGGCTCGGGCTGGTTTGGCCGGGGCTCGCATGGCCCAAGGCCGGCACAAAGAAGCGGCCGAAGAGTATTCGAATGCCGCCGAACAGGCAATGAGCGAAAAGAGGCCATCCACCGAAATAGCCGGTCTTTTCATGCAGGCCGGGCGCGCTTGGCTGAAAGATACCACTACGGCCGGTAGATTCAAACCGGCCAGAAAAGCATTCGAGAAAGCAGCCCAGCTGGTTCCAAACGATCCGGAGCCGCTTTATATGTCGGCATTGGCA
>JBFFBT010000474.1:0-1425 GCA_041560255.1 Myxococcota bacterium | reverse complement strand
TAAATATTAAATTCAAAATCTTGACGCTCAAGGTATCAAATGATACCGACAGAACAAGCCTAATAAATAAACTTAAACCAAAAAAAGATACCGTATGGCGAATGAAATGTTTCTTTCTTGAGTGCATAGTTTATATCAAAAACCATGCGTTGCGTCTACAATCAGAAACGCTACAGGTTACAACTTTGAGATGTTGTATAAAATGGGTTTTTGAGACGGTAAAGATCTAAATTTCTTTGATACGATAACTATTTACAAATCTGTTTTTTATCCGGACAGCAATCATTATACATCTCGCAATAGCTGTCACACCAGCAACCATCAGCAGATTTTTTACCGCAATAATCGCCACCGGATAGGTTTTTGCATGATTTTCCTGGAGTTGGGGTGGGTTGCGGTGTGGGAGTCGGACTCGGATCAGGGGTGGGTTGCGGGGTCGGAGTGGGATTGTTGCCACAGAATTTATCATAATCCGCACAACAATCACCGTACTGTTTGCAACTGGTGTCACACCAACAATTGCCGGATTTTTGCCCACACTTTCCTTCACATGAATCTGTCGGAGTGGGCGTCGGGGTCGGGGTGGGTCCCGGGGTCGGGGTGGGTCCCGGGGTCGGGGTCGGAGCGGGCCCTCCGTCATATATAATGTATTGGGCGTTATAACCAATCTTGTTGGCTCCGTACTCAATCCGCATGTAACCGCTCTCGCCCCAGTTGCTGCCCCAACTGTTTCTCAATTTGAACACGTCCCCATCGTATCCAACCAACGTCACGGCATGGTTTACGGTGGCCGAGCTGTTGGTATTTTTAAAGATGCCGCCTTTGTAGCTCTGGAAGGCCGAATCGGCATACACAGCAACGCTCAAAGGACCGTTGTTGTAGATGGCTTCTTTGAGAGCATTGGCGCTCGGTACGGTATGGGCTTGACCCACTGTGCCCATACTTTTGCCTTTGTATGCCTTGGCGTGCGGCGGATTGCAGGCCGCGTCGGTTCCGGTGTACGGTCTCGTGGTCTCGAGCACCGCGCCCGCTTCGGTCTCACCAGATACTTTTTTGTTGATATGGTATTCGTGCACCCACCAACCACCTTGGCAGCTATAGCCTTCGTTGTTGCAAGATACCAGATATTGCTCGGAAAGATCGGGGGCACTGCCGCCGGCTCTGGCAATGTTGATCTCCAGGGGACCGACTGTACCGAAAGCCCAGCAAGATCCGCAGCTTCCCTGGTTGCGTACTTTCGGGCATACACCCTGCGAACACCAATCAAAGCTCGCCGGAGCATAGGTCGTAGGCGGCTCATACTGGGCAGCTTCGACCGCTTGTTCGGCCGGGCGGGTTACTTTCCCACTGAACGCTCCGTGCGAATAGGCATAGAAGCTCTTGGTGTCTTGCACCCTGCCGTTCGAATCCGTAATGCCGAACTCG
>JBFFBT010000473.1:0-1428 GCA_041560255.1 Myxococcota bacterium | reverse complement strand
AGGTGGTACCAGACACGTTGCTCACCGAGCAGGATTCGCCGGTGCTTGGATTGTCCGATTTACAATCATAAGCGGTGCTGGACGGCTGAGCGCCTTGGCGCACATACAGATCGGGATCACCCGAACCTCCCGAAAGGCTCGAGGTCAAATTACCATTGCAGTTGATATAGTATCTTTTAACCTCGCGCAAGGTCCCGCTGATGGTGATGGGCCGTCCGCTTATCAACTCTCCGTTGTTGGGATCCGGGTTGGGGGTCGGACCCGGCGTCGGGGTCGGGTTGGGACCGGGTGTCGGAGTCGGATTGGGCCCGCCGCCCGGAGGAGGCACCGTCACACCATTACCCGTACATCCATGGGTACCGGCATTTTGGGTTGCAGCGCACGTACGGGATGATTCGCACACGTCCGCCTGATCCTTGGCTTTATCCCACCAGCATCCAAACACTTTTTCGGATGGCCCGATATACAGAGTAGTGATGCCGGAGATATACCAACTGGCCCCGGCACCTTCGACTTTTCCTCGAAAAGGTTGGTTGTAGGACAAACAAGAGTTGGCATAGATTCCTTTTCCACTGAGATTGATACCGGAAAAATCATTTAAAGACTCACCCCGGGCAAGTTGAAGACCGGCGGAATATCCGTGACCGACTCGCCCCCAAAGCCTCAAATTGGAGCACGACAAGAAATTAAATACATTGGTTTTACTCTCGCCCAAACCCAGTTCCATTTTGGTGCCATATCCTCGGGTTTGCGCTTTGGAGTGGTTGCCGTTGATAACTTCACGGGTGGACGCAATGGTATCACACTCCGAAGTCCAATACGTCTCGATGGAGCTATCCGGGCAGCTTGGATAATAGTCTTTGTTTTTTACAAAGTCAGGATAATAATTGTCATAGGATACGCCGGTAATTTCGTAGGTGTCATTGTAATGAATCTGTTGAAAAAGCATTCCCCAAGTATCGGTAGGATTTTTAATCAAATATAATGTTCCCGGCTGGGCATTGACCACAATGCTCGACCATTTTTCAAATGCTATCACCTCCGATACCATACTTTTGACAAGCTCGGGATCGACATCTACAACCGAATCAGGACTGATGACGATGTTTTGACCGAAATCCCCTTCCTGACTATCCAGACTCCCCATGGGTTGACAGCCCTGTACGAGTCCAACCACCACAAGAAACAAAAAAATCTTACTCAATAATTTCATTCGATGCTCCTCCTTTTGGCTTTCTCGTTATTCAATTCAAAAAAAGATGCAGAACCGAATTTGTACTCCTTCCTCCTTTCTAAATATATTTGTATATGTTATAGACACTAATTATATTAGTATACTCCTTGGTTTATTATTGCAACATAATATTAAGATATAGATCAGTCAACTTATTATTAATATGTATTATAAATATATAATATAATTTAATT
>JBFFBT010000472.1:0-1448 GCA_041560255.1 Myxococcota bacterium | reverse complement strand
GGTGGGCAACGCAGATGTGCGCCACGGAGGCTTCCCATGAAGTGGTCGAATGGCTTCTCAAGATTTTGATTTCGTGGGTACCTGGTTTCGACGGGATGGGTATGGAAGCGACCAGCTGATAGTGCTTGGGGTCGACTTCTTTGAACCGTTCAACGCGTGCTTCAACCGGTTTTTCGTCAAGGAAAAACTTGAGATTGGGCTCTGTTGCGAAGCTGTAAAAATGTTGCATGAAGGTGATCCGATCGCCGGCGAAATGGCGGAACGAATTCATGGGTGGAACAAATTTGTCTTCGAAAACAAACGTTTCGGGTAGCGTAAAACCTTCGATTGGAATCGCATCAAATCCGGAGGAAAGGATAATGCTCGATGCGGCAGGGTTCAGGCGGCCAATTCGTGGTACGTCGACGAATGTGCGGTCGACGGCCTCGCGCTCGTCTCGATCTTTGATGCGAAGCACCATTTGATACTGGTCAGGCTCGAGCACGATGAAGAAACCCATCAATCGTTCGTTGACCGCAGCGATTTTCTTTTTGAAATCGATGACCTTGTTCTCGTAGGGGTCGTATGCCGTCAGATTGACCTCCAGACCTTTGGTCGAAGCGTTGTGAAAAGTGAGACTCACATACACACTCGTGCGGTCGCTATCTCCACGAAAGAAGGTATAAGAGCGGGTGAAATCGATTTCGACTCGATCGTCAAGAGTTAGGTTTTCGATGTCTTTGGTGAAGCCCACATTTGGAAGTGCCAGCGTTGTTTTTTCCATGCGATAGGATTCCGCTCGATCGCGGACTTGGGCTTGTTTGAATTGTTCCAGCACAAGCGTCTGACCCGGTTGACTCTCCATTCGGTAATGGATGCTCCCCGCACCGAGGTGAAACCGAAACTCTTCATTGAGATCGCGATATATCCATGTCTCCTGGAACCCAGCGAAATAGGCCTCTCGTTCGAGGCGTTTTTGGATCACTTCGTCTGGCTCGCCCAGGAGCAAAAAAATCTTTCCACGTTGCGTCTGTGTCCCTGAAACCGATCCCTCTCCAAAACGCATCTGCGCTTGCTGCCTTCGCTCGAAATACGTCTTTTTGTACTGGTTTCCTGGTTGTTCGGGATTCGGGTCTCGTTTGAACCAAAATATGGCTTCAAAATAGTCTTTTTCGTCATAGGTGTCCAAGCTGTTGTAAATATCCACCTCACCTTGGAGGATGATTGGCTCGACAAAATCCAGAAATGACTCGGCCTTATCGATGCCGAAATCCTGAGTCCAGGCGATGGAATTGACCGTCCATATCACCAGGCATAGGACTATAAGTATCCAAGAGACGGCCAAACTGCCGCTTGGTTTTGCCATTTTGACCGAATAGTTTGTTTTGGACATTCCCATAACGCATTGATCCTTGATGTTGAAGATTGAATTACTTGTGTGGTTTGGAACAGTTGAGCTCCATGCGACC
>JBFFBT010000471.1:0-1469 GCA_041560255.1 Myxococcota bacterium | reverse complement strand
TCCAAATCGGGAAGATCGTCTATAACAATCGACTCTTCATCGTCTATCAGAATAAGATCACTTTCCTTCGCCTCATCCTCCTGAGACTCCAGATCAATTAAGTTTGAAATTTTCTTGAGCAACAAATCGGGTTCGAATGGTTTGATGATGTATTCATCCGCCCTGGTTTTGAGCTTTCGATGTCTCTCAAAGGTTTCTTCGGTAGCCTCCGAAGACATGATTACCAATGGAATCGATCTGGTCTGCTTATCGCTTTTGAGCTTTTTGCAAATGGAATAGCCACTCAGCTTGGGCAATTCAACTGAAAGCAATACGAGCATATATGAGCCCTCTCGGGCCTCCCGAAGACCATCTTTTCCATCTCCAACCACTTTTACTTTCACATCTTGGTATCCGGAAAACACCGAGCTCAACGACTTGGCAAAGCTCTCGTCGCTTTCGATAATCAATACTTTCTTCTCTGCCATCTCTCACAATCCTATGGGTGTTTGGTCAAGAAATCATTCGCGATTTTCGTACCAGCCAGTCTAGTCCAGCCGCTCAGTCCTGTCAACAACTTACCCCCGATGTTCCGAACGCCGACTCGATGGAAAAAGCAAATGATTCTAAAGATTAGAAATACGAGAACCGCAGTCCCGTAACCTACCGATACATACCAGTACATACCAGAGAGCGGGCTGATCTGCGCCGCAAGCATACATCTCGCAATAGAAACCGTAAAGATTATTTGCGAGATGCAACCGGGTAGGGTCTACGAAAGCATTTAAAACGGGATCTTGACACAAGTGGATCTTGACACGGATGCCGGGTTAAAAAGACTGCGCGGAGGCCAGCACTTCGACAATCTCTTGAGGCGCATATTCACCCACCAGAGAATAGGCCAAACCCCGGGAACGCCATAACACCACTGTGTAACCTCGAAGCTCACTGAAGCATACCTGCCTGGAATGTACCATCTGACATGAGGTGCCGGACAAAGAACCACCCGGATCACTGAGAACAAACAAGCTGAAATTCCGCATACCTCGTCGATACCGTATGAGCGCCGCCCTATTCTGAGCCAAATGGCTGAGCCGCGCACCGATCAAATCAATTTTTTTGGTATGCCCGAATCGAGGCAATGCTACGTTAAAATTCACCTTCTCTCGAAACCATCCCTCGACTTCCTCTGAATCGGATGTATTGACTTCAACCGGTGAAGCAATGGAATGCTGATCCACGGCCTGGTTGACCAATCCGGAAAAACCGCTCGTCACGGTCCAAGTAAACGCAATCACAACTCCCAAAACTGCAAAAGCAGGCACCGATCCCCACACCAAAGGTCTTGAATATGCACTCTTTTCTTTGACACTGGAGATTTTTTTTATCAAAACCTCACGCATTCCGGCAGCCGGCAGCAATCTAGGCAACCTGATCCGGACAGAATCGACAAACCTTCTTTCGTAATCGGTTTGGAACTTACAAGCGGC
>JBFFBT010000470.1:0-1490 GCA_041560255.1 Myxococcota bacterium | reverse complement strand
TGGATCTGGAGAGCAACCGAATCTTTCTGGCAAATAGCCTGGCATACTGGTATTTCATTCCCATACTTCTGCTGGCGGTAATTATTTTTTATTGTTGGAAAAAAAAATGGTTGCCTCTTGGGCTGGTGCTTGGATTTTCTTTGGGTTTCTTACTATCAAAAACTTCCAGGGTTGTTGGTTTCCTGCGGTTGGTGCCATACGAGCAGCGTCCAATATCTTCATGAGATCTTTTTCAGGTACGGGTGTGGACTTGAATTGCCGGATGGAGCGTCTGTTTTTGACAACGTCGAAAAATGAATCAATCCCGTCATCAGCTTTCGCAGATTTTGAAAATATGCCGATTGTCAACCAGAAGATGACAAGCACAATTCTATGGATCATCTCGATATCTCCTTTTGGGTAGAAAAATTACATGACCCGGACATGATAGATCAAGAAAGCCGGGCGGTCCACTTAGGGGACCCAATCTCTTGCCCAAAAAACCTATCCAAAAGAAGGCCGGCATCCGATCATGAAAGCATTCCGGCAGGTTTCAAGTCCAGGTAGTTTTTCTTACGGGTGAAGGCTCATTTGGCAAAAAACAGACGGCACGACGATTGTGGATAAATGGTAACCGTTCACCTGGGGTAGCGGTTACGATAAATGTGTGCAAAAGCTCATGGGCAGGTTGTATTAGAGCACTGATTGTCGATACATTTCCGGTCTACCAATGCGTCACCGCAAATCAATTTGGGACAGTCAGCGTCCGTATTGCAGGTGTTGTCTGTAGGACAAGGTGGCGGCATACAACTTTTGACTTGTGCATCGCAGGGCTGATTCACGATGATGTCCGGGTCGCCTTCACAGATGGCTTTTGGACAATCTTCATCGGTTTGGCAGCCTCCGTTGGGAGAACAATGCGGCACGCTACACTGGCCGTTTGTACATTTCTGGGCGACCAGGACACCGTTGCAGATAAGAGCTGGACAGTCCAAGATTTCTTTGCATGCCGGTTGAGGAGTCGGGCCGGGTGTAGGATCAGGCGAGGGAGCCGGAGTGGGAGTCGGATCAGCGCAAATCTTGTCGTAATCCGGGCAGCAATCATTATATTGCTTGCATGGCTTGTCACACCAACAGCCGCCGGGCGACTTCTTGCCGCAATGCTCGAGGCAGGTCTTTTCCGGGGCGGGGGATGGGGTGGGACTTGGGCAGTATTCGTCGTAGTCCGAACAACAGTCTGAATACTTTTTGCACAAAATGTCACACCAGCAGCCATTGGTTGATTTTTTACCACAGTTGTTCATGCAACCGGCGGTGGGTGGTTCAGGATCGCTCTTTTCGCCGAGACATTCTCGATCGGGTGCGGCGACATCAGCGACTGAGTTTGGAAAGCGTGTGTTTTGCATGTCCGATGGTTTTGATGTGCCACAACCATGGGCAATGATGGCGGCCGTTATCAAACTCGAAGATATGAAACCGATTTTCATAAAAGACCCTCCGGATGGTTGATT
>JBFFBT010000469.1:0-1500 GCA_041560255.1 Myxococcota bacterium | reverse complement strand
GCCGCAGACGACAGCCTGCTTGCGTTCTACCAGTATGCGGAGCGGTTGGTGGCGTTGGCGCAGCCCGCGGGAAAACAGTACTACCATCATGATGCATTGGGAAGTACGGTAGGGTTGACTGACGGGACCGGTGCGGTCAAGAAGACTTATCAGTTGGATCCTTGGGGTAACATACGATCTGAAAGTGGAGTGAGCGACAACCGGCATATCTTTACCGGGCAGGAGCATGATCCCAATACCGGGTTGGTGTACTTCGGGGCTCGGTACTACGATCCGGAAATAGGGCGGTTTATTACGCAAGATAGCTATCTTGGTGAACAGAACACGCCGCCTTCGTTGCATCGGTATCTGTATGCTTACTCGAATCCTACCGTTTATATCGATCCCACGGGGAGATCGAATGAGTGTGTGGGTGGGACGTGCACGTCTGGAGAGGGTGAACAGACCACTTGGGATGGTTGGACGGAGTTGGATAGGATGGATATGGAAATGGATGGGACGGATATAGAGCTAGAAAGCAGGGGAGGGGGAGAGGTTGAAGTAAGGCATACGGTTATTACGAGTGCGGATGAAACGTTGGATGAGAATAAGCCAAAGTTTTCTGAAGAGGATTGCCGTGATATGTATAGAAAGAATTTTCCAAAAAGATCAGAATGGAAAATGCCTACGCCGGAGCCGAAAAATGAATGGCCTGATTCGAGAAAGAAGGAATTTCAAGAAAAGCTAAGGAAGAAAATAAAAAAAGGAAAAGGACCAGGAGATGAGTTTGGATCTTTGGAAGAGGTTATAAAAAGAATAAAAGAAGTCGTTTACGATCTCTCGGTAGAATACGATATCGAAATTGGTACGAAAATATATATCAAATACAAAGCTCCTTTTGAAGATCCTGTGTATACATTTGCTGAACCAGTAACGGATTATCTACCATATCAAGTTGAAGTAGATGCTGCTAAAGATTTGGAAGGATGGACAATAGCCTTTGATGTTCATACGCATGCTGAATATAAACAGGAAAGTGATGAGCGTTTAGAAGGTCACGACCTTGATCGAGCTAAATGGAAAAGAAGGAATAGTATTTTAATTACACCATCTGGTAAAACTTATAAATTCGATTACTGGGAATGGTATAAGACGTGTAAAGGAAATGCTGATTGCGCTCCTAAGGAAGATTTTGTCAAAGAGATTAAGTAGATTGAATCAGCTCTGCGAGGTTTGAAATGTACTATAAATCGGTGCAAATAATTATTATAATTGCGATAACATTTGTGTTTTACGGTTCATGTAAAAACACTGAAAATTATAAATCTAATAGTCAAACAAGTAATACACAAACGAATGAGGTGGACCCCATTGTCAAGACCACTTAATGGTGTAGTTAAGATTTTCCCTGCGTAAAAAGAGAAATAGTAGTCGTAGTGATTTTCAAAAGAAGCGACCGAAGGGAGCCTCCTTCTTGAGGGAGGTCTGGAGGGAGACTGACAACCTGTGAATATCGTGTTG
>JBFFBT010000468.1:0-1515 GCA_041560255.1 Myxococcota bacterium | reverse complement strand
GTCCGGTATGTTGTTGCATGAAATCCATACGATGAACCGGGTCGATTTCGGCATGTACGGGTCCCGGATGCACTCGGCCTTCCACTACATGAAAAATGCCGGTTTCATCTTCGTAAACGTCTTGGACTTCCACTCCGTTCAAGCATCCACGATCGGCCGGCTGACCGCCTCCTTTTGGGAAAAAATATGTGTTATTTAATAATATTTTATACTTATTTTGTTCATGTTTTACTTTAGTAATGACTGCATCAAAATCAACCACCTCGGGATTGGAAAAGCAGCGGCTGCGGGTCGGGCTCATACTCCACTCCATTTCTGCCAAATTACCTTGTACCCGACGAAGTCTAAGAAACAGTCTCAATCTCCCGGCAGGTCAAGTCGATCTTCGGAGGTTGTATATTGGACTGCTTGAGGTAGAAAATCATCAAATACTCTTCGGCGGTTTTTTTGGGTCCGGATTGCATCTGTATTTTACGATGGTACGCATTAACTTGGCGTTGACGGAAGGTGTAGAATATATCAACGGGCGTCGTGATGGTTTGATGCAGCTCGTCCGGCTTGAGGTCGAAAAGCTTGGCGACTTCTTCGGGTGCGAGGATTTGTTTATGATTTCTTTCCATATATTCGCGCATGATTTCAAGCTCTTCGTAGGTAGCATTGAACACCAACTCGATCCAGGCCTGCCTCTCTTCCTCTGAAATATTATCGCTGGTAAAGTACTCTACCACGGAACGATCGCAACCTTCCCGCATCAATGTGAGTATCTCGGTCGTTCCGGTCAAAGTACCGTAGGAGATGGTCGTACGCGCCTTGGCCTCCCAGATCGTCTCCAGCAAGGGGAAAAAATCCCTCACAGAGCGGGAAGTTCGATACTCCCATAAATCCGCTAACTTGTATGTTGCCTTGCGCCGCAGATTGACATCCAACTTATGATCGCTTGCTACCGATAAAAGCACGTCTTCGGCAATCATGATGATAACCCCTTGGCGCACCAATTGTGACAACTCCTCAAAAAGATTATCTTTTCCCAATCCGTCCGGAACATGGTGACGGGTGGTGATGACCAACAACCGAAGAAAGTTAAATTTGGCGACTTGGTACGATCTGCCGACTACTGCGCGGGTCGGCAGGTATGCTTCAATGGTGTAAGGATTGGAACGACAAATCGCATCCGTCAGGGTGTGAATATCACGGTGCTGTCCAGCCACATTGTGTGATTCGATCACCGATGTATACGATGTGACGACTTTACGAAGATGAACCAACTGATCCATAACGCTGAGTATATGCGATATGCTGGCTTGCGATGCCTTGGAGCCCTCGCGCTCTAAAATCTCCAAGACCTTGCCGGCCAATACGATTTCCTCAGGTTCGAATACAGATCGCGCAGGCAAGGATCATCTCCTTTCTCCTTCGCAATGTATGGTTAATCTTAATAAAACCAGCGAGTCAAATCAATCAGTATTCTCATTTTTTTTCATACCCTTCTCAACGCCCGGGATTTAGCTTCCGGGC
>JBFFBT010000467.1:0-1562 GCA_041560255.1 Myxococcota bacterium | reverse complement strand
CCCAGCAGGGTATAGCCCACGCATACCGATGTGATGGCCAACATGCCCACATGATACGGAATGCCGGTCAAGGATTTGAGCAAGATGCCTCCCGCCATACCCATGCTGACCAACCATCCAAGCCCATAAAACAAGGAAATCATGATAAACACAAGCCAGCATGTCGGACCATAGCGGGTCCGTACGAAATCACCGCTGGTGTACCCGTTGGGAATGAGATGTTTGACTCTCTCGGCAATCGGAGCAAACAGCATCAGACCTACCGCGCCCAGCGAATAACCGACCATTCCCCATATTCCCAGTTGGTACGCCAATTGGGGAGCCGTCATGGTGGTGTTGGAGGTGATCCAGGTTGCCATGGCGGTCGCCGTAGCCAACGCCAATCCGACATTGCGGCCGGCCAAAACATGGCCGTCGAAAGTTTTGGTGTGGCGGCCCCAATACCAACCCAACCCAATCCACACAATAGAAAATGCGGCCAGTATTATCCATCCGGTCTCAGCCGACAGAACGGTTGCATTCATCCCAACCTGCCTTGCTTGTGGGCCTGGTGTCCGCGAACGACAAGAATCAAAACCGACAAGAACACCAAAAAACCGATCGAAAACAAACTCAAAGCAAGACCGAGGGTCGGCGGGGCAACATCTACGTGACAGTCCTCACTCCATTCGGATATGGTCCTTTCGGTATTCTCAAGACTACCTACTCGATAGGTGTAGTGCCCGGCGCTACGACCCGTTACGGTGCTGGCTTTTTGCAGACCTTCATACAGAATTTCGCCGTTTTCCTCCAATCGATACGTGATACCGTCCGGGCCCTGCCAGCTGATTTTGTATGCGCCGGTATTGCTGGAAGACGCTGGACATCCGATTTTGGGCTTCGTCATTGCTTCGACTCTTTCTGTATTTAAGGTTTGATTTTATTCTGGAAGACACCATTTATCAAAATAATTTGCACACAAAATAACACAGCAGAAAGCAACTGTAAAGTAAAACCTCAATGACTGTATGTTGTGTTATTAAAATAATTATTATTTCAATATGTTGCAAATATTTCTCGGTATTTGGATCTTTGATTGCATCTTTGCGTGACTTGTCAATCCGGATTGGGTTTTAGGTGGATGGTTCGCTGTCCGGATCGCTTTGCTCGAAAAACCGTCTTAAATTTCTGGCTGCAATGGCAGCCGGGCCGGATGACAATACGGGTGCGGCATCGACTTGTTCGGCTCCCATCATCCTTACGATCTGATTGAGGATTGTGAGAATGACCAGCTTGTTTTCTTCCGGAATGGATCTGAGCTTTTGGGCAAAGCTCTCTTGCAATGGAGAGGGCGCCGCCATGACCATGGCTTGTCCGGCCTCGGTCAATGCGACTGTGTAGGATCGACGATCGGTGCTCTGATTAATCCGCATTACCAATCCTTTAGCATGTAGACGGTCCACAATTCCGGTCACGGTGCCCTGGCTGAGGGACATTTCTTTTGAAATTTTGGTGGGTGTCAGGCCGCCTTGATTTTCAAGCACGCGCATACAGATGAGTTGGGGTCCGGTGAGTCCGAACTT
>JBFFBT010000466.1:0-1574 GCA_041560255.1 Myxococcota bacterium | reverse complement strand
AGAAATTTCAGACGCAGCCTATCGCTATCAGTGTCAATTGGAAAAGCAAGAGAAAATTGTCGTGGGTGTCAATGGATACACCATGGCGGAGAGCAATCCGATTCCCATTCTCAAAATCGACGAGCAAGTGGAAAAAAAGCAGGTTGCGGCATTGTCGGAAGTGAAACGTTCCCGTGATAGTAACCAAGTCGAACGTGCCTTACGACGGGTTGAACGAGTTGCCCATGATGGAGGCAATCTGATGGAGTGCTTCATAGAAGCCGTTAAAGTGTATTGCACCATGGGGGAGATTATTCAGGTTTTACGTGGTGTGTTTGGAGAGTATCGGGATCCGGCGATGCTTTGATGGCTGGGTTGCCCAACAGGAGATAGCCAGATGAAACCAGATCGAAAACTTCGCGTACTCATCGCCAAGCCGGGATTGGATGGCCATGATCGAGGCGCCAAGGTAGTGGCCAGAAGCTTGCGGGACGCAGGTATGGAAGTCATATACACGGGATTACACCAAACACCGGAAATGATTGTCGCGGCCGCAATACAAGAAGATGTCGATGCGATCGGCATGAGTATCATGAGCGGCGCGCACAATGTTCTCATGACGGCCGTCATTGAGGGCCTGAAAGAGAAGGATGCTCAGGATATCGTTGTTTTTGGTGGAGGGATTATCCCGCAGGACGATTTTCAGGGTTTATTGGATAAGGGGGTCAAAGCACTCTTTGCCCCCGGGACGTCAACCAAAGAGATAGTTACGTGGGTCAAAACCAACATTCACGCGAGATAGCCAATCGTGATGAGATCCGGAATGGAAAAAAACCGCGTTTCGATATCTACAAGGAAGATAAAACTTTTGAAAAATAAATCAAACCAATCAAATTCGAACGGCTTTGTCAGAAAAAGATCTGATCACAAAAAAAGAACTTTCCGTCAAGAAGGTCGTGAAGGGACCGATGACGCCGGATGGATCAAACGGGGACAAGTTTGGCGAAGTCCCAAAACCAATACAAAGACCGGTGGGAGAAAGCCTGATGATGTTGAACGTGGCGGTTCTCATGCCAAATCCGATCCTTCGAATGCGCCGGGTGGTTACGGACATTTCAGCGATATCCGAGCGCATCGTCTCGGTAAATCTCTTCGCAATGATCTGTATAAAGTAGCCAATGGGTTGCCGGAGGATGAAAACCATAATCTTCGGCAACGCATCAAACATGCCGCAACAACCGTGACTTCATCTCTGGCAACCGGCTTTGGGTATGGAACCTATCGAGGCGCGCTCAACGGAGCGCTCGAATGCCGGGCAGCCCTGTATGGATTGCAGGATCATGTCGATCAATTGGAGCAACAGCAATTTATCGATCCAGAAGGGATTGCAAATCTAAAAAGCGCCATCGATGACACCATCTCGGCTGTAAATCAATACATCGGCCAGCTGAAAAGGGACCAAGGATAATATCTTGGGACGGGTTGCATTGAAATCCACAGACATAGCGGAACAAGTTCTCAACAAGGACATTAGGGCGTGTGCAAGATTGCTACGCTGGATCGAAGATGGTCTCGACGAAGCCCGTCCTTTGCTT
>JBFFBT010000465.1:0-1617 GCA_041560255.1 Myxococcota bacterium | reverse complement strand
TATGATGTTGTAAAACGAAAATAGATATTCTCGAGTGGGTTGTGGTTTTTTCCGGGGGTGTAAAATGACGTATTTTATAGACTTTCGGATTGTTTCGATCCTTTTGGCGGCGACAGCGAGCGCGTTTTGCCCGATGTCCCCACTCAATGCAGAGGAGGAAAAACCTAGCTTGGATCCCATGGTGGTCGATTTTCGTCACGAGGATCAAAAAGAACAAAAAATTAGAAAGGATTTATTGCAGGCCGGTCTGGGGGATCGGTTGGTGATCGCGGTGAAAAACCTGCAATCACTTTTGGAAGCATCCAAGGCCGGCAACAAACCGATTGTATTGTATATGGATGATATTCCGATGAAAGGTATTCCTGCGGATCCGATCAATACCAACACGGGTACCCTAACGTTTCAACTTACTCGATGCCAGGAAAATTCGTCGGCCTGGCGCCGCTTGTTGGGAAGACCCGATCAGTTTGTCCGTCCAACCAGCCTGAGCGTGGGGCTTGATGACGAATATCCGATACCCGTGCAAGGCTCGAAGCGATTCGAGTTGATTATCATCCGACCGCTGGGTTTTTGGTTCTGCTCGGCCTTGTTTGTGGGTATTATAGCGGCATTGCTGCTGCTGGCCCGCAACAGTGGGATGTTGCGTTTTCCGGGCCCCAAGCTCGAGGGTGGGCGGCTTCGGCCTTACAGTCTGGCAAGAGCCCAAATGGCTTTTTGGTTCGTGTTGGTGGTGACATCCTATGTGTTGATATGGTGTATCACCGGCGTGCTTTCGAGTCTCACCGAATCGGTGTTGGCATTGATCGGAATCGGTTCAGCTACTGCGTTGGGCGCTGCCATGGTGGATTCCAGCAAGGCAGCTAAAAACAATGTTGAGATTTTAAAACTCAACCAACAGCTGAATGATTGGAACCAAAAAGTAGCCAATGCTTCGACAAAACTGGCAGCTGTCACCGACGAGTCGACCAGACAGATCGTCCAAAACGAATTGAACCAGCTGCAAGCATCGAAAGCCTTGGTAGAAAGCCAGATAAAGCAAAAAAGAGCTGAAGCCATCGGTCAACCCTCAGATGGATTTATCAACGACATCCTCAACGACCAAAGCGGAATCAGCTTTCATCGGTTTCAAATGTTTGTCTGGACCGTGGTTCTGGGGATTATTTTTATTTGGTCGGTATATGAGAAACTGGAGATGCCAGAGTTTAGCGGCACCATGCTGGCGCTGATGGGAATCAGTTCCGGAACCTATATCGGCTTCAAATTTCCGGAAAAATTCGACACTCAAGCAGGCAAGGATCCTTGAGACAATCGTTATGCCCACAAAAATCGGATTGACATTTCTCGGTTTGCGTCCGAATCGGTTGCGGGCAAGTCGGTTTGATTTGGCGTTTTGGGTTGTCTATGGAAATGAATCCTTCACGATGAATTCATTCAGATAATTTTTGGTAGGTGAATCAGGCCATTTCTCAGGAACACCAATGGGAATGACGCAGACTCTTTTATAGCGATCGGGGATGTTGAGGACTTTTTGGGTTACTTTCTCTGATATGGTGTCAGTAAAATAGACGCTACCATAACCAAGGGCCCTTGCCGCCAATATGAGATTTCCGGCTGCTA
>JBFFBT010000464.1:0-1690 GCA_041560255.1 Myxococcota bacterium | reverse complement strand
TCGAGATGAGGAAGGAAGTCCTCATGAAGCTTTCTTTCCGACTTGTCGAATAGAAGCACATCTGCACTGATACGAAGAGTGATAGCAAGAGCCCGTAACACATCCAAAGTAGGTTGTGAAGTGCCAGCCTCATACCGCCTGAGTTGGGTGTAATGGACCCCGATCTCCTCAGCCAGTTGTTTTTGGCTGAGACCTCTTTCTTTGCGTAAGTCAGCCAACCTTTGAGAGAAGCCTGCCATGAGGTGGAGTATAAACCCAGCCATAAATACTTCTTGACACAAAGTAGCATATTATGTCAAGTACAATAGCATATAATCTACTTGACGGATTTTGTCAGGAGGACATAAATGGCCCGAATCCCCGAGCAAGACATAGAGAGGTTGAAGCAGGAGGTGTCCATCAAGAGCCTGGTTGAAAACCGGGGAGTCGGGCTGAAGAAACACGGGGCCGACTGGATTGGGCTGTGCCCCTTTCACCCAGACAAAGAACCCAGCCTGGTGGTAAGCCCCCAAAAAGGCCTGTGGCACTGCCTGGGAGCCTGCCGAACCGGAGGTAGCGTCATCGATTGGGTCATGAAAGCAGAGGGAGTGTCCTTCAGACACGCGGTGGAGCTTTTGCGGGAAGGCCACGCAAGCACCAACGCCTCCGACACTTCACCCAAACCACCTGTAACCAAATGTACAACCAACAAAATACCCATCCCGTTCGACAAAGAAGTCCAAGACAAAGAGCTGCTTTTGCAGGTGATCGACTTTTATCACGAGACCTTGAAGCAAAGCCCGGAAGCCTTGGCCTACCTTGAGAAACGAGGCCTTACAAACCCGGAGATGCTCGAGCGCTTCAAGCTCGGGTTTGCCAATCGGACCTTGGGATACAGATTGCCGTTCAAAAACCGGCAGACCGGGGCCGAGCTTCGAGGCAGACTGCAGAAGCTCGGCATCATGCGGGAAAGCGGGCACGAGCATTTTAATGGATCAGTGGTGATTCCTGTGTTTGACGAGTTGGGGCGTGTGGTGGAAGCCTACGGCAGAAAGATCAACCAGCAATTGCGTAAAGGCACTCCCTATCACCTGTACCTACCCGGACCCCATCGAGGGGTATGGAACCTGGAAGCGGTCAAAGCCTCGGAAGAGATCATCCTGTGCGAGTCGTTGATCGATGCGCTTACTTTTTGGTGCGCGGGTTTTAGAAACGTGACCGCGAGCTACGGCATAGAAGGATTTACCAAAGAACACCTCAAAGCCTTTGATGACCACCGGATCAAAAAGGTGCTGATCGCCTATGATCGAGACCAGGCAGGCGATCAAGCAGCCCAAGAGCTTGCAGACAAGCTCATAGCAAAAGGATTTGAATGCTGCCGCATTCAGTTCCCCAAGGGGATGGACGCCAACGAATACGCCTGCAAGGTACAACCCGCATCCAAAAGCCTGGAAGTGGTCATCCGCAAAGCCGTCTGGTTGGGTAAGGGCAAAGAGCCTGCCGGAAGGTTTTTACCCCAGGCATGCGTGGATCTCGAGCAGAGCTTGACGATGGCTGCTAAAGGAAAAAATGAGGATATCGAGCAGCAGGCCTTGGACGGTTCTTGTGACCTGCAGCCTGTGGCTTCGCCGCAAGAGCCGATCGAACCGCTGGAGGTGACAGCAGAAGCCTCACCAAAACCTATGCCGCCCATCAAGGCGGATGTCCAGGG
>JBFFBT010000463.1:0-1699 GCA_041560255.1 Myxococcota bacterium | reverse complement strand
GGTGTCGGAGTCGGAGTCGGCTGTGGTGTCGGAGTCGGAGTCGGCTGTGGTGTCGGAGTCGGAGTCGGCTGTGGTGTCGGGGTCGGAGTCGGCTGGCCGTCACAAATCTCTTTTTTATCCGGGCAGCAATCGTTGTACTGAGCGCAAAGGCTGTCACACCAGCAACCATCGGGAGATTTTTCACCGCAGTAATCGCCGCCTGCAGGGTTGGCACAGGAGTTGTCCGGTACGGGAGTCGGGGTCGGAGTCGGCTCGGGAGTCGGAGTCGGCTGACCGTCACAGACTTCTTTTTTGTCCGGGCAGCAGTCGTTGTACTGGGCGCAGAGGCTGTCACACCAGCAACCGTCGGGAGATTTTTTACCGCAGTAATCGCCGCCCGCCGGGTTTAGGCAAGATTTCCCCGGGGTCGGAGTCGGAGTTGGTTGTGGAGTCGGGGTCGGAGTCGGCTCAGGAGTCGGAGTTGGGGTCGGCTCGGGAGTCGGAGTCGGCTGACCGTCACAGACTTCTTTTTTATCCGGGCAGCAATCGTTGTACTGAGCGCAAAGGCTGTCACACCAGCAACCATCGGGAGATTTTTCACCGCAGTAGTCGCCGCCTGCGGGGTTGGCGCAGGATTTACCCGGTACAGGGGTCGGCTCGGGAGTCGGAGTCGGCTCGGGGGTTGGAGTCGGCTCGGGAGTCGGAGTCGGATCCACGCCGCCCGGGGCGGGTACCACGGCGTCTTTGGGCTCGCAACCATGCTGGCCCGCTCCGGACTGTACGCAGGAGTTGAGCGAGTTGCATATGTTGGCTTGATCTTTGGCTTTGCTCCACCAGCACTCGAAAGTTTTTTCAGAGGGGCCGATAGAGAGATTGGAAATACCCGAGATGAACCAGGCCGCGCCGGCGCCGAATACTTTGTCATGGAACGGGTTGTTGAAGGATTGGCACGAGTTGGCATAAATGCCCTTACCCTTGAGGGATACGCCCGAGAAATCACTCAACATCTGCCCGCCTGCCAGTTGGAGTCCACCGGTGTAACCATGACCAACCCGGCCCCAAAGCAATAAATTGGAACAGGAAAGGTAATTGAGAACATTGGTTTTGCTCTCGCCGCTTCCGATGGCCTTGGTGGTTTGGTATCCTCTGGTCTTGGCCACGCTGTCGTTTTTGTTGATGACCGCAGTCGCCGTGCTGATGGTGCTGCATTCCGTCGTCCAATACGTCTCGATGTTGGTATCCGGACAGGATGGGTAGAAATCTTGGTTGGCTACCGTCTCCGGCAGGAACACATCGCCCTCGACCGCCATGATTTTACCGTCTCGGGTTCGGATCAAAGCCCCTTCGCTCAAATAAGAGGTGTATCCATTGAGCACCAAATACAGATCTCCGTGTTGGTTGTTGACAAATACTACCGCATATTCCCGGGGATCGATGACATCACGCACGATGCTTTTGATGGTGTCGGCTTCGAGATCGTTTGTGGAATCGCGGCTGAAGACGATGTTGAGACCGCCTTGGTTGTCGTGGGTGTCGACGCCCTCTGTTGGACCGCAACCCTGCGCCATCGCGAGCGCACCGAGAAGAGCAAAAAGTTTAAAGCAATACTTCATGTTTGAGACCCTCCTTTTTTTGTTTTTCCCTTTTTCTCTTGTGTTTCCATGGTTATTTTTGGATTTTAACTGGTTTTACGCCTCCTTTCTTTTTTATATTTTAAAAG
>JBFFBT010000462.1:0-1740 GCA_041560255.1 Myxococcota bacterium | reverse complement strand
CATCGCTTCCGCGGTAATCAATGTCCGCGCTGTAGACAAACTCACCGGTGTTTTTATCCACCAGCTCGGCTTTGCCCTTGATGCCGGTGGAGATGAGCTTAAATGTTACCGTGTCCTTATCGATATCTTCGTATTGTAAGGAGCCGGTATGCGTTTTTCCTGCCATGACGGTGAAGCTTGATTCTTTGGCCACCGGATTGTTGTTGAGGTGGATGGATACCGTGGCCTCACTTGACTCCAACTCTTGATCGTCGACTACTTTGTATTTGAAGCCGTCATCCCCAGTCGTGCCGGCATCGAACCCATATGTGCATACTCCTGTATTTGTATCAAAATTTCGAATGGTTCCTTTTTGTGGATCGGTGGTTTGGATATATTTGAGGTTCGAACCGGTGCCTTTGAGGTAGATGGTTAAAATATTTCCCTGGTTGGCGGTTTGCTGAATATCTTCTGCGGTTGGTTGTGCAAATACCTGCGAAGCTGCCGGCATCAGCAAGACAAAGCTCAAAGACAGCTTATAAATCAAACTATTATAAGGTGTTACCGTAAACTTACCAAACATCTATGACCTCCTCTTGGCAAAGATAAACATTTTTAATGATAATCAATGCCCGATTGGGGGTCAATACTTGATTGAGTGTGTGACGAATTTAGACTATAACCCGTTGCATTGATGATACTTTATATCCGGTATCCCTCATATGTCGCTACACAAAGATTGTAGCGGGTACAAATTGGAATTGGATCTGTCTTATGCGGCTTGAAGAGAGTTGACCAGATAAATGTGGCAAAACGATCTAGCCCTTTAGGGTTAGATCGTTTTGAGGCATGATTTTTGCCAGCAGAATCGCTTTGTACCGTACTCCTCAATTCTAGGAAAAACCGTTTGGTTTCCAAGGAATTCATTTCGATATGGGTTTTATTACATGAATTACACTTAAGAGGGTTGACTTTGAAATATTTCTATATTTTCTGGTTATTGAATGCTGTTATTTGTTAATCTATGGGTAATTGATAGAAATTAACAAACAAAAGGAGGTTAAAAAGAAAATAAATTTTTAATAATTAGAAAATTGCGAGCTTTTGTCCTTAGTAAATTCGAAAAAGGGAATGGAGGGTCTTGAAATGAGAGTTTGTATAGGATTGATCATTTTCGTTGCAACGATGGCATTGTTTATATCGTGCGGTCCGATGGGGGAGATCGATTCAAACGAGTCCGGTGATATCCCCAATACGGAAGACAGAAACGACAGAGTGAAAATGAAACCCGGTTCTTGTTTGGGTACGGATGACGACTATTATGATGATGATTTGATGAAATACTGCGGGAAAAAATCACCCGACGGTTGTTGGTGTGACAGTTTGTGCAAGCAGTACAATGATTGTTGTGCAGATAAACCCGAAATTTGTGATGGAGTTGACCCAGATCCAAATCCTACCCCGGATCCGGACCAAACCTGCGTCGATATAAAGGGTGGCGATCACTGCGGGAAAAAATCACCGTTTGGATGTTGGTGTGATGATTTATGCGAGCATTATGATGATTGCTGTCCCGACAAACAAGAGATATGCGATGAGCCGGCACCGACGCCCGAGCCGACGCCGACACCGACACCGACACCGACTCCGACTCCGACTCCGACTCCGACACCGACTCCGACACCGACTCCGACACCGACACCGACTCCGACACCGACTCCGACACCGACTCCGACACCGACACCGACACCGACACCGACT
>JBFFBT010000461.1:0-1751 GCA_041560255.1 Myxococcota bacterium | reverse complement strand
TGATTGTTTTTCAGAAGTTTTATACCTACAAAAATCGCAATGCCGAATACGAGCGCCAATGCGCTCCATAACCCCAGTTTCTCCATCCATTGAATGACCCCGTCGATCTGAGCGGAGAAAACGTATCCGATTATCATATACGGAACTGCATGTATTACCACGACAAGGCTGTCTATGATGAAAAACTTCCAAAACCGAAATCGTAGAAATCCGCTGGCCAAATACGTCGGCGCCCGGGTGCCGAAAAAAAACCGGCAGCCGACAATGGCCCAAATACCCTTTTCATGCATCTTCTTTTGGGCTTTCCGAAAGGCTTTTGATCCTTCGAACCGTTGCCCAATCCTGGTTCCTGACAACAATTTCAACACGCCCCTACCTATCCAATATTGGGAGTTGTTGGTGGCAATGATGGCGGTGATGATGGCAACCGCGCCAAAGACAGGGTGCAAAATATTATAGGCCATACATGCGCCACCGAGCAGGGTAAAGGCCTCCTCAGGGGGAGCCAGGGGATTGATGACCGAAAACAGCCATACAAAAAGAAACAAACCCAAATGAGGATTGCCCGCCACATCGACCAAAAATTCATCTACAAATGCCTGGATTAAATCCAAATGTTTACCATCCTTTCTTGTATCGATTTCAGCTCATCGAACAACAGACCGGCTATGGTGGTGTAGCTGAATCCGAAGGTCAAGAAAAAGTTTTTCGGTCTTTTTTTCATCTTTTCTTCCATTGCCAAACGCCCGCTGCGCCCCGGAACAACTTGCCTGTCTCAGGCGATAGATGATACAACCAATTGCGTGGATCTGAGCGCACAAAGCGGCTTGCTGGCCGCAATCGTATCGGCTGCCGTGGCCATTTCGGTTTGGTTGCGCGGCAGGGCTTTGGCGGAGCGATACTTTTTCATCGCCTTCTCCATCAATTTGTTGGTTCACTTTCTGGCAGCTTTCTTTTACCGCTTTTTCGGGCTACCAGCTGAAAAATCCATTTGGTTTCGAATCGATCTGATTGCCAGCGCTTTGCTGCCGGTCAGCTCATTGCTTTTTTTCGTGCATTTTCTTTGGAAAGAAACCACCGAGACCCGCTCTTATGTGCGCTTTGCTTATATATTTTCAGGTTTATTTGTTCTTTTTCTGCTTACACCCTGGAGTTACAACGACATCACCACGGCCGCAGTGGTAGCTTACGTGTTTTTTGTCTTGTATATCTGTATCTATCTGACATACAGCCGCTATAGAGAGCTCAGCTCAGAAAGAGAGCGCACCAGATTACGGTATTTATTGGTTGTGATGCTGGCGGCGGTGACCTTCATCATGCTAGGCATGCTGCCTGGACCGCTGGTTTTTTTGCATACCTGGGGTGACCTGGTATCAGTGTTCTTTCTCTACTTTTTGAGCCAAAGCCTGCTCAAACACCGCCTGCTGGATATTCAGGAGCTTCTGGGTCGCGGATTGATCTTGATGGCCGTGGCGCTCATCCTATCCATCGTCTTCGGGGTTTTGATCTTCGCCGCAGGCGGTTCACCTGAAGTATCTCTGTTTCATACTTTTATTGCTTCATTCGTGCTGTTGATCCTCTTTGAGCCCTTGCGTGACAAAGTAGAAGGAAGCACAAATCTTCTCTTTTTCAGAGAGCGATACGAGCTTCGAGCCAAGCTCGAAGAGTTGAGAAGGGAAATCGCCAACATCATTGATTTGACACAAATGACCGAAGTCATCCTCGATCGGGTCTATGACGGCATGCGCATC
>JBFFBT010000460.1:0-1778 GCA_041560255.1 Myxococcota bacterium | reverse complement strand
GGATCCTTGCCCGTGGACGCAATCGTAAGCTGGCCCTCGCTTTGCAGCAGCTTCAAGGCGTAGCTTGCTCTTTCGGCCCCTTCTTCTTCGACGATCGCAAGTATTTTGTGCTTTAGATCGGTCTCTCCCATGTAAAACAAGGACTGGCCCGTCATCGCAGAGTACTGCACTCTTTCTTCTTCCGGCATGAACGCCAGCACCGCGTCCATCAATGACGTCTTACCCGCCGCCGACGAGCTTTGGATCACCACCGCCAACGGCTCTTCCAACTTTCTCGATACCGCAGCCAGGTACCCCGTCAGCTTGTTGGTCTCTTCTCCGACTATGCCGCACTTCTCAAAATCGGCGAGGATCCGATCGAGAAGATTCGGATCTTTGAGCAAATCCAGGGCTGATGCTTGCTCTTCTTTGGTAAGCGTCATTTCTTTTGACTTGGGCGCAAGCTTGCTTTTGATCTGCTCTTCCTGCAGCTCTTCAAGTTTTAAAAGAACATTGCCCAGATCGTTTTTGATGATCTCTTCTCGTATCCCCAACTCTTCGGCGGCTTGCTTGATGTATACGCTTCGTTGCTTGGCGCTGTAGAGATCCAGGGTGTCTACATGAAACGAGGTTGTGTTGTTGGACACTGATGGGTCTTCGAGCCGGGCCGCCAGCAGGTTCACTCTCATCTGCTCGAAGGACAGGTTTTTCTGCAGGCCACGAGCTCGATAACGCCGATCTCCCAATTGAATGACTACCTCGTGGTCCTTCCGTTCGGTGCTTACTGCGGGCTTCGACATAACCGGTTCCGGCAACAGCTCTTCCGGTTCGGTCGGCATCGGTTCGGAAGCTTGCGGCTTTGTCTCGGCAGCTAAAGGTAAAAATTCATTCGCCGGCTCCCCGCTCTTTTCTCTTTCCGCCGCTTCCGGCAAAGGCTTCGATTCTGACGCCGACTCAGACACCACGCAACAATCCGGCATCGACGTCCGTTCCGGCTCCTTGCCCTTGCCCAACCACAGCGCTTTTCTGATCGCCACGTCCAGGCTTTTTTGTGCCGGTTGCACCTTCAAAGCGTATTCGTTGGCGTCCATGCCTTTCGGAAACTGGATCCGACAGCATTCGATCCCCTTGGCGATAAGTTTTTTAGAAACGGCTTCGGCCGCCCGGTCTCCGGCTTCGTCCCGATCGTAGGCGATCAATACTCGTTTGATACCGTATTGCTCAAAGGCTTTTAAATGATCCCAGGTAAACCCTTCTATCCCGTAGATTGCAGTCACGTTCCTAAAACCCGCGCACCAAAAGGTCAACCCATCGATCAGGGCCTCGCATAAAATGATCTCTTCGGAGGCCTCAAAGACTTGCAGGTTCCACACTCCCCGATGCGGCCCCGGCAGATACAGGTGATCCGGGGTCCCCTTGCGCAAAAATGAGGTGATCTTTCTGCCGTAAGCCTCCACCACTTGGCCGTTTTCGTCGAGGATCGGTATCACCACCGAACCATTAAAATGCTCGTGCCCGCTCTTGCGTAAGATACCCAGATCTTGCAACCGGGATCTCAACCCGGCTCCTTCCACCCGGTTTCTCATCGGCAGGCGGTACCCCAACGTCCGGTTGGCAAAACCAAGTTTAAAATGCTCCACCATCTCCGCGCTTTGGAGACCCCGGCCTTCAAGGTAACCGAGGGCTTCCGGGCTTTGTTTTAGGGTTTGGTGGTAGTATTCGATCACCTGGTTCAAAAGCTCTTGGTCTTCTGCAGAGGGCGTAAGCAACCCAGGCATCTTTTGGCTGGTGCTCTTCTT
>JBFFBT010000459.1:0-1783 GCA_041560255.1 Myxococcota bacterium | reverse complement strand
TAATTTCGTGCGCTCTCAATACATCGTTATATGCAACGTTGGGGTAGACACAACGGTCACCAACGAGAATTCGGAAATACAGTATCCATCCGGTAGAACGTATCTTGCAAGCAAGGCTGCAGATGTGGAGAATGTGTCCATGGAGGCAAAGGATAGCAGCGAATCAGAATCAACGTGACAAGAGAGATTTGTCCATAGAACGGCAAGTTGGTCATGACATGAAGCAACAGAAACCCGAAGAGGCCAGGCGACGGCTGGTGGAATGGAAGAAGAGCGGCCTATCCGTGGCGGAGTTTTGCCGGAGGAACAATCTCGAAAATCATCGTATTCATTGGTGGAAAAGACGGTATCGAGAATGGATGGAGATGAGGAAAAAAGCGACACCGGGAGCACGGCATAAATCAGGTGGGTCGAAGATCAAGTAAAAACATACCGGCGAGAGGTACAACCGGAGGTGGTGATTCTTCCGATTATTTTGCTCGATCATGCAATATCAAAAAAGATGCGCCCTACCTATCTCAAGATCTCACCAAACGTAACGATAGATGAATTTGAAAGACATATCCAGCCGAGGATGGATGTCTGGGTTGGTCACACTGGAAAATTTCTTATGTAAGAGTGTTCGAAAGGAGACTGAGCATGTGTTTGATCAAGTGGAACGATACACTAAGTGTCGAGGTGGATGAGTTCGATCGGCAACACCAACGGCTTATTACCATGATCAATCGCTTGCATGATGGCATGCTCAATAGAGTGGCCAGAACCGTGCTGGAAGATATTTTGTCGGGTTTGTACGAGTATGCCTTGGAGCATTTTGCCAGTGAAGAAACCCTTTTTGATCGATATGGTTACCCGGATCGGGAGGAGCATAAAAAGGAGCATGTTGCGTTTATGGAAAAGGTCATCGAGTTTAAACAAGGATTCGAAGAGGGACGCCTGTTGCTTTCTATGGATGTCATCAATTTCTTGCTCGATTGGTTGGGAACCCATATCGAGGACACCGACAAAAAATATGCTTCTTTTCTCAGCGAAAAAATAGCCTTGGCCCAAACGCATTCATAGCGTCTGCTTTGAAGGTAGGTTTTCTAGGATCAAATCATCACAGATGGGTGGGGTGGGGTGTGTGCCTTATCAACCACAAACAGCCGCTTTATCCGGGCAACAATCGTTGTATTGGGTGCACAGATTGTCACACCAGCAGCCGTCCGGGGATTTTTTACCGCAGTAATCGCCGCCGGCCGGATTCGCACAGGATTTGCCCGGAATCGGGGTCGGTGTGGGAGTCGGGGTCGGTGTGGGAGTCGGAGTCGGTTGAGGCTCATCACAGATTTGCTGCTTATCCGGACAACAGTCACCGTACTGCTGGCACAGACTGTCACACCAGCAACCGTCGGGGGATTTTTTACCGCAGTAATCGCCGCCGGCCGGATTGGCGCAGGATTGACCCGGCGTGGGAGTCGGGGTCGGTCCGGGAGTCGGAGTCGGCTCTGGAGTCGGAGTCGGTCCGGGAGTCGGAGTCGGCTCTGGAGTCGGAGTCGGTCCGGGAGTCGGAGTCGGGCTGGGACCGGGGCCTGGCTGGGTGCGTACCTGCAAGGCGGCGTCGCCGAACAGCGTCCAGGTTTGGATGGTTTCGAGATCGCTCGAGCCGGAGGACTCGGAGTACATCAGGATCAAGCCGTTGAAGGCGATGGATCCGAAGGTCGTACGGCCCTCGGTGGTGCTTGTACCGTTGCCCGGATTTTTGCTGTAATCGTAACCGCCGATGAGCAAATCATTCATGTAG
>JBFFBT010000458.1:0-1789 GCA_041560255.1 Myxococcota bacterium | reverse complement strand
GGGCGGACCGGGTGGATCCATGAGTTTCTGAAAGCGTGTTTTCAGAGCTTTGGGTCTAGGCGGGTTTGATTTCATCGATACAGGTATTGACGTGAGTGCGTCCTGTTCGTGACTGGATCTAACCTTACCGTTTGATGACGGAGGACCTCGAATATGAAACCCAATGCTGCGAAGAACACCCTATGGGATACCATCACGACTCATGGTGTATGGTATGCTACCGAAATGTTGGCCAGATTGCCCGAAAAATGGTTGCTGGGATTGGTCGAGTCCCGTTTGCGAAAGGGAGTTTCTTGGAAGGAAGGAGCGGATTTTTTGATCAAGGTTCTCGAGATACTGCATCGCAACTGGGCAAATCTCAACCCGAATGTCCGCCAGCGTTTTATCCAAAACATATTCGGTCATCTTATGTTGCGGGGAGGTGAAAAACGCAAACGGGCCTGTGCGTTGTTTGGAGATTATCCTCTGTTGATGGTAATCAGCCCCACCATGCGTTGTAATTTAAGGTGCACGGGGTGTTACAGTTATCATTATTCCAAACAAGACGCCATATCAACCGATAGGCTGGACCGGTTGTATGGTGAATGCGAAGATCTCGGCATACATTTTGTGGTCGTCTCGGGTGGAGAGCCCTACATTCGTGAAGATACATTGGATTTGTTTGAAGCGCATCCCAATATTTACTTTTTGACGTATACCAACGGAACCATCATTGCCGACAAGAAACTCACAGCGAGGTTGGCTCGGTTGGGAAACGTCATGCCGTGTGTCAGTGTCGAAGGTTTCAAAGAGGAGACGGATGCCAGACGTGGAAAGGGAACGTACAAAAAAATCCAAAAGGCCATGCAGGAAATGCGGGAGGCCGGCATTTTATTTGGATTTTCGGCCACTCCCATGCGTCACAACAACGAGTTGTTGCTATCGAACGAATTTATCGAACACTATCTGAACCTTGGCTGTAAGGTTGGATGGTATTTTTCATACATGCCGGTAGGGCGGTCGCCTGATCTCGACTTGATGCCTACGCCTTCTCAGCGGCTCCACCGTTACCACCGTATCCGCAAGATACGTTCCGACTATGATATTATGGCAGCCGATTTTTGGTGTGACGGTCTGTTGACCGGAGGATGTCTGTCGGGCGGGCGTACCTACTTCCACGTCAATGCCCAGGGTGGTGTCGAACCTTGTGTGTTCCATCAATTTTATAAAGACAACATTTTGGAAAGTTCTTTGGTGGATTGTCTCAAGGGCAGCTATCTGCATCATGTTCGCTGCAAGATCCGCGAAGTAGAAAATCCGCTTCGTCCCTGTTTGATCATCGATAATCCCAAAATGTTACGTGATTTGGTGGCCCAAAACAACCCGATCCCTTCGCAGGAAGGCTCGGACGCTTTGCTTTCGGGTGAGTTGGCGGATGGATTGGATCGATATGCAAATGAGCTGCAAAAGCTTTTTGATCCCGTCTTCAAGGAAGTGCGCAAGGACTACGTATGGCCGCTCGAGCCCTTGGGAACCATCGAAGAAAAGAAAGCCGCCATTCAAACCATGAAACGAGCTTGAAGGTGATGTATTTCTCGGATTTGTAGTTGAATAGGATCCACAAGAGAGGTATGTAGGGAGTGTTGTGTTTTTACCTATTGGAGACACTCCGAACCCGCGCGGGTTCTTTCCATATGTCAACTGGGCCCTGATAGCGTCCAATATATTGATCTATTTGATGTATACCCTTCCATTGGGCAACCAGCCGGTAGCACCGGATGATCCGCTGCTACAAGAATACCTCAACGTC
>JBFFBT010000457.1:0-1789 GCA_041560255.1 Myxococcota bacterium | reverse complement strand
TAAAATCCGGGTTTATGCGAGCCGATTGGTTGGATCGATTGAAGCTTTCGAAGGAACACCTGGTGTACGAGATCAAAGGTCTCGAAGGCAAAAGCCTCGAGGGCTTCAGAGATCTGGTGGTGGGCAAGCGCCGTGAGGGGCTCGCCGAGATGGCGCATAATATGGGCAAAGCCATGGATGTCGTGGACGCGGGTCTTTCCTGCTATCAGGCGGTCAAAAGCGGGTATGAGCTGTTTGGGCTGTACGAAAAGGAAGAGGAGCTTCGTCGCAAGCTCAACGATTTTTGTAAGGAGTACCAAGATTGTTTTTCGGACTATCCCTCCCGCGAGGGGATCGGATCGATCGAGCGGTACCGGGCGTTGTCGGTGGCGTCCCGAGTCAAAATCGGTCGAGAGGCATTCGAGATGCTCAACCAGGTCATCGATGCGTCGCTGGGTATGCTCGCATTGGTGCCGGCGGCCAACGCCGCGGCCGGGTTGATGATGGTGGTGAAAAAGACCGGCGAGATGGTTTACGATTTGATCTGCATGTTGGATGAAGCCGTAAGCGACGGCTTCGAGCAGGTGATGGAAGATTTGTCCGGGGCTTCGGACGCCAATTGCAGGCTCGGGGTTGCATCGCTTGACGGCAGGCCGGTCGAAAACCGGGGTAGGGATGCGTTGGAGCTTCAGTTTCGTATTCGGGCCGAAGTGCTGCTTTCGTTGGCGCGCTTGTTGCTTCGTTGCGCTCTGGATCCCGAGTGCTGTACCGATAAGGGCAGTCTGGATATCCAAAAGTACCAAAAAAAGTTGGTGGACGAGGTTCTGTTGGATGATTTTTTACAGTTTTTCGTGTTCAACGACGGCTGGGAGTATGCCGTAAAGCCTCTGGTGCCGATTCGACTGGATACCTATTGGCTTTCGTTGGTAGGCGCGTACGGCCACTTCCAAAACCGGGAAGAACGCCGGAGGCAGCTGGGATTTGATGCCAAGGATCCGGACGATCTCAAGGTGGATTACCCCAACGCCATGTACATCTATGCGCGCAGGATAGGCGGAACGGATCGATTGACCAAGATCAATGTAGAAGCGAATTTTCAAAAAACCTTTCCGGTGCACACTGCAATGTCTCGGGATGCGGCCGAGTTTGCAGACGCGTTTGAAATAACCTATGACGGGGTGAAAAACCACGACATTGCGTACGCGCAGGCGTACTACCGGTCGGGATACGTGGATCCCGAAAAAAACCAAGATCCGGATTTGGGATGGAAGCCGATCGAGGCCGATACCCGGCTTTCGCCTTTCGACCATGTTCGGGTGATCGTGGTGTTGGATGCTGGCCTGCCTCGAAAAATAGTTCCCATGAGTCTACAGGTTTGCAGGATCGATACCTGCCCGGATTTGAAGGGACCCGTCTACAAGGGGTTTGTCGAGGTATTGGACGAGGAGCTCTTGGGATGCGAACGAGGCATTCAAGATCGCAACAACGTCTGCATCCAGCCGGGCAGGCTGGGTTGTGTGCTGTATCCGTTTTATCATTTCGGCAACTTGTTGCTGGCGGGCCTGAAGCCGTTTGGATATCGGTACGAGTCCCATGGCATCGCCTGGCGTAAAAAGAAGTCCATGCAATACGAGTTTCGGATCAAAGCGGGCGGGGACGACGATTTCGATGTGCTCAAGCTCGGTCCCGGCGATCTCCGAGAGGTCCGTCTCGATCTGGATCTCGTAAGCAACCCGAACCAAAAAGAGCTCGTTCGCACGGACGTGTTTGTCCAAAAGACCGAAGAGAGGCACTATATCCGGTTGTTTTC
>JBFFBT010000456.1:0-1820 GCA_041560255.1 Myxococcota bacterium | reverse complement strand
TCGGTGATTGGTAATTTTTCCGCCGATCGGATCTGGCGGGTGAATTTTCCGGTCCGCAGTATGGAATCGACCTGGCCGGATGCAGACGGAAATTTTGCAAGAGACCAGGGTGAAAAACCGGATGGCTATTTCTTGATGGCGACCGTCGACGGAAACATCGACGAGATCCAGACCAGGCTCGAGACCGGCGCCAAGGGCTTTGACGAGAGTCAGGTCGTCAATTACGAGATCACCGGCGACGGCAAAGAGTATACCGAAATGATGCAAAAGAAATTGTTGAAAAATGAGCAGATGCGCGTTGTGGTATATGCCGACGCGGATATCTTTGCCGATAATTTCCTTACATTTCGAGGATCGCAAACCGGACATGCCGGCAACCTCCAATTGCTGGCCGACAACCTCAAGTGGTTATTGGGCGAGGGTGAGGTTTCCGGCCTGCCGGAAATCGAAGAGGATGTGCCCATCGCTCATACGCGCGAAGATGACGTATTTTGGTTTTACGCTACGGTGTTCACCGTACCGATGCTCATTTTGGGAGTTGGAATCACCACACGATGGGGACGTGGAAGAAGGAGAAGAGGCTGATGCTAGGCAAGCCATCGGTAACCTTTCACCTGATTACTCTGGTCATTGTAGGGATGTTGGCGTACGTGGTTTTCTCGAATCCGGCGATCGAACCGGAGAAAGGCATCCAGGTACTGAATATCAAGAAATCCGAGTTGAGCCATGTATCTTGGGTGAACGAGTCCAAGCGGATTGATGTATCACCCCGAAAAAATGGTGGTTTTACATTGACCGTGAGCGAGTATCCTACGCAGGCGGCCCAATCCGGCGCCGCGGTTGCCGATTTTGAAAACGGTCGGATACCGGATGAGGTAACTCAAAACGATACCCCGCAGAATCGGAGGCCCGATACGCACCAACCCAAGATTACATCATATCGAGCCGGTACGATTTTTGAGGACAAGTTGGACAAGCTTTTTCCGATGTTGGTCGAAAGAGATCTCGGAAAAGTATCCCAACAACAGCTCATTGAGTATGGGTTGGATGATCCCAAAAGCACTCTGGAAATATCCGCCAAAGATCAGAAGGTAAGATTTGCAGTAGGTGGCAAGACCTACGGAGGAGCCACGACCTACATCCAGCAATTGCCGAATGGGCCGGTATATCTATTGGCCTCTGATTTCATTCGCTCCTTGGATATCAATGCGGGGGGCTTCATGGAGAGGCGCTTGTTGGGAGTCGAGCAGGATGCTGTAGACACCATCAGCCTCGAAAAAGACAAACGACAGCAAAGCTTGATACAGCGGGGTCAAGGAAGGTTCGGTCAGTGGGTTCCGGAGAAAAATCCCGGCACCAAAAATACCATCTTCGACAACTGGGTGAAAAGCATTTTCAAAACGCCCATCGAAGAATATATTTTTGAAGAATCCCTTGTGCCCAATCTCCAAGAAGAAGTAAAGATTGTCTTAAAAAGAGGTGGAGATGTTTTGGATGTGTTGAAACTGGCTTCGTTCCAACGGGACGACGGTGAGGGCAAGCCCGTTTTTTATGCCAAAAATGATTTTGTCGGTCAATGGGTGACCATTCGGAGCTCGGATGCCGAGAGAATCCTTTCCGAGCTTCCGTCGATCATGGAAAATGATTAATTTGTAATCCTATGTTTTGACGACCGCTTCTTTCTCTCCGGTTGAATTTGATGCGTGGGCAGACTTAATTCATTGTCACTAGTAGAGTTCAGCTTAACTGCCTAGAATTCAACCGTAAGCTATGTATGAGAAATCGCTGGATGTAGATGCATAAATTCGCAAGCACCTACG
>JBFFBT010000455.1:0-1849 GCA_041560255.1 Myxococcota bacterium | reverse complement strand
TAATCGGGTAAGGACGGGCATTTAACCCGTCCTCCCCACACCACCTAGCAAGCGGGTCCGCACTAGGCGGTTCCCAGAGGCTACCGGGCCGTAACCGGGTAATGAATTTTCACCCATAAGTCTTTTACTGATAGCAGACCTTGATTCTCGAGCCATTTGTTGGTCATCCCTAGTTGGGTTGCAAACGTTTTGGCGAGTCGATATGGACCCTTACGACTTAGGCCAATGGATATGGCCATACGCAGGTTGACACCGAGTTTCAACAGCTCACGAACCTTGGTGCGACACTTGCGCCATTGTTTGATAAAGCACATGCGTACTCTTCGCCGCAACCAATGGTCTATCCCTGGGAGTGGATTGTAGTGTTCTGATATCCCAAAATACCCCATCCACCCACGCAAGTATTCCGCGAGCTTGTCAAACCGATATTCCATAGAGACTCCCCAACTTCTACCCGTCAACTTTCGCACCCGCCTTTTGAACTCGGCAAATGCTTTGGGTGACCAACGAACACTGGTGCCCTTGAAGATGAAGCCAAGGAAGGTGATTTTGTTGGTCGAAGCCACTTTGCTCTTTTCCTGGTTGATTGAAAGCTTGAGTTGTTGTTCGAGGAAATGACAGATGCTTGCCATGACACGTTTGCCTGAACGATAGCTTTTGACTAAAATCACGAAGTCATCGGCATATCGAACAAAACGGTGCCCTCGTTTTTCCAACTCCTTGTCCAAATCATCCAAGAGAATGTTGGCCAACAAGGGTGAAAGTGGTCCACCTTGTGGAACACCCTTATTGGTGCTTTGCAGCCGACCATTAATCACCACACCAGCCCGCAGGTATTTGCCAATCAATCTTAGGACCCGTTTATCACGCACCCTTTTGGCAACCCGACACATCAGGACGTCGTGCACCACTGTATCGAAAAATTTCGATAAGTCGGCGTCTACAGCCAGGCGATATCCTTGTCGGATATAATCACGCATCTGGTAGACCGCGCCGTGTGCCGAACGTCCCGGACGAAATCCATAACTGGACTCCGAGAAGTGTGGATCGAAGATAGGCATAAGCACCTGCGCAATGGCTTGCTGAATCAGCCGATCAAGAACAACGGGTATACCCAACGGGCGTGTACCTCCTGTTTGTTTTGGTATTTCTACCCGTTTGACCGGCTTGGGTTGATAAGTCCCTGCTAGGAGTTCTTCACGGATTTTGACCCAATGCTCTCGCGCAAACGCCATAAAGTCGTCTATCGACATATCATCTATGCCGGGCGCTCCTTTGTTGGCTTTTACTCGTTCCCATGCTTTGAGCATATTTGTTCGGGACAATATCCGCTCCAACAGGTCTTGTTTGGGTTCGGGCTTACCAACGACGCGCCGCACCCCTGCTTCCCCGGTCGGGTTCATTGCAAGATGCGAGCTCATTGGCCCGTTGCCCTCCTCTAGGTTCGGTCCTTTGTTCCGCATGGTGGAACTACTATGACCTCTGCTGACTTCTGCCCAACTATCTTTCATGTTACCATGCAAGACGCTGTCCAAAGTTAATTGGACCGCATGTTGGACAGACCTCCCCGGATAAGAGCATAACCTTTTGCTACACAACCGTGGCATTTACCCTATCTCCTCAAACCCTGGGCTTCGTCATGTTGTGCTGACTTACCCGGAGACTGGGCCTTGTATGCCATTTCTGTTCGTCGGCTCATAGCGTTGCACTCCAGCTTCCTTCAGACAATCCCTCGCGAGATCGCCCTTGCCTTCGGCTAGTACTTTTGGTAACAATTTTGTTGTTACCAGGGTTTACGTACAGGGGACTTTCACCCCATGAGGTTATGCCCATGCCGGGCGTACACAAT
>JBFFBT010000454.1:0-1885 GCA_041560255.1 Myxococcota bacterium | reverse complement strand
TCATTGTTTTCAAGAAAGGATCTGATAACACGTGGAAACAAGTGCAGAGGTTGTCTGATCCCGATACTGATAAGATGGTTGGATTTGGAAAAGAAGTTTCGATATATGGAGAACATATATTGGTGGCTTCTTGGGATACAATGTATTTTTTTCGGTTGAGTCAAGATAGTGTCTGGGAAATCAACTCAATGATTTACCTTGATGATGCGTTTATGAGGTTCAAGGTTGCCGTCAGTGGTAACAATGCTATTGCCGGACTTTCAAATATCGATGATGCATCTGGAGCGGCGTACTCGTATACATACGAAAATCAGGAGAATAGTTGGAAGTATATTCAAAAATTCAAGCCGGTTGAATATCATTCAAATGATATGTTTGCCGAAAACATGGCTATTCGTGGAAACCATCTAGCCGTTTGGGCATGCTGCGTAGACGGAATCGGGCCTGGAGTAGATAAGGGTGGTGTGTATGTTTTTCATTATAAAGACGGAGCTTGGACCGAGATTAAGTCATACCTTGGTGGGGGCATCGTTGATGATAAGCTTGGTTACCCGATTGATATTTCAGACAGTCATGTGATTGTAAGCAGCAGGGAACAAGAGATCGTATACATTTTCTAACGTATTGCTGTTTCGAAGCTTATGTCTCTCCTATGTCCAAATAGTCCAATTTGACGATGTAATTGATCCTTTGGTTTACTCACCATTATTTCTGTGGGTTCGAGTATTTCCAGCACGAATTTCCGATGAATCCAAGCTCAATGTCACGTTTGGGCAATGTATATTGATGCAGACGATCGAGACTATAAGGCATATTTCTTGCCGAGCCCACCCTAAATTGTTCTCGTATCAAAACTCCGTTTTTTGAAAACCATTAAATTGAAACCTATTGTATTTCATTAAATTCGATCCTGGTCTCCATAGCAAAACGGATGTTTTGCGAAGGAGACCAACTTGAAACCCGGCTGAAATAGGATAAAATATTTGGTGATATCCTCATTGGTTATGGGTTTTGAGATTTGGGTTGTCGGCAGGTGGCGGGGTTTGTGCAATACTTCGGAATATATGGATATTTTTCAGGAGGAGTTTGGGAGTTGCACAAGATAGGGTTGCTTGTCTTGGGTTGGCTTGCGATTTTATGCCCGCAATGGGTGTATGCCGGCTCCGGGTTGTCGGTGAGCGGCGGGGAAAATCTGCCTCCCGGAACCCCCTTGATCCAAAATTTTAATACTTCGGATTTCGGTGCGGCGCCGCAAAATTGGGATATCGCTCAGGACTCACGTGGAGTGATGTATTTTGCCAACGCCTCCGGCTTGTTGATGTTTGACGGCACCACTTGGAAGTTGATTTCGAACAAAGACAAATTGATGACTCGATCGGTGGCGGTCGATAAAAACGGTGTTGTTTATGTGGGAGCTATGGCTCGAGAGTTTGGGTATTTTGCGAGCGACCAAGAAGGTAACTGGGTATACCAATCACTCACAGCAAAGCTAAAAAAACAAGATAGAAATTTCGCAGATATCTGGAGTATACACCCGACCTCTCATGGGGTGTATTTCATGACGTATCGATTGATCTTCAGGTGGCACGCCGGAAAGGTCGAGGTCGTATCCAACCAACACGACATTCAGGCGTTTTCAGTCGGTGATGACATCTATTTGTACTCCGTAGACGGCGGCATAACTCTGTTGAGGGATGGAAAGCTGTTTCGTTTGTATTACTCCGAAGACATGGCGATTGAAAAAGTAGGCAGGTTGGTTATCACATCGTATGAAAAGAATACGCTGCTCATCGGTACGCAAAAATCCGGGTTTTATCTCGGCCGTATCGAAGCATCAAAAAACGCGCAAACCGGTTTGAAGTTGTCTTTGGAAAAGTTTCCAACC
>JBFFBT010000453.1:0-1888 GCA_041560255.1 Myxococcota bacterium | reverse complement strand
GTGTGCCGGGCATGTTCAACAGCTTAGAGGTGAAAGTCCTCTATCCAACCGGACGGAGGTGAAGGATTAGCAAAGCGCAAGGGGAAATCCCAGGTATCGTGAGGTATCACCCAGAGGAAGCGTGGAGCAAAAGTGCGAGCCGATGGACAAGAACCGAATACAAGGCATTCCCGTTGGACGAGCTGGCATGGAACAGCGAAGTCCATATCCGTCAAGAACGTAGAATGTATATTCGGCGGTTGTGCACGGAAAGCGGTTGAACTTACCCCGGGAGGTCTACGTCGTGTCCCGGAATCGGGACTAAGGAGGAGTGGGAACCAAATGACCGCGACGTAGAAGTCAGCAGAGGGCATAGTACCTTAGAGAAAGGGAAGGCCCGAACGGTAAAACGGAGTAGTAAGTAGGGAGTTTTTCTCATGGGTGGAAAGCGACAGAAAAGACAGCTTGAGCTAGCCTTTAGGGAAAGGCCGAGGAGTGAAGCTCTGGGGCCAACCCGAAAAGGGGTCGAACCGCCCAAGGCGGAGAACCAACCCGAACACTCGGCTTCAAAGAGCGACCGATTGATGGAGGAGGTGTGCCAGCGGGAGAACATGATAAAGGCGTACAGACGAGTCAAACGGAACAAAGGCAGTCCCGGAGTGGACGGCATGACCACGGATGAGTTGCTGGGATACTTGAAGGAACATTGGGCAGGAATCAGACAAAATCTGCTTGAGGGCAACTATGAACCTCAGCCAGTCAAGAAGGTGGAGGTCCCCAAGCCAGATGGAACGAAGAGAATGCTTGGGGTGCCTGTAGTGGTAGACAGGCTGATACAGCAGGCCATATTGCAGAAGCTACAGGAAGAATGGGATGCAAGATTCTCAGAAAACAGCTATGGATTCCGACCTGGCCGATCGGGCAAACAAGCGATAGGCAAAGCCCAGGAATACATCCAACAAGGACGTCGATATGTGGTGGACTTTGACTTGGAAAAGTTCTTCGACCGAGTAAATCACGACATACTCATGGGACGAGTAGCTCAGCGAATAGCAGACAAACGTGTATTGAAGCTAATACGCAGATTCCTCGAAGCAGGCATGCTAATAGGAGGCTTGGTAAGCCCCCGAACGAAGGGGATGCCCCAAGGTGGACCACTTTCACCACTGTTATCGAATGTATTGCTGGATGAACTGGATAGAGAATTGGAGAGCAGAGGACACCGGTTTTGCCGATATGCTGACGACTGCAACGTATACGTTGGTAGCCAAAAGGCAGGCGAACGAGTGATGGCAAGGATAGTTGAGTTCTTGGGAAAGAGACTCAAACTGAGGGTCAACCCCGACAAGAGCGCAGTAGCGCCAGTATGGGAGAGGGCCTTCCTTGGATTCACATTCACCGAGCACGACACTCCAATTCGACTGATATCCCGCAAATCCATGAAGCGATTCAAGGAAAGAATCCGGCAGCTAACCCGTAGGACAAAGGGAAGGAGCAACGAACAGGTGGTCAAGGAAGTGAAAAGCTATATACGAGGATGGGCTAGCTATTACGGGTACAGCCAGGACAAATTGAAGTTCCGAAGTCTGGATGGCTGGATACGCCGAAGAATGAGAAGCCTGATGTGGAAGCAATGGGAAAATGGGAAGAAGCGCTTCAAGGAACTACGTAAGAGAGGCTTGACGGTCAAGCAAGCTGCGCAAACTGCAGCGTGTAAGTGTGGTCCTTGGAGAATGAGCAGACACCCTATGGTACAAAAGGCAATCTCAAATAAATACCTTGTCTCAACTGGCCTCATTTCTCTGGAGGTGGCATCTTGACAGCAAAACCGGCCGAACCGCCGTGGTACGGACCCGTATGCCCGGTGGTGTGGGAGGAGGGGCACCGTGAGGTGTCCCCCTATCCCGAT
>JBFFBT010000452.1:0-1893 GCA_041560255.1 Myxococcota bacterium | reverse complement strand
GGGTAGAGTGCTTGTAACCGCGGGAGCATCCATCGATGTAAGTGGCAAGGGATATGTGGGAAAACGAACGATTGAAAACGCCCAGCATTCTGCTTACGGAGGCAGCCACGCAGGTATCGGAGGAGACTACTACCAGGATGATACCCTGCCCGCGTACGGAGATTACCTGCATCCCAGACATCCCGGATCGGGCGGCAATTGTCCGGATGCCAGGTGTGCGGGCGGAGGCGTTGTAACAATCCGGGCGGCCGGGTTGGAGCTGGCCGGGGGCGGTAGGATCAAGGCAGACGGCTTGTATTATAATTATTCCGCCGGAGCCGGAGGAAGCATTCTCATCGAGGTTGCTACGCTTACCGGTGTGGGCGGTACGGGTCGGATCGAGGCCAACGGGGCCGGAGATTGGACCAAGGGCATCTACACCGGAGGCGGAGGCCGGGTGGCGGTGTATTACGAGCAAGCCATCGGGGTGGATGAGAAGTACATCACGGCCCGGGCCGGAGGCCGAAGCCAGACAAGCGTTCAGTCGGCCTATGGCAGCGCGGGTACGGTGTATATGCGCCGCTCGGGCGGGTATGGCAGGTTGAAGGTATCGAACTACGACCCGGACAGAAACCAGAGCGTGACGTCGATCCATACAACCGGGCTCGAGGTGGTAGGACGGCATGCCATCACGTCGGTGGCGCCGGGGACGCAGGCCGACCGGTGGGTTGTAAGCCTGCCGGCAGGAGCGCTCGTGGAGCACCGGGAGTATGAAGGTTATGTTGTGGATCTGGACGCAGGCGACGACCCGGGACCGTACTACAGGATCGAGTCTGCGGACGTTGTGAGCCAAAGCCTTACGGTGGTAAGCGCGCCGGGCGAGGATCTCGGCGCGGTGGTCGGACAAACGCTCGTGGGCGTACACCGGTTTGAGACCGTGGAGGTCAGCGGTGGAGCGACAGCCGAGTTTGGAGCGGACCGGTTGGTGGTGGATACGGCCGTGGGGCTCGGGGTCGAGGCAGTGGATGAAGGTCTGCCTGCAGAAAGCTACCCAAACCGGCTTCGAAGTGAGAACATCGTAGGAATCCTTACGATCGACGAGAGGTCGGGCGTGGTGCTCGAGACCGGAGCGGACATCCTGGGTGTGGATCTGGTGATCGCGGATCGAAAGATCGTAACCAGCGGGAGCGTGCATACGAGCAACGATCTGAGCCTGCGACGGATTGCGAGGGATACGTCGCTACAAGCAGAAAGCATCTGGGTGGAAGGTCATCTGGTGCTGGATGGAGTGAGGGTGGACGCCGCCGGCATGCAGGTGGATCGAAGCCTTACGGTGTCGGGCGGTAAGACCCTTGTGGGCGAGCTACGGGTGACAGGCGATATGACCCTGGACGCCGGGGCCGTGGTGGAGACGAGCGCGCTGATCGCCGGAGCGGATCTTACCCTGCAGGGGATGTCGGTCCTGACCTCGCCCGGGCAAACGGATCTGGTTTGGCAGGCGCTGGATGTAACCTGTGCGGGTAGAGTGCTTGTAACCGCGGGAGCATCCATCGATGTAAGCGGCAAGGGATATGTGGGAAAACGAACGATTGAAAACGCCCAGCATTCTGCTTACGGAGGCAGCCACGCAGGTATCGGAGGCGAGTCCACTTCGGAACGCACCTTGCCCGGGTACGGAGATTACCTGCATCCCGGGCACCCCGGATCGGGCGGCAACTGCTCGGATGCCGGATGTGCGGGCGGAGGCGTTGTAACAATCCGGGCGGCCGGATTGGAGCTGGCCGGAGGCGGTAGGATCAAGGCCGACGGCTTGTACTATGGTTCTTACGCCGGAGCCGGAGGAAGCATCCTCATCGAGGTTGCTACGCTTACCGGTGTGGGCGGTACGGGTCGGATCGAGGCCAACGGGGCCGG
>JBFFBT010000451.1:0-1900 GCA_041560255.1 Myxococcota bacterium | reverse complement strand
GAAGCGGTCCGAGAGGCTCACCGTTGATATGCGGGACCACGAGCATCCATGCCGAGTTGAGCGACCGGCTGGCCGAGCTTTGCTCCAAACAACGCTGCCTTTTGTACCCGTCCGGTTATGCGGCCAACCTGGGTGTGATCACCTCGTTGGCTCAAAGCGCAACGCACATATTCTCCGATGAGCTCAACCACGCTTCCATTGTCGACGCTTGCCGGATCGCCCGGCAAAACGGAGCCGAGGTGCATGTATACAGACACTGTGATACCGATCATCTGCAAGAGCTCTTGAAAAAACACCCGACCGGCCCGAAGCTCATCATCACCGAATCTGTATTCAGCACCCAGGGGGATCATGCTCCATTGACTTCTATTGCCTCCCTGAAACATCGACATCATGCCTGGCTCATGACCGACGAAGGTCATGGTATGTTGGTATTCGGCCAATCCGGAGCAGGACTGGCGCAACAACTGGGGATAGCGGATCAAGTCGACGTCCAGGTGGGCACCTTGAGCAAGGCATTTGCCTTTCAAGGAGGATTTGCCGCCTGCAATCCCCCGATGTCCGATCTCATCCTAAACCAATCCAGATCACTGATTTTTTCCACCGCGGCGCCCATCCCCATGGTTGCCGGAGTATTGACCGTGTTGCGATTGTTGCAGGCCGATCCATCAGCCAAAACCCGTCTTTGGAGCCACCTGGAATACCTGTCCAAGCAACTCGGAGTCGAGCTTCAAAGCCCGATTGTACCGATCGTGCTCGGAGACGAACAAACCACCCTGCAGGCAAGCCAAACCCTACTGGACAGAGGAATCCACCTCATCGGGCTGCGGCCACCGACCGTCCCAGCCGGCACATGCAGGCTGCGCATTACCCTATCTGCAGCTCACAAGAAGTCCGATCTGGTGCAATTGATTACCAATCTCAAAGACCTCGGTTTGATACCCGTGATCCGCACTTAAAACCATCTGATCAATGTACCGAATAACGTTATCCTGAAAAAATTGTTGATTGAAAGTCTGTCCGCAAAATCCCGATCAATCTCTCAAGATGAGCCAAAACATTTAAAAATCAATTGGGACGATATTTTTGCGGTTCAAGAGAATATTAAGCTGCTTCTATATTTACAATCATTTTAAGGCCCGACTGAGCAATCATAGATTGTAATGCCAAGCGAACAAATTGTGTCTCGGAGTAACCCAATATGCGAGCAATACTAGCTGCTCGTTTCGGGCTAATCAATCGTCGCCCTTTTTCAATGTCACAAACATGTGACCGGCTTATACCTAATTTTTTACCTAATTCAAATTGGGACCATCCCTCACCCTTTCGAATTGAAGCAATGGCCTCAGCCAATGTGAGAGGACCTCCTGAAATCTTCTCAAGAAAAGCCTCAGCGTCTTGTTGTGGGACCTTTTTTCTAATAGTCATGCTTGGTTACCTCTTCAATCGTTACGATCTGAACTTCTCCTTCTTCACCAATCGTGTATATTGCGCGGTATGCCCGACTCAATCGAATAGATCGTTGTCCTTTTCTTTTCCCTCGTAGCGGTTCGTCACGAAAACCCGGAATTTTACGAGTGTTATCAATTCCCTCTGCCTTTAAAAGGTCGACCCATAATTTTAGCTTGGAGACAACATGGGATGGTACCTTTCGTATCTGTTTCACAGCCCTGGCTGATACAATGACATCCAACATTGGCATCAATTGTACCCCTGTTTTGGGTACATATCAACCACATTTTTCCCTGGTTTCAAATACAATAGTCGTCCCTGAAAAACTCATAATTGCTTGAAACAAAGGGTTAAAACGTGTAGAGTGCTATGACAGATATTGCAAGAAACATAGAGAAAACCCTCAAAAGGATTGCAAAACATGCGCCCGAAAAAGAGCATTTCAACG
>JBFFBT010000450.1:0-1904 GCA_041560255.1 Myxococcota bacterium | reverse complement strand
GCACAAATGGCCATTTTGCCTCCGTTGCCCGTGGTGGGGTTTGGATTCGATATCATGCTGGGTAAAGCCGAGCTTTTCTACCCTTTCAAAAAGCTCATGCGAACCCGAGTACAGATACTGGCGCTATACTGATAATCTATATACAGAAACATACACCGTGAAGGTAATGGAATCCATCATGAAGGGATGCGAAAAAACCTTGGAAATCTTGATACCAAACACTCAAATGCTTGCAATTGTACACCCAATACCTATATATTCGTTTCCCCATGAAATGGCACAAAATCAAAGACGCTTTTGCATTACCCCCGGGAAGCCGATTGGCGCTCAAAGGCTGGGTTCGCACCCGAAGAGACTCCAAAGCAGATGGAGGATTGTCTTTTATCGGCCTTTCTGACGGTACATGTTTCGACACCATGCAGGTGGTGGCGAAATCAAACCTTCCCAATTATCAAACCGATGTAGCCAAGTTGACTACCGGCTGTGCCGTACAGATCGAAGGCGAGCTGGTCGAATCCCAGGGTAAAGGACAACAACTGGAAGTGGACGCATCAAAAATCGAGCTGCTCGGCGCAATCGACAACCCCGACACCTATCCGGTATCGGCCAAAAAACACTCCTTCGAATACCTACGCGAAGTGGCCCATCTGCGCCCACGGACCAATACTTTCGGAGCCATAGCCCGGGTGCGCCACTGCCTTTCGGTATCCATCCACCGATTCTTCGACGATCGGGATTTTTACTATATTCATACCCCCATCATCACAGCAAACGACTGTGAAGGCGCTGGACAAATGTTTCGGGTAAGTTGCCTGGATCTCATGAATCTACCCAAAACGGCTACCGGACAGATCGATTTCGATAAAGATTTTTTTGGAAAAGAAGCCCACTTGACCGTATCCGGGCAACTCAACGTGGAGACCTACTGTACGGCGCTGAGCCGGGTATATACCTTCGGCCCGACTTTTAGGGCTGAAAACTCCAATACAAGTAGGCATTTATCAGAATTTTGGATGGTCGAGCCGGAAATCGCCTTCGCGGATTTGCAGGCGGATGCAGATCTGGCAGAAGAGTTTTTAAAAGTCATACTCGACGATCTTTTGACCAAACGCGCAGACGATATGAAGTTTTTCGATCTTAGAATCGAAAAAGGCCTCATCGAGCGGCTCAAGCAAGTCATCGAAAAACCTTTCCTCAGGATTTCATATACCGATGCCGTCGAGATTTTAATGAACGCCAAGAAATCCTTCGAGTATCCGGTAGCCTGGGGCACCGATCTGCAGAGCGAGCACGAGAGATACCTCACCGAAGAGCATTTTAAAAGGCCGGTAATTCTCATGAACTACCCAAAAGACATCAAAGCTTTCTACATGCGGTTGGACGACAACGGCAAAACCGTTGCGGCCATGGATGTTCTGGTGCCCAAAATCGGAGAAATCATCGGTGGTTCACAAAGAGAGGAAAGACTCGAGGTGTTGGATAGACGGCTCGAAGAAATGGGTCTCAACCAAGGGGATTACTGGTGGTACAGAGACTTACGCCGCTATGGGACCGTGCCACACGCGGGATTCGGACTGGGCCTCGAACGAATGATGCTGTTTTGCACCGGGATGACCAACATCAGAGACGTCATACCTTTTCCCCGTGCCCCACGACAAGCCGAATTTTAGCCTGGCCATCTGTAAGCCGCCCAATAAAAAACGCCGGGATTCGCATCCCGGCGTTGGATTGTCACGATCCGCGAATCGTTATTTTACAATACAGTCACATTCTTGGCCTGCAAGCCTTTCGGGCCTTCCGTGACTTCAAACTCAACACTGTCACCTTCGTTGAGAGATTTAAATCCCTCTGAATTAATTGCAGAAAAATGTACAAACACATCCTCCCCGTTCTCTTGCTCAATG
>JBFFBT010000449.1:0-1926 GCA_041560255.1 Myxococcota bacterium | reverse complement strand
TTGAGATTTCGAGGACTTGTCTGAGCAGAAATCGAAAGAGCCATCGCTACCCCGGGTGAACGGTTATAACTACTCATTTTGCCTTGGCGGGCAGATGTACACCTGTGCCCGCCGCCGTCTCGACCGCTTCCATCAGCGACTCCGACAGTGTAGGATGGGGATGCATGCTCGTCAAAAAGTCTTCCAGGGTGGCTCCCATCTCTATCCCCAACACCGCCTCCGCGATAAGCTCGGAGACTTGCGGACCGACCATTCCGATACCCAACACCAATTTCGAATCTGGATCCGCAAGAACTTTCACATGACCTTCGGTCCGACTCAACAACTGTGCACGACCCAGCGCCTTGAGGGGAAACCGCCCGATATCATAGGGTATGTTGCGGGCGACGGCCTCAAGCTCGGTCAATCCGGTCCAGGCGATTTCAGGATCGGTATACACTACCGCGGGCACCGCCCGGTTGTCAAAGGCAGACGGCATGCCGGCGATTGCTTCGGCGGCAACTTTGGCCTGCCGGGTCGCCCGATGGGCCAGCATGGGACCCGGAGTAACATCACCAACGGCATACACACCCTTTTCCCGCGTGCGGCCGAGCTCATCAACCGGTATCCGTCCCCTGGAATCCACACCGATGGATGTGTTTTCCAGTCCGAGATCGTTTGTGTTGGGCTTACGGCCCACCGCCACAATGATCCGATCCACCTCCAACGTCTTTCGACCATCCAAGCCAGTAACCGCCGCAGCATAGCCCCCGGAGGTTTTCTCGACTCCATCAAGGTGGGCTTGCAACATGATTTCGGCAAATCGTTTACCTGCAGATTTTACCAATACCTCCACGAGATCCGAATCAACGCCTGTTAGCAACCCGGGCATCGACTCGATCAATTGCACCCGGGACCCTAAACCCGCATACACCAGTCCCAGCTCGAGACCCACCGCCCCACCCCCCAACACCAACAATCTTTCGGGCACCTCGGGTAGATCGAGGGCCTGCTTGGACGTCCATACATCGACACCACGGGTTGCATCGAGCTTCGCACTCCGGGATCCGGTAGCGACAATACAATGACGAAATACAATCTCGGACACCTCCGAGCCTTCGACCAAAAGACTGTTGGAGCTTTGAAAGCGCGCTTTTGCCTTGATATGCTCGACCCCTCGGTTTTTGAGCAAGCTTTTTACCCCCCGGCCCAATCCTGTCACGATTTTATTTTTATATCGGCGCAGTGTATCGATATCGACTTCGATCCCCGACACGGAAATACCCATCCGCTCGGCATGCTCGATCGTCTGAATGGTCTCAACCGCATGGATGAAGGTTTTCGACGGGATACAACCCTCCAACAAGCAAACTCCTCCGGGAAGATCCCGATCATCGATCAAGGCAACATCCATCCCCAAATCAGCCGCCCGTAATGCGGCCACATAGCCTCCCGGTCCGGCCCCAATGACCGCGAGCTCCACTTCCTGTTTGAGAGATCCCATAACCATGACGGCAATTCCTCCTGTCAGGTCGAAAGCAGCAACTGATCGGGATCCGCCAGACTGCGACCCAATGCACTTACAAATCGAGCCGCGTCCGCACCGTCCGCCACTCGGTGGTCAAACGACAACGAAAGCGGTAATATTTTTCTCACCACGATTTGACCATCTCTGACTACGGGTTTTTCCTGCACCCGTCCCATTCCCAAAATGGCCACTTCTGGATAGTTGATGATGGGTACCAAAGCCGTACCACCAAAAGGACCCACATTGCTGATGGTGAAGGTCGAACCTTTCAAGTCACCCACCACCAACTTGTCTTCCCGCGCCCTACCGGCCAAATCATGGATGTCTCCGGCAACTTGCAAAAGGCTTTTGCAATCCGTGTTTTTCACCACCGGGACCACCAGACCCTTGCCCGTATCTACCGCGATGGCGAGGTTGTA
>JBFFBT010000448.1:0-1976 GCA_041560255.1 Myxococcota bacterium | reverse complement strand
TTTGAGGATATCGTTCAATCTGCGACCCAGAAACGTTCCCCACATTTGATTGTATACTACCTCAACGAGTTGGTGGCTTCATTTCATAGTTATTATACTCAATACAGTCGAACCAACCCCATCTTGGGCTCGGAGCCGAACACATTGGCCGCCAGGCTGATTCTGGTGCAGGCCTTGAGACAGGTTATACGCAACGCCTTGACTTTACTTGGAGTATCTGCACCAGATCGAATGGAATCACCCTCGGAGAGCGACGATGACGTTTAGAAGTGGTAGTGGCCGGGGAACCATGCTGGGACTCTCTATGGTCATCATGGGAGGACTGTTGTTTGCCGCGGGTGTCATGGTTGGAAGGCAATTGAAAATCGAGGAAAGCACGGATACGAAGAAGAAATTGGATCAACTTGATGATCGTGAAAGAAAAAGCAACTACATTGATACCGATTCGTTGACATTCCACGAAGAGCTGAACAAACCCCCAAAGCTCAGACCCATCATACAAACACCCACTCCTAAACCGGAATTCAAACCGGTTATTGCATCCCAGACCGACACTCCAGTAAATCATGCCCCAACTGTAACCGCACCGGTGCCAAGCCCGAAAACCAGCGAAACAAAGGCCGAGTCGATACAAATACAGGTAGCGTCTTTCACAGAATCATCCAAGGCGACCTTGTTGAAAAATAGGCTTTTGGATCTCGGGTTTCAACAAGTTGAGATTGTTGATGCGAAAGTCGGAACTCAAATGTTTTTCAGGGTCCGGCTGGGTCCTTTGCAACGAACCTCGGCCGATGAAACCTTGTCGATGCTGCGTTCACAAGGATTGGATGGGATTATCATTGCAAACTAAGCGACCACGACCTCTCAGAGCTTCGGGGGATTGAAACCTAAGATGATTTTGGTAAGCAAACAGATTGATAGCGATAACAAAAATTGGGGCTACTCGGCTTTATCCTGTTGGATCCACTTGTCGATTTGACCGTCTCCATCTTCGTCGAGCCCGATTCGATCGAGCTTGCCACCGATATAATACTCCCATTGATCGATCCTGCCATTGAAATCACGATCACGCTCTGTACGGGCCAATTTGTCTTTTTCGAAAAACTTCCAGAAATCCGGGGTGTTATCAAAATTATAGTCGTATTCCTGTCTTTGCTTCTTGCCACCGAGGTAATATGTCACAACATCGACATGTCCATCAAAATCTAAATCCATCTCGTCTCGGATGGCACCACCCTTGAAATCATAATATCGACAAATATCCACTTTTCCGTCGAAGTTAAAATCCCACTCTTTATGTCTGAGCCCTTCTTGGGTGATTTCTTGAGGATTGTCGGGGTTGCTCATCGGTCCCAGATAGGCCCACACATCGGGTTTGTTATCTCGATTGAGATCGTATTGAACTATTTTTTCGTCCGATCCGGCTTTCGAAGGTCTTCCATCTTGGGCTCTTGTGACATGTACAGGAATTTCAACACTTTGTTCCCCATCCGATCCTGTCGGCATGACTTGTGGGCTCGTGGAGCAACCGAATATGGATACACTCCACAAGACAGCCATCGCGAACAAGATCGCCCTGCCAAGATGTCTTTTCACGTCAAGGTCTCCTCTTGTCGGTTTTGGCAAAATCCTTGAGGATCTACAGTATAATCGGTAATGACCCATAATAGTCAAGGAAATTTCTCCTGTTTTTCATGCTTGATCATTTTTCAATCATAGATCGACTTGCGGAATGCGGAATTATTTGAGATGTAAAAATTTTATTGACAACATATGAGTTACAATGTAGTGTATTGTCACTACATCTATGATTGCCAATGCCCTGATTTGAAATATGGGTTGTTGGGTTGGCAGCGGTGGTGAAGGTTACCCATGATCGACCGTGGTAGCGCCCGATAAGGCGTTTTGATATTTTGCCGTCGTGATCTTTTGTAGTGAATTTGCGCCACGAAGACGGGTATTATTCTGGAGGTGAG
>JBFFBT010000447.1:0-1992 GCA_041560255.1 Myxococcota bacterium | reverse complement strand
GCGGGACTTTGGCTCGATCCGCCGGGTGTAGGTTTTTCTGTTGTAATTTCCATAAAATAGCTTGACTTTTTTCAGATCTTTTTCTATTTAATTTTAAAGTCTTATTGCGTTCTCACAGAGCCGACCAAAGTTGGGGGTGGTTGATGGCTATGAAAGGCGGTGCCCTGTCATGCCGAACGACCTGAAAAAAAATAAAAAAACCGACGGTTCCAACGGAAAAAAATCTAAAAAATCCCATACGCCACAGAAAAAATCTCAAAAAATAAGCTCCAGACCCGTAAAATTGGTACGCACCATCAAAGAAATCCGGCGGCATTTAAAAGAAGCCCGATCGAAAAAACGAAAAATCGCGCTGGTGCCGACCATGGGGTATCTCCACGATGGGCATCTGAGCTTGATTCGTGAAGCCAAAAAGGCTGCATCGTTCGTGGTCGCCACCATTTTTGTCAACCCGACCCAATTTGGTCCCAACGAGGATCTGGACAGGTACCCCAGGGATTTGGGTGGTGATAGAAAAAAACTTGGGCAGGCCGGGGTGGATATCCTGTTTGTCCCGAGCACCGCCGAGATGTACCCGGAGGGCTATCAAACCTTTGTCGATCTTACGGATGTCACCCGAAATTTTTGTGGAGCTTCCCGTCCGGGTCATTTTCGGGGGGTGGCCACGGTGGTCTGCAAGCTGTTTCACATCATCAATCCGGACGTCGCGTTTTTTGGCGAAAAGGACTACCAGCAGCTGGTGGCCATCCGTCGGATGGTTGAAGATCTCAACATGGAAATCGAGATTCGAGGCCTGCCGACCATACGAGAAGAAGACGGACTGGCCATGAGCTCCCGGAACGCCTACTTGAGCCCCACCCAGCGCAATCAAGCCACCGCGATTTTTCGAGGCCTGCGCAAGGCCAAAAAATTGTTGGACGAGGGAGAAAGAGACGCAGCCGAGCTTACCGCCATCGTTCTTGATTTGTTGCGCGAAGAACGCGACTTGGACATCGAGTACGTGGCGGTCTGCGATCCCGTCAAGCTCGAGCGGATTCCCGAGGTCGAACGGGACGCCGTGTTGTTGGTGGGTGTGAGGGTAGGGCAGACCCGGCTTATCGACAATATGCGGCTTACGGTAAAGCCTGTACGGGCGCGCAAACGAAAGTCAGCTTGAAGTAAGGATCGTATCGATGCATCTATCCGTAACAAGGCCCGGGTAAATAAGGGATTGGTCGGGGCTGAAATACATATGAAGTTTTAGTCATCAGGCTCAATATAAATCATGAGCTCCGGCAAGCCTTTTTGGAGCATTTGTTTTTGCTCTTTGGTGATATGTGTTTGGGATAAATAAAGCTGTGTAAGTTTTTTCAGCTTTAACAAAGGGCTGAAATCTTTTATTTTGCTGTTGTCAATCATAATACATTCCAGCTTGCTCAGCTTTTCGAACAACAGGAGATCCTTGGTTTGAATATGGTTGACTTTTAATAAGTACAGGTTTGTCAGGTGTTTTATAGGGTTGTAGCTGTTCAACTCGAGGCCCCTTAGATCCAGTATTTCTATTTTATTGTGGTTTTGAATAGGGGATATATCCTTGACTTGTGTGCCCATGATGATCAATCGAGTCAATTTCTGTAGATCCTTCAATGGGCTCAGATCGTGAATGCCCGTATTTCCAAGATCCAGCTCTTCAAGATTTTTCAAAGATTTCAGAGGTTCGATGTTATTGACATTTCGTAAGAAAGGCAAGGCCAGCAACGAAAGATTGGTCAGATGACGAAGCGCCGAAAGATCTTTTAACTCCGCACTGGAAAATGTCAACGATTTTAGGTTTTTCAAACCCTTCAAGGCTCTGATGTCCTTGATGTTGACGTCCCATAATATCAATTCTTTGAGATTGGTGAGGTTTTGTATCGGAGTAAGATTCTCGACCTTGGTGTTTGACATGTACAAGTTTCGCAAGCTGCTGATATGTGCAAGGGGTGTAAGATCGGTTACCGGGGTTTTTTTGAG
>JBFFBT010000446.1:0-2004 GCA_041560255.1 Myxococcota bacterium | reverse complement strand
GAAAAAATGCGCCGAGCACATGATATTGCCTTTTATGCTGATCACATATACCTATCCGATCGCTCGGAAGATTTATTGATTCTCCAAACCTTGAAACCAGACCGCATGATAAGGATCGCAAAACTCGATGTCCGCGGATCGACCCGCGAGCTCGAAACGACGGAAAATCTACTCTTGGCCACCTCTGACCACGCCGGCTTGCTGATTTTCGACATCAGCCACCCATCGGAACCAAAACACATAGGCACCTACCCAATGGAAGGTTTTGCATACGGGCTTGCCATTCAGGGAAACACCGCCTACATTGCCAAAAGCGACGCCGGCAAGCTTCTGCTGGTGGATTTCAGCAATCCGAAAAAACCGAAGCTAATAAGCTCTATTAACACACCCGGACAGGCTTACGGCATTGCCGTCCAAAATCATTCGGCATATGTCGCCGACGGTGAATCCGGACTGCAAATCATTGGACTGCAGGATCCTTCCAAACCCAAATTGATTGGATCTTTGGACACACCCGGTTTCGCATATGATGTTGCGGTACGTAACGATACCGTATACATCGCAGACGAACAATCCGGCGTATTGAAAATCGATATTCGCAATCCAGCGACACCCCGATTGCTGGACAGATTTGACACTCCATGCGAAGCGGTAAAATTGACGCTCGACGAACAGTTCATCTACGTCTCGGACACATGCTCGATTATCATGCTGAAATAAAAAAAAACCCTTCCTGTCGGTCTATTTTGGATCAGAGTAGACTCGCCAGTTGCATAAAATGCCGTCATCCTGGATAGATTCGTAAGCGTCCAGTGAGCTGTATCTATCAGAATTAAAATAAAAGACTTATGTTTGTGTCAGGAGGAAAAATACATGGCCAGACAGTGGTTATGTGGCACGACACATAACCACTGTCCGGTCATCTATTTGTTTTTGTCAATCGTCGAGGCGATAGATGCAAAATACTTTTTTGGGATCGCAGCGGATATTGCCTTGTGTATAAAAAACTCGAGATCGGTGTATTCAAAAAACCAGTTGTAGATACAGAATATGGTTATATTGAAATGGATGCAGCCGAATTGGCGTTGATGCTTGAAGGAATCGATTTACAGGGAGCCAAACGACGCAAGCAATGGTCGCCAACATTAGAAAAAAAGACTGAATTGATTGAAGAAGGGTCATGGCAGAAAACCCATGTCAGATAATTTGCCACGTCGTACACGAGATCATCGAGTGGAGGGCGATGCTCGAATTTGCACCTGTGGCAAAGAAAAAACAACCGTGAGTTGGGATGTGTCTTATGAGCTTGAATTTCACCCTGCCCATTTTGAGGTGATCGAAGATCGACGTGAGGTTGTGGCTTGTAGACCATGCGGCGGAGAAATGGAACGCGCCCCAGGGAGTGATCGTGTTATTGAAGGCAGCTATGCGGGGCCGGGCCTTTTGTCCCAGGTGATGGTGAGCAAATACGTAGACCACAACCCTTTGCACAGAATCAAACGAATCTTTGAGCGTTCTGGCGTGGACATTCCAGTATCCACATTGTCTGGTTGGGTGGTGGAAATGGCTCGCCAATTGGGACCCATTGCCGCATTGATTCAAGCCGAGGTTCTTGCCAGTCATCTGGTGCAGACCGATGACACAGGAATCAAAGTATTGATGTGTGGCCAATCCAAAGGCCAAAACATTCATAAAGGTCACATGTGGATCTACATAGGCGACCAACGATATGCATGCTATGAATACACGCCTACTCGAGAAAATAACGGACAAGCCAATTTTCTCAAGTCGTATGAGGGATGGCTGCAAGCAGACGCATATGCTGGTTACGATATTTGTTTTGATCGAGACCGTGGAGGCAAGGCAGATGAAGTAGGATGCTGGTGTCATGCCAGAAGATACTTTCGAGAAATTGTAGACACAGATCCACGGGCGGCAGTGGCCATCAATGCGGTATCCAAGTTGTATGACATAGAAAGAGAAGCCACCAAGGCAGAAATGGAT
>JBFFBT010000445.1:0-2005 GCA_041560255.1 Myxococcota bacterium | reverse complement strand
CCAAAGCGTACAGCTGCCGGCTGGATGCAAACCATGCCCCGCCTACATCCGGCAACCCGACCGTAAAGGGCATGATCCTGGTAGTATTGGACATGATCATCGGCTCTATGACCCGCACGATCCTGCGTTTGGTTTTTCGGTTGCCCAACCCATCGTCTGCAACCGCTTCAATCGTAAGCTGATCCAAGCCAGGTTGGACCTCGTACACGACATGCCGCTCATCGGTCGCCAATACCTCACCGGCCGGATCCAAAATCTGGATGCTGGTCTCAACCTCCGAGCCGAACACCGCCCGGTTGGATATCCATACAGACATTTGCGATCCCCGCATGATCTTCAGTCCCACTCCGGCGATTTCGGGAGTGGGCAGGTTCAGCTTCGGATACACGCCGATACTCAGAGCTTGGCTGGACAAATGATATGCTTCAGGTCCATAGAAGGCGCGCACCATGACAAACAGGTTTTGCCACTCGGACAATTGCGGCAAGCGCAGCGACATGGTTCCTTTGGATTTCCCGATAATTCTTCGATCCAGCAGGTTTTGGTTGAAATCCCGCAAGGTGATTTCAGCGTAACGGAAACTTCCGCACGCATCGATGTTTGCCGGGACGCCAAAATCCACATCCAACCACTCGCCTTCTACAAAGCTCTGGTTGTTTTCCGGCTTGCTTATCAAGATGGTACCCGGACAGGCCAGGTTTTCGGTAAGCGGAATTTCGTAGCCGCCCACTTCCACACCGTTCAACTCCACCCGGTAGGATACCAGGTCAGCCTCTTTGGGCACATCCACCCAATTTGCCGCGGTGTGGGTCGAAAGTTTCGCATACACCTGAGGCTCCGCGTTGTTCCAACGCAATCGGGCCTGCGATACTCCTGACTCCGGAGCCATTGCAACCACGGCCGGTACGAGCGAACCTTTCGCCAAGGCAGTTTGTTCCATCGGTCGGATGGACACGGTTCCGGTCGACCGGGGATCTAGGCTGGTCAACTGCGCACTGCTGGTGTGGTTGCCCCGGTCGGTGCAGACAAACATCAAGTCCGGTTGGTCGAGTTGACTTCGATCGACCAACCATTGGCTGCGATTATCTCTCCAAACCCGCGCGGCAGCCAACAAAACACCGTCGGTCTTTTGCACCCTACAGCTCTCGCCACCCAGGGTTTCCGAATCCATAGCATGGTCGATGCGCACACCGAACGGCTCATCCACCAAGACCGGATGAATCTCGGGCATGACACTGTCGGCCAAGGTCTCTTGCGCAATAATCTTTTCCACTTCAGGATATGCGCCGGAGATCTTTCGATACATCCGGTTGTTGACAAACAACAGATCATCCGTCCCATCGGCAATGACGGCCACACGTTCGGCCTGCATGAACGCATGCCAGGTCGGATCCAAATAGGGACCCGCGCTTTGTACCCAGATGAGCTCTCCATCCGCCACCAGCTTGTAGACGGCGCTGCCGACGTCCACCGATCCCTTTTCGATCAGTGTGCCTTCCGGGATCGCAGGTCCGACCGGCTCGAACTCGTAGCGTACGTATCGACTGTCTTTCCAGGTGATGAGATCACCACCGGCGACCAACAGTCCCGCGGCAGGTTGGATTTGTGTCGTGAAAAGCTTTATCAATCCCGGGAAATCCTCACCGGTCAATCCATATCCCGTCAGCCTACCGTCTCGGGCAAGCACCAAGAGCCGATCCGCCTGCATCGTAACGGCGGCGTCCGGATCGTCCATGACCACACCGGCGATCTGCACGAATCCGTCACCGTGGAAGACCATCCCGTCCAACAATGCTCCGTGGCGGGTGTAGATCGTATTGCCGTTGCCGCCTATCAGTCCGCCCTTCATCTGCATAACGTGCGGGCTTTGGATTTGTCCGTTCACGAACGGCCAAAACATCAAGGTCCGTTCGGTGTTGACCCGGGCTTCGGCCAGCAACCCGGTCCCGGTGTATGTCAACCGACGCAATGATCCGGTCGGGCTTGCATACACCGCCCCGGCCGT
>JBFFBT010000444.1:0-2009 GCA_041560255.1 Myxococcota bacterium | reverse complement strand
GGCTCGCACTTTTGCTCCACGCTTCCTCTGGGTGATACCTCACGATACCTGGGATTTCCCCTTGCGCTTTGCTAATCCTTCACCTCCGTCCGGTTGGATAGAGGACTTTCACCTCTAAGCTGTTGAACATGCCCGGCACACATGGATCCTGGATAGAATCTATCCAGGCTGACGGCATTTTATGCAACTGGCGAGTTGATCTTATAAAATCGAAGTTTTAAACCAGGAACCGATTAGTAACAAGTTGCCTCCGGTATGAAACTGGCAACAAATGGAGCCAATTTCGTAACCTTTTGCTCCCCGCTGGGTTGCTTGTCGGCATTGAGCTTGACGTAGGTGATGGAGTCCGTACCCACCTTAATCACTTGTACAGATAGCTGGTAGACACCATGGCTTATTTCGGTAAAGATCTCATAAAATTCTTCTTTTGGCAGGATACGAGGCGCACCATAGGATTGTCCGTAAGAGTCGACCGCCCTATAGCGAATCTCATGATCATGACTCTGCTCAACAATGCAATTCATCACCCAAACTTCTCCCTGATGGGGTATTTGTTGAACCGAGGCCAAATCATCTGCAAAAACAGGTTTTTGATTTTCCTCCGGAGCCATTCGGGCTTGCTCGATGGGACCCGGGTCATCTCTATGCTCCATTTCGACACCATCGAGTCCGGCAACAAACCTTTCGATACCAGGAAAATTGTCCGCAACTTCAATCTGTCCAGACCAAATTTCCTTTTTCACACTGGCTACCTTGACAGTAAAGGTGCCATTACCATCGTAACGAGCCAAAAATCGAATTACACCGTTTTTGGTACTAAAATCTTTTTGCACAATAAGCCCGGGGTGAAAAATCACATCGCTTCCCATAAGATCCATCAACTTCTTGGCAGTTAAAATATAGTTATTGCGTCGATGAGACATAATTGGTCCAATCCTCCCGCCGATTTTTACCGGCACGTATAATTATGCATGAAACCAAGCAATCTCAAGTCACGAAAGAACGCCGAAACTCCTACAATACACTAAGTTTTCTTTGCTCAACTCCGCTCCCCTAAGGTTATGGTATCACAGTTCACTCTTCAAGAACAGAGTTCATCATGATCCTGTACTTGATAGAATTCCAGCACATCAAAAACACATCGATTGCAAAATTGGTCGTTTTGAACCTGTACAGATCTACCATAAAGAGCCCGCCGAAAAAATCGCAAGCTCCAAAATTTTTCCGGGCAGCACTCCAAACAACAAAATGACGATGGAAGCCACCACGGCCACCAAGCGTAGACCCCAACCTGTGGATTTCAATGCGATTGATTCGGATGGTTTTTGTATCATGGTTGCGACCAGTCCCAGGCACATCACCAATACCAATCCAAAGCTCAACGCCGCAACCACCGCCGTCGTGTTCCAACCGACATCCACCAAGGCTTTCAAGAAGTAGAGTCTCGAAAAAAAGCCCGCACTCGGCGGCATTCCGGCCATACACAAAAGGGCCAATCCCAATGACACTGCCAACCAGGGCCGTTGGTACACCAAACCCTCTAGGCGTCCCACGTTTGGATCGGCTTCTCCTTCCGACTCAATGACGGATTGAGCCACAAAAAAACCCAACCAACTCACGGCATGAACAGCCAGAAAGACCAATACTCCACCCATTGCTTCACTCGGTGACAAGCTCGAAGCCTTCATCTTCCCACAAGCCGCCAAGGCAAGCCCAACCAATCCAACTTGACCTACCAGCAAATAAGCAGCCAATCGTTTGGCGTTTTTCTGCACCAAAGCCACGGCATTCGACCCCAACAAAGCGGCCATACTCAACCCATGCAAAACGGATATCCAGTCCAGCAGATCTTCTCCCGCAAGAGAGCCAGGGAGGGCCACCAACAAAAATCGGGCAAAGGCTCCCATCCCTCCTACAATGACTCCCCCGAACAACAACATAGAGCCCGAAGTCGAGAGGCCTTGCACAAAATCTACAAGCCACATATGGAAAGGCACCAGGGCAATCAT
>JBFFBT010000443.1:0-2014 GCA_041560255.1 Myxococcota bacterium | reverse complement strand
CTGAAACACCGCCTTGTCGTTACACTGAAAAGTCAAATACAACGGCACACCACCGTTTCCCGTTATTTTAATCCGTTGGCCGTCAACCAGCTCCGTGACGTTTGGATCCGGAGTTGGTTCCGGCGTCGGTGTGGGTTGAGGGGTCGGGGTCGGAGTAGGTCCGGGCGTCGGTGTGGGTGTCGGGCCTGGGGTCGGGGTCGGAGTAGGGGTCGGATTTCCGTCACAAACCTGTTGTTTGTCCGGGCAGCAATCGTTGTACTGGGAACACAGGTTGTCACACCAGCATCCATCCGGAGATTTTTTACCACAATAGTCGCCACCTGAAGGGTTTTTACACGATTTTGCGGGTGTGGGTGTCGGCCCAGGCGTTGGTGTGGGTGTCGGCCCAGGTGTTGGTGTGGGTGTCGGCCCAGGCGTTGGTGTGGGTGTCGGCCCAGGCGTTGGTGTGGGTGTCGGCCCAGGCGTTGGTGTGGGTGTCGGGTTGGGAGTCGGTGTGGGTGTCGGGCTGCCGTCACACACTGGCTTTATGTCTTCACAGCAATCGTTATACTGGATGCACAGGTTGTCACACCAGCAATTATCGGGAGATTTTTTACCGCAATAGTTGCCACCCGAAGGGTTTTTACATGAACCGGGTAAAAATGTGTCTTCGGTGGACCTATCGTGGTTGACAACCCTGGTGGAGTCATCGCTTTGGCTGTCGATCTCATCCATGGGTCCACACCCAAAGATAAGAATTGTAGCTGACACGAACGCCAGCAATTCGATACAATACTTCATTTTTGTAGCCCTCCTAAAATCTGGTTGATACAAAAGCCTGATTCCAATGACATTTCTCGCTTTGTTTTTCACGGCCTCCTTTCGGTATTTTGTATTTTTGTTAATATGATCTTGTATATTACCAAATAAAATATAAAGTTCATACTAATACTTACATACAAATTAAGTCAACCGAAGCGAGTAAGAAAAATTTAACTCAGTCTCGATTTAATAGACGTCTGAACAGAAGTCTATTTAGTCAATTGATTTGATTCTATATATTAATTTGGATTTTGTGTGGGATATCGGTGATTTCGATAGATTTCATATAAATCTCCTAAGAATAATACTCAAAAAAACCTCGCTATTGTTTTTCTATGGAAACCACGAATCATGTTGAAGAAGTGCAGAGGATTACGTTTTACGATGTCGAAAAACCGGGTTTTGAGACGACAACCAACAAGCTTTGTCGCTTATCAAATCTGAAAAAATCGGCCACATCGTTGTGAAGAGATACGGATAGAGTCCCAGTCAATCCAGCATCAATCGGGTGGGCAAATCATCAAGGTCGATGTCGGTTCTTTGGGCTGAAAAAGGGATAATTTTGTATGTGTAACTCCAAAAGCGCCTCCAATGTATTGATTACCTCCCATATGACACTTGCCAATTTTCCCAAATTTTAATCCAAAGACAACAATAGTCGGGGCATCAGATCCGTTCAGCTCAACATACTGTCGCAACAATTCGACGACTCTATCCATGGATTTTTGGATCGTTGTTATCAAAACCCTACCCTGATCCGAGCTCCATGACTGAGCACCTTCAATGGGCAGCGCCTCTGATACGCTCATGAGTCGAAGGGGGTTGAGCTTCTTACGACTCTTTGGATCCATCGTATCCGCATCCTCTGCATGTATCTCAAGGATGGTGTGCAATCTAGCATTGGTATTGCCAAACAAAAGAGCATAGACAGCGATCCGGGCTTTTGCAGGCAACTTCTCAATGCGTTTGGAGTGTGTCATTGAATTACAAAAAATGCCATTGATATCAAATGGTTTTGTATCTTTCAACAAGACCGCTGTCTTTTGGTTCTCGCTCTGACGTTTTCCTGCTGCGATGGCTGGTCCGATATTCTCGATGGTCATGGCTGTGGCAAAATCAAAATCCTGATTCACAAAAAGGGATCTACCCTCGATCCAAATTCCGTCCGTCAACATATACGTATCCATATTCCAATGCCGAGCAGATACCAGAG
>JBFFBT010000442.1:0-2018 GCA_041560255.1 Myxococcota bacterium | reverse complement strand
GTCAAAAACTGACGCGCGGTTGAGGCATGAAAAAAATCCAACCGCTTACCTTCGGGCAGTTTGTCGCTCCAAAAGAAAAACTCGTACGTCGAAAACCCATCCACAATCGTTTTCCAAAAAAACATTCCGCATCCCCTCGTTGATACAAACTATCCAATATGATTGATGATTCGGGCTGGTTCGCCCTTGTAGATAAAAAATTGTACAACCGGTCAAGCTCATAGCCATATTTACAAGCAATTTTTATGCCATGTATATATAATTACAAAATACTATTGGCAGGATCTTGATAGGCCAAAATTTTTCAAATATATATGTGATTTATTATCATAAATGATGCACAATTTCTGTGGTACACCTAAACACGAGTTTGTATTAGCTTGATTCGGATCACATTGTTGAATGATTTTGACAGATGAGCATACCCATTAGATTCTCAATTACAATCAATAGGATATAGGCAAATAATATTTCGACAACAAATTTGACCTGGCAGACAATCAGCACAAGGATTTGGATCTGGGGTTGGGGTCGGTTCCGGAGTCGGGGTCGGTTCCGGAGTCGGAGTCGGGGTCGGTTCCGGAGTCGGAGTCGGGGTCGGTTCCGGAGTCGGAGTCGGAGTCGGTGTCGGCGTTGGAGCCAAACATGTGTTATTTATGCATACTTTTCCATCTTTACAATGATCATTGGTTGTGCACCCACATTTTTTTGTTGCTGCATCAATACAAATCAGGCCTTCGGTACTATTGGCACAATCGTTACTGCATGAACCACATTTCTGATTGCTGGTTTCAGTTTCACATCCATCGACCCGGTTATCATTACAATCGAGATATCCTGAAACACATCCCTTTCCCTCGGAGCCATTGCCTTCATATCCGCAAATAAATTGATTTTCGTCAATCTTTTGACACATCGGTACTGTAACGTTTTTCAATTTTTGGCGGCAATCGACAACATGATCACATCCCCCACATTGCTCCATAGTTACATGGGTTTCGCATCCTGGCTGATTTTCTTCACAATCAAGATACATCTGCGTGCATCCGTCATGGATGCAGGCTCCTTCACTGCAACGCGGATTGACTGTATTTATTTGGAGGTTGTCACAACTCACACCGCATCCACCACAATTGGTTTTATCCGAATAGGTATCGACACAAAATGCACTACAGCAAGTCAATCCATCTAAACACGGATCCTCACTACCACAACCACAAAGACCCTCGGCACAGGCATCAGATCCGGCACTGCAGCGATCACAATTCGATCCGCAAAACTCGACTCTATCAGACGGTTGAGGATTTTCGCACAAACCCCATTCACCATCTATGCATACCTTAGAACCAATTTTACAGCCTTCTGATTCCTTTTCGAAACAATCCGCGCTCATGTTGTGGACGCATGAATCAACATTGATAACAAAGACTTTTTTATGTGAGTTGTCCCGCCCGACCGTCGAGTCGTTGACGATAACCTCAATCGTCAGGTTACTTCCAAAAGTAGCGGCTGTATCTGCTATTCCTCTAATCTCGGCAACATCATCACCAATTGAATTAATCTTCATCCAAGAGGGATGTTGCCCGAAACTCCAAGTATATGGAGGTACTCCATGATCCGCATAAATCTTGCAAAGATAGTCGACACCAACCAAAGCGCTTGGTATGCTCGGAGTGGTTACCATCACCGGCTCAAGCTCTATACATTTGTTCTCGTGACATAAGTATCCAAAAATACAATCATCATTTGTATCACACATACCCTTTAGATCCGGCGCACAATGCATTCCATTGAGCATCAACAACAAAAATACACAAAATGTATTTATGAGGTTTTTCATTATTTTTCTCTCCTTTTCTGTCTTTCCTGTTCATACACCGTGGCAACTATTCATTAACAAACGATCATATCGGTTTCTCTCCAATGGTTCAATAAGATCTCATTTCATTGTCACAATTGTAACCGTTCACCCGGGGTAGTGGTGACTCGTGAGATTTCGAGGACATGTCTGAGCAGGG
>JBFFBT010000441.1:0-2025 GCA_041560255.1 Myxococcota bacterium | reverse complement strand
CGTGCAAGAAATCAGCCCGGTTTTTTACAACAGGCAAGTTCAGGCAATCACCGACCCGGCGTAGCGGACGCCATCAAAGGTGGTTGATTTTTTCTTCGATGGTACTATGCCCAAGCGGGGATGGCGGTGGGGTGCGTATTTTCAGGCAGACGAAAAACCCGGCCGCGGCTATGGCGCCCGCCATGATAAAGACCCAGCGAAACCCGAATTGCTCCCATACCAAACCGGATAGGATGGGCAACGACATGGCTACGGCATGATCGATGGTAACCCCGACGGAAACGGTCGGTGTGAGATCGGTGGGTTTATCGATGATTTTCTTCAAGTAAGTGGTGCGGGCGATGCGTAGAGCGAAAAGAACGCTATCCAAAATAAAGGCGCCGTATAAAACGAAACGCCCATAAGGCACCGGCAAGATGTCACCTGCAAATGCATACAACAGACAAACGAGCAACAACAATATCTCGTCTGCGGCCAGCACAATCCTTTCACCCAGCCAATCGATGACGTCACCGAGCAAAGGGCGCATGACGATGCCTGCAGCCTGAGAGATGAAGATGAGCAACGCAATCGTATCGAGCGTCACCTCATGTATCGTGACCAAGACCCATCCACCGAAAGCCAGGAAGATCTGCTTGCGTACACCGAAAAGCGCGCTGATGGCGTAGTAGAGCGTATATTTCTTTTTCCATATCAGCCGGTGGGGTTGGGACTCGCCGCGGCCGGTATCGAGGCGTAAGTAGCAATACCCCGCCAGGAAAGCGCCTATGGCCGCAATGGAGTAAAACAGATCGTACTGGTTGCCGAGAGTTCGAGCCAACAGGAAAAGACCGCTGCCGCCTATGATCCCGCCCAGGTTTCTGGCCGCTCCGATCTGCCCCAGCTTATGTCCTTCTTTGCCTTGCTGGGCCAATTTCAATCCGATGGGAGCTTCTACCGCGAAGATGATATGATCGCCCATGGACCAAATGACGATAAAAACGATGAGCAGCGAAATCTCCCGAGCCCACAATCCCAATCCCAGCGCTCCGGCGCCGGTAAGCAGCATGGCGAAAGCCGCCATGCGGGTCTCCCGCATCAAAGGAAGCAAGGCGGCGGTAACCAGCATGATTAAAAATCCCGGAAATTCACGGGGAAACTCGAGCCAACCGCGGCTCGAGGCATCCAAGGCATGCACATCGGACAGATAGTTGTTCATGGTGGACTGAAAAATACCCATGGAAAGGCCGAAAAACATCGTGGCAGCAAGCAAGTAAATAAAATCGGGTTGGATGGGTTTCTTTATCATGGGTTATCGGTTATCCAGTTATTCGGTGACAAGCCTCTCTTTTTCTGATAGCTCAAATAGCATGAAAAAACTATCCATCATACCCGTATTTTTGTTGGCTTTCTCCTGTGCGGGAGTGAGCGAAGAAACCAAAAACAATCCGGCGGTTATGGAAAAACCGGTGGATCCCGGCGGGGATCAATCTTCCCGGACCGAAGCAGGTGGCGATTTGAAAGCCGCAAAGAAACGATTCCGGGCCGCCTTTACCAATCCCGGCGGGATGTGGATGCCTGCGCAGATGCGGTTGCGGCAGCACAAAAATATACTTAAGAATATGGGAGTTTATTTCTCCGCCGCGCAGTTGGCCGATCCACTTGCAGACCCGCTTGCGGCCGTCGTGTCTTTGGGTGGATGTTCGGCTTCGTTCGTGTCTCCCGATGGGTTGGTGGTGACCAACCACCACTGCGTGCAATCCTCCCTCCAGTACAACTCCAACCCCGAGCAAAATCTGGTGGAAAACGGATTTTTGGCCAAGACCCGGGAGCAGGAGCTTCGGGCAAGCCCGACCCAGCGGGTGTTGGTGGCGAGAGCCTTTAGGGATGTGACCAAGCAAATGCGCGAAGGACTTGAAAAAATTGAAGATCCCAAATTGCGCCTGGAAGAGAGCGAAAAGCGCCACAAACAATTGCTGGCCGAGTGCGAGAAAGACCGTCCCGGCGTCAAATGCTCGCTGCAGTCGTTTTTTGACGGTGGTCGAT
>JBFFBT010000440.1:0-2093 GCA_041560255.1 Myxococcota bacterium | reverse complement strand
GCGGGCAAGAGCCGCGACGACATCACCGCCATGCCGCTCGGCTTGGATACACCTTCGACCATCGGCATCGCGGTCGCGATCATCGGTCCCGTGTACCTGTCCGGCCGAGATCCCTGGGCGGCCTGGCAGGTGGGAATGGCGACCCTGGTATGTATCGGCATCTTGAAGTTGATACTTTCCTTTGCGGGCGATTGGATCAGAAACATGGTCCCGAAAGCCGGCCTGTTGGGTTCTTTGGCCGGTATCGGTATCGCGCTTTTGGGTTTCCTGCCACTCACCCATCTTTTTCATATGCCCTTGGTCGGCATGCTGGCTTTCGGTATCGTGCTTACCACCTTGGTGGCAAAGCTGCCTTTACCCGGCAGGCTTCCCGGCGCGGCCGTATCGGTGATCCTGGCGACCGGGCTTTATTATTTGTTGGGATCCTTCGATTTACTCGCAGATGACTATCGGCTTGCCACCCTAACGGTAGGCCTGACTCCGCCCGTACCGACTTTGGGTTTCATCCATGGACTCGAGATCGCATACGATTATCTGCCCCTGGCAATCCCCTTCGGATTGTTGACCGTGGTGGGAGGGATCAATGTCACCGAGAGCGCCAGGGTGGCGGGGGATGCGTATACAACCAAAAGCATACTTCTTACAGAAGCCGTCTCTACCCTGGCGGCGGGTTTGACCGGGGGTGTGGCGCAGACCACTCCGTACATCGGCCATCCAGCCTACAAATCCATGGGCGGCAGAGCAGGGTATACTCTGGCATGTGGTCTTTTTATCGGCATCGGAGGAGCGTTCGGTTTTATTTCCTCGATTGTGGAGCTTCTACCGGCCGCAGCCGTGGTTCCTATCCTGATTTTCGTCGGACTCGAAATCATAAGCCAGGCTTTCAAAACCTGCCGGAAAGAGCACTACCCCGCTCTGGCCCTCGCTTTTCTTCCCATTGTGGCCAACTTGGTGTTGATACAATGGAAGACATTTTTAGGGGGCAATCTCGACAGCCTGGATCCGGGCCGCACCAAAGACTACATGGTTGTCGCCGCGCTCGGTAACGGGTTTATCCTGACCTCGATGCTGTGGGGCGCCATCGGCGCGAGATTGGTGGATCAAAAAATCAACCACACGGCGGTTTTTCTATCCCTATCTGCGTTATTGAGTTTGTTCGGTGTCATCCACAGTGTCTTTCCAAACGGCAACCTGTACTTTCCATGGGATCTCGACACAACCATGCCCATACACATCGCCTTGGGTTATTTGATTTTTGCCTTGTTTCTGGTGTTGGTTTCAAAATGGCGCCCTACCAAACCCTGCGTGCCGGGCGCACAGGATTGATACATGACGAAAAGAACGAATCATTTTGGGGTATTGATGGTTTTTTTCCTCGATGCGTTCATCATCCCGGCCTCTTCATCCGCCGAAATGTTGACCTCGGCCTCGACCCATGGATTGCTGGAAGACTTCACCGGCGATCCGAATGCCGGGTTTGATTTGGCTCTGGCGGCAGAGTGGATCCCAATCCCGGAAATCACCTTCGGGCTGGAAGGCTCGATCGGAAAGAGCCTTTCATTCGGCGGTGCCGATAACCCCAATGATGTATTCCTGCGGTTCAATCCGTTTGTACGATTTCGTATGGGCCGGGAATATGCTTGGGGATATCTCAAATTGGGCAGCGGATGGAAGTACTATCCGCAAAGCTCGTCTTCGAGTTCGGCCCTCGTTGTGATCGGTTCGGCCGGATACGTGGTCGAACCCGTCGAACTCAATATATTTTTTGGATTCGAGCTATTTTGCATGGCAGACAGCCAAACCGAATTCGGCAACCTTACCCTGGGGCTCGGCGGACTCGTGGGATACCGGTTTTAATCATCAGACCAAGAGCATAGGATTCATACCCGGGGCTCTTTCGATGTTTCGGATGTTGCTTGACCAATTGGATATTTTTTGCTAGAAAAGTAGTTTGGAAGAAGGGTTGACGGTCACTGACTGGTAGGTGCGAGAAACCCTCCAAAAAAAAACCATCAAAAATGATTTTTCTTGTGAGGCCGTTCTTACCGCAATGATTTTAGAAAATAGGGGACTTTTTTTCGGGGGGCTTTTTT
>JBFFBT010000439.1:0-2124 GCA_041560255.1 Myxococcota bacterium | reverse complement strand
TATCTGACTACAACAAAATGTGTGCATATATTTGATTGAGCCGGGATTTAACTTTTTGTGGCTTTTGGAAACAATGTCATTCTGGCATGCTTTAAGCCAGAATCTATAATTTTAACAATGGATCCAGGATAGAATCTATCCAGGATGACGGCATTTTATGCAACTGGCGAGTTAATAAGTATCCTCAATACATGAACCCTGTGGGCACCAAGACATCTCTCCCGACACAGGTGCCGTTTATCCTGACTCCTGTCCATTATACTTCCCCTAATATTTCATACTGTTATAGGTGTAACACAACCCACCGAATCTGACACCGACCCTGGGTTTTTCTGCAAAAAAATTATTATTTTTGGTTGACGATTTCACCCCCTGAGGGTCTTTATAAATATATGCTCTTTTTGATGTTGGGGGTTCGGCGCGCATGCAAAGACATTTTTAGCGACATCTATTGATGACATTCATTTGATCGGATGTATCCACGATATGCATCAACCATAAGGCTTTTGAGGAGTACGCGGCCGACATATTCAACAACAACACGAGGAGGTTAGATGATTGAAACATAGCAAGCACCATGATGGATGAAGGGGAGTTGATTTTGCACTGTTCACGTTTGGCGACATTAGAATCACCTGAAACGAAAGGAATTAAAATGAGCAACTGCACGCAGCTTATGATGAAGCGCAATCGATACAAAAAAAACCGAAAAAGTTTTCTTGGGGTTGTTTTGCCGATCATCGCGATGATGATCGGGTGTGGTGGGCAAGAATTTGGACAAGATGCATTGTTCGGGACCGATCAGGATGCATTGACGGTACAAAATCCTTGTGAGGAGAGCATGCTCACTTGGCCCACCAATCTTGATTCCACCCAAAAAAAGTGCTCGGGTTCGTGGAGATACAAGCTTTATCCCAAATGTATCGTCAAGGATCCACCAAATTGCGGTCAAAAATATTGTGACAAATATGAGATCTGTAAAATTGCGTCGACAACCGCCAAGTCCCAAAACTCGAAACATACCTTCACTGTACCGGCCATAAAAGAGTGTGATCCGGAGCCACCACCATGCAATCCTTATCAACAAGAAATACCGGAAGAGCTACAAGGCATGGATCTTACCGAGATAGATCCGGTTTTGCTTGGCTGCCCCAAGGAAACTTGCTGGTTTGTACCTGATTATACGACCGCAAAAAGCAAATGCAACACGATGGGAAACAGCGAGATAAACAACATTCCCAAGCAGTTAAATTACACAGATCATATCATAAAAAGAGAAAATTTCAGGTTGACCTCCAGCGTTACTCTGCAAAGCGGTTCTAGCAACAACAGCAGGTTCGATTGTCATTTGACCATCAAGTATGACGAGAAAAAGCTAATTCGAGATCCCAGTTGCAACTGCCTGAGCTGGAAAAATCATCCTGCTTGTCCTGTAAAAAGACATGCGAGCTGCCTGGTCAACGATAACTATGACGTGCTCTACACCGGCCTCAATCTGTCACAAGACGATATGAATTCTTCCGGCAACGATCACAAGAGCGAGGGTTTTCATGACTTGGTATGCACTTCCGGTGAGCATATGCCGACCGGTACAACTACCCAGGTGCAAAGCAAGTATGATTTTCTGATGGATCAGCTGGCCGATCTGAGCCAACCGGGCAGCTCGAAGAACGAGATCATCAAAAATATCAAGCTGCTGGTCGAGTATCATGGGCATGATTTGAACAGCACACAAAGAGACGAATTCCGGTCTTACCGGGCTGATTGGCAGGAAATCGTGCCTGGGTGCGGGGTCAAGCCGAGCGGGAGCTATGGTATCGATGATTGTTTGAGTGGCACATTACTAAAAAATAGAAAAGCACAATTGTCGACCTGTGAGAGATTTACATCCGAGCACGTGGCTCCTCTCAGCCTTCACTGGATGGCCGGATTTTGCCTCAATAACTTGACTCTGCCAATACCTGATGAATGTAAGGAAAGCTATATAAGCTCTCTCACGGTCATAGTCGACTCATTATTGGATAACCAGTTTTCCAAAACGGAGATAGATGCGGGCACAGGCTCCGCGAATTACGTCGAAGAGGCCCTCAATCTTCTCGATAAATGGTTTATCAAAATGAAAAC
>JBFFBT010000438.1:0-2199 GCA_041560255.1 Myxococcota bacterium | reverse complement strand
TTTGGATACGGTATCGCAAATTGAGACACACCTCATTACCAGACATTATGATGGACTTACCGGAGCAAAGGGACCCAGAATAAGAGGAAGAGGTAGAAAAGGTTAGGACACTTTTGGTGGAAAACCAGAGGGCAAGGGGTTGATTGATGGATATTATTCTATTAGGTCCACCAGGGGCGGGAAAAGGTACGCAGGCCCAAAAGCTTGTAGAGGGATTGAAAGTACCGCAAATTTCGACTGGGGATTTGTTGAGGAAAGCTGTTAGAGAGGGCACTGATCTAGGTTTGAAAGCCAAGTCCTATATGGATCGAGGAGAGCTCGTTCCGGATTTGATCGTTGTCGGTATGCTCGAGGAAAGACTACAAGATAAAGACTGCGCTGAAGGATTTATACTGGATGGTTTTCCTCGGGCTGTAAGTCAAGCTGAATCTTTGGAAAAAATGCTTTTGACCATGGATCGAAAAATCGATCATGTTGTAAGCATCGATGTTATCGAAGAAGAGTTGGTCAAAAGACTCACCGGCAGGAAGAGTTGTCCAAAGTGTTCCGCCATGTTTCATGTGGTTTTTCAGCCTCCAAAGAAGGAAGGTATCTGTGATCTTTGTGGCGGAACATTGTTTACGAGAGAGGATGACAAAGAGGAGACGATACGTAATCGGTTGGAAGTTTACCGGCGGCAGACAGAACCTCTAAAGAGCTTCTATGAACAGAGAGGCTTGCTTCGAATTGTTGATGGGATCGGAAGTCCTGCGGATATTACAGCTCGGATCAACAAGGTGGTTGATAAGGCATAGTGGATGGCCATATATATAAAATCCGAAGCTGAGATAGAAATAATGAGAAGAGCCAATCAACTTGTCGCCAAAGTATTGCGGGTTGTGCGAGATCGCGCCAAACCGGGTATCACTACTTTGGAGCTCGATAAGATGGCCGAGGAAATGACCAAGAAGGAAGGAGCGGTGCCGGCTTTTAAGGGATATCAAGGTTCTGGGCCGTATCCTTTTCCTGCGACACTTTGCACATCGGTGAACGAGGAAGTCGTGCATGGAATTCCTTCTGCGAGTAGAAAATTAAAAGACGGAGATGTTCTCAGTGTCGACTTTGGAGTGGTTTTAGATGGATTTTATGGTGATGCCGCCGTAACCATGCCGATCGGTAAAATTTGTGAGAAGGCAGAAAAATTATTGAGAGTGACAAGAGAATCTCTCAACTTGGCGATTGAGCAAGCTGTGCAAATCGGAAAAAGAATAGCAGATATCGGGGCCGTGATAGAGGATTATGTGGTAAAAGAAGGTTTTTCCGTTGTTAGGGATTTCGTGGGTCATGGAATAGGTCGCAACTTGCACGAAGAACCTCAGATACCGCATTATAAAACCAGATCTCTATACAACGAAAGAATACGGCCGGGTATGGTGCTGGCAATCGAGCCGATGATTAACGAAGGAAGTTGGCAAGTCGAAACTGCCAGAGACGGTTGGACGGCTTTGACAAAAGACAGAAAACTGTCTGCTCATTTTGAACACTCGGTGGCGGTTGGCAAGAATGGTCCTATAGTACTGAGCCAACTCAGCGAGGGAGAGTAAGATTATGAAAGTAAGAACATCTGTGAAAAAAATGTGCCAAAAGTGCAGGATTTTTAAGAGAAAAGGGGTTGTTAGAGTTCTGTGCTCCAATCCGAGGCACAAGCAACGCCAGGGATAAGAAGCAAGCATTATTCAAGGAGGATGAAACGTGGCACGCATCGCAGGGGTTGACCTGCCGAGAAATAAAAGAGTCATCGTGGCATTGACCTATATCTTCGGAATAGGTAGAACCAGATCCAGGGCTATCTTGGATGGAACCGGAATAAACCAGAGTAAGCGCACGGATGATTTGAGTGAAGATGATGTGAGGAAGCTCCGTGAGTTTATTGATTCTAACTATAAAGTAGAAGGCGATCTCCGGCGTGAAGTATCTATGGACATCAAGAGATTGATGGATATCAATGCCTATCGTGGGTTACGTCATCGAAAAGGTTTGCCTGCGCGAGGCCAGCGAACGCATACCAATGCAAGAACGAGAAAAGGGCCACGCAAAACAATGGTAAAGAAGAAAAGCCCAAATCAAGCACGGGCTCAAAAGTTTTGAAAGGCCTCGGCGCAGCCACTGCAATCGGCGGCCTGGGTACAGGAGCTGCTTACGGCCTGGGTCGTAGCGCAG
>JBFFBT010000437.1:0-2209 GCA_041560255.1 Myxococcota bacterium | reverse complement strand
TGGTCGTGTAGTTCGTACAAAGCTACTGGTATTGTCGCAGGAGAGTTTGTTACAAATTCAACAAACGTACCAACATCAGGCCCGTCATATATAAAGATCGTGATCTCATTAGGTCCATAGACAAGACTACAGTCAGGATGAAGATTGATCTCGGACCACTGTTTTCCAGGAACCGCTACAAGCCAAGACGGCAGCTTAGAACATTGCTCATAGGCATCCTCATTGTAATTCAAAGTCGCGCTCGTGATCGCAGGGTTTGGAGCCTTCGGCGTTACTAAATAGATCACCAAGCCTTTCCGTTCGTACAGCATATAGGCTTTTTCAGTTAAGCAACTGGATACATCGCTTCCCGGAACCGTGCCGATTGGAATCTCGCGAAGTTCTAGAAACTCGATTTTTGTTTCAACGATGCCTGAGAATTTTGCGCCTTCGCACTGTTTCTCCCAGTCATACCAGAAGCGTAGAAAGGCAGCGCGGCGGCCAGAGCATGAGGTCATAGCAACAACTAGCAACAAGATAGATAGAAGCAGATCCCGCAGACGCATTGCTAATCTCTCCTTCCAACATAGTCAATAGATGGAAAGTTTTCCGCCTATTTCACTCATCCAGTCGATCGCATGGAAATCTCCCCGAAGGTCCCCATCTTTTTTTCCTCTTCTCTACTTCTTCTTCACCCAGTTCCCGACACCAACAGCAAGAACATACCCCTCTCGGTTTTCATTTTTTTGATTTGGCTCAAGATACATCCCGGATCTTTCATCGATCAAGAAATATTTCTTGGCGGGGGTCTCGTGAGGCCGGACACAAAGTACACAATCAGAGCCGGTGTGGGTCGCTGCTTTGTTACCTGTTGTCTTTGTATTTTGACCTTATTTATCCTGTACAGGATTTATTCGGCCAGGGCCTGCTCGACGATGGACTCCATGAGTGTGACGACATGGGGCGGGATTGCCTTTGAATCAGTTAAAATCCCCTGGCCGGCCAGATCGGCTTCCACCAGGTTTTGATCATAGGGTAGACTGCCCAACAAAGGTAGATCGCCAAGGGCTTTTTCTATCGCCGCCCGGTCTTTTTCATCGCGAACCTTGTTGGCCACCGCAACCACCTGGTTCAATCCGATATCCGCTGAAAGCGCCTTGACCATTTTGGCAGCTTGAATGGATCTCGATCCAGGCTCGACCACTGTAATCATCAGTCCGACCGCTTTGGCGGTAGCCCTGCCGAGATGCTCCACGCCCGCCTCCATATCCAATACCAAAGCGTCGTTGCGGTATAACAGCAAGTGCTGTACCAGATTTTTCAGCAGCACGCTTTCAGGACACACACAGCCCGATCCACCGTGATCCACCGTGCCCATGACCATGAGATGGATATTGCCCTGCTTGGCCGAAAAACGATCCGGGATATCGTCCACCCGCGGGTTCATCTTGAAAAATCCACCCATGGTTCCGGGTTTGACTCCGGTACGCTCGAAAATCAACTCCTGCATTTTGGCGATGGGTTCGATTTTTTTATGGTCGACTATCCCCAAAGCGGCACCGAGACTGGCTACCGGGTCGGCGTCCACCGCAAGCACACGCCGGCCGGTGCTCTCGAGGTACTTACACAGTAAGGCGGCCAGGGTGGTTTTACCCACGCCGCCTTTACCGCTCACAGCGATCTTTACGGCTTTCTCGGTCATATGTATCCGGCGAAGCTGAAGGTTGCCAAAACGTTATTCTAAAGATTCAACCACGAATCACTATACAGGGTTTTACCCATAATCATTCTGGTGGTCTTGGCGAAACGCACTTCCTCTTCATTGAGCTTGCTCATGTCGGGTTCTTGTCCATCCATGATGCTGCTTATCAGCTTTTCAAGATCCGCGCGGCCACCCTTGGCAATATTCAAAATCTCCGTATCCAAGCCGTCCAGTATGGCTCCGGTCAACCCCACATGCTTGAGCATCATCAGATAACACTGATTGAGAAGCGGTCTAAGGTTTTCGGGCGATCCGTTGGACACGTTGGACAATCCACAAGTATTGCTGAATCCGGGCGCCATCTCACCCAACATCTGGATGAACTCGGTGCACGATCCCACTTGTTGCTGCTGGCTGGAGACGGGCACGACGATGGGATCAATCCAAACATCTTCGGGAGCCACCTCAAAATCCGCCGCCTGGGCCATGAGCATGATCCACGCCGTGGCCAGCCCCGCGAGCACGGCC
>JBFFBT010000436.1:0-2229 GCA_041560255.1 Myxococcota bacterium | reverse complement strand
TTGGTTCGACAAGCTCCCCACAGAACTATTGTAAAAAGGATGGATGAAGTGAAAGCCGCCAGGGAGCCGGTTTTGTGCTGCCCTCTGAAGTGATTTTCATCCAATCGAATCGATACCTTTTCCTCTTAGAATAACTTTCAGAAATTTTTCATATACAGGTGCCTGCAGGCTTCCGGGTTTGTTTTCCTCTGACAAGAAATGCTTCACATTCAGCGCCTTTCAGTCTGTGTGGCAGTATTTTCTGGTAGTCGTCGGAGTAATACCACTGGTTGAAGTCATATTCATGATCAAACCGTATGATCACTGCACGTGTGCAATTTCTTGATCCCTCGAGAAGAAGCGGCGAGGAGTCGACCGCGAGATACTCACCACGGTATCTGGCAAACACAGAGTCACATTCCGCAAGATATTTTTCATATTCATCGTTGTCATGTATTGTAATACGCACTGAAAAATATACGCTCATCCGTCTTTCTCCCATACGCCTTGCTCTACAAAGTGAAGTTATTTAGAACCTTTATCGGCCTGTTACCTGCATTGATCCGAGTCTTTGGTTTGGCGCATCAGCGCCTGGAGTAGTCGTGGTTGAATCCTCTGATCATGGGTCGGCTGCTGATTTCGAAAAAGAAACCAAATTGAAATCGGATGAGTCCATCGGTCTCGATGAGGCCTTCCGGAGGGTTGGGAAAGGGCGCGGCTCTTCGAAACGCATTGATGGCTTCATCGTCCAAAAATCCCAAACCGCTCGATTGCATCACGCTGACGTCCTCCAAAGAACCTTTGGTGTCGAGCACCACATTGAGTAAAGTGTAGCGGTCTTTGATCCCGTAAACATTACCGTATGGGTCGTGTTTGAAATACACTTCTCCAACTTTCCAGTTGTTGCTCACGCCCCTTTTGATGCGGTTGAAGAAAGTCGCATATCGAAATTCTCTGCTGTTGAGTAATGTTTCGTCTCCCTTGGGTGCGTCTCGAATATGATCGTTGGATGGCGCGCCATCCAGGGAGTCGGGTTGCAGCATGCTTGATGGTTGCAGCATGGCGATGGTTTGTTCGTCTTGTCCATCCAAACCTTTAAGCTTGGGTTCGGCTCTGGGTAGTCCCAACTGAAGGCGCATTTTTTCCGAATTGCCCTTGATCGGATCTTTGTTTTTCCGCGAAGACATATTTCCGGTGGTTTCGTTGAGTTTGAGCTTGAGCGGATCGTGTTTCTTGATGTCGGGTATTTCCAATGCCAGGTTCTTTTCCTGGTTGTTCTGAGCGGTATTGCGCGCTCCGCGTTGCCGCATGACCATGGCGATTTGATCCTGAGGTTTGTCGTTTGGTTTGGACTGCGACTGTTGCCGGGAGGCTCTTTTCGAGGTCGGTCGGGATTGAGCTACCTGGTAGTCCTTGGTTTGAAAACGGCTCACCGACTCTTTTTCGACATTGGTATTGTAGTTGGATAAGTATCGGGCATCTTTTGGAGGGGCGTCGTTTTCGGTAGGCGCCAGATCGACGACTTGACCTTTGAGCTCTTCCTTTTCTTTTTCGGGTTCATCAGGTTGGTTTTTTTGCTCTTTTTGGTTTATTTTGATGTCGTTGGATGCCTGCCGGTTCTGGTTCCATTGCTTTTTTGACAACGTTATCATGCTGACTTCGGTGGGCTGTTTGTTTTCGGGTTTGGGAAACCACTGTTGCCAAAGCCTATAAAACTCAGGTAAAAATGCAGAAAAAACCAACATTAAATGGAAGAAGACCGCCAGCAAAAAACTGACGAACAACACCTTATTATTGGGTTTTTTGAGTTTCCATGCCATGCCTTATGCACCTTTTCCTCCAATACAAAATAGCATCGGTTCCAGCATTCGTCAATCCAGCTTGAAGAGGCTGAATAATGTTTTGAAGGTCCTTGGAAAGAGGAAGGCTCAGTGGTAGCTCCAACCTATACGCAGGAAAAACGACTGGAAGGTGTCGGTAATTTCATTTTCGATGGCTTCCAAGCTTTTAAACTGCCACATTTCATATCCGATACCAGCATGTAGTTGCTGAAATAGGGTCGCTTCAAACCCTGCGCGGGCAGTGGTCCCCCAGCCGTTTCCGCTCAGCTCCTCCGAACCGGATACGGGGAAAAGCAGCCCGCCGCCGATAAAAAACCGCAAGAAGGGTCTCCACAACGTAAGATGTACCTCCAAACCGGTATACGGGTAGCCGTAGCTTGCATCCACGGCCGCCTCGTTGTCGGTATCG
>JBFFBT010000435.1:0-2236 GCA_041560255.1 Myxococcota bacterium | reverse complement strand
CTTGGGCGGTATCCAAGGCCCAGAGTCCGCCTGAGGGCGACTATCTTTTCTTGGTGCTGGTTTCAAAAATATCCGACCCGAGCGGGTTGGTGCTCTCCGGGTTTTTTGAAGAGTGTAAAAAAAATATCGAAGTTTTGGTGTGTGAGGATATTCAAGAAGGTCGGATCGAGAAGCTGGTTGTATCTTCGAGACCCAATATCATCATCGCCATTGGAAGAAGCGCGCTCGAAAGAGCCCGGAAAGAAGCTGTGACAACCCCCATACTGTATGCCAAGGTCGCGGATCCGAACGGCTCGGATCTGAAAGACCCGGTTTTGGCCGGGATATCCGAGTGGGTGCCTGCAAAGCCCATGATACGGCATGTGCTCAAGCTGTTGCCGGCGGACAAGGGCTTGGTTTTGTTGTATCCTCAAGGAGTTTTTGACGGTTTCGTCGGACAGGTACGCCGGGCGGTGGTCGAATCCGGTATACAAATCAAGGATATGGCAATTGGTGAGCTCGGAGGGTTGGATAGGGTGTTGGATGAGGCCGGCTCGCGGGGTTGGGGATGGGTGGTGTTGCCGGATCGCAAGATCATTGACAGGGATGTTTTTAATCGGATACTCGTCGCCGCCGAGCGAAATCGGATTCGTGTGGGGGTGCCTGACGAGGAACATGTAAAAAAGGGAGCGCTGGTGGGCGTCGGTACAGACAGTCATCGTATCGGCCGGCAGCTTTGTAGGTTGGCCGGGTCGGTGTTGCGCGACGATCTTCCCGATGGAGGGCGGGTATTTTGTCCGGAATTTTCTTTTGCCGTCATCAACAACTCTGTCGTCGAAAAGCTCGGTATGACACTTGATCTCGAGCACGTAAGACAGGCGAAACTGTATAAATGGCATTGAGCAACCAATCCAAAATTCGTCTGATCGCTTTCGATTTGGACGGCACGTTGGTGGCGGACACGGTGTATGTCTGGACGACCCTGCATGCGTATTTCAATACCGATCCAAAGCGCCGAAGGCGTGCCAAAAAAGCGTTTTTTTCAAAAGAAATATCTTATGAATCCTGGTTTATGACGGACCTCATCCTTTTAAAAGAACGGGGCGCCACCTTTGATGCCATCCAAAAAGCATTCAACTCGATGCGGGTCGCCAAGGGCGCCATGGAATGTTTGGCCGCGTTGAGGCAGAGAGGCTACAAATTGGCCGTCATTTCGGGGAGCCTGGATTTGGTGCTCGAGCGCTTTTTTTCGAAAAAGCTCTTTGATCACGTGATGATCAACCGGATATCTTTTGACCAGAGCGGACGCATCGCGGGAGGGAGCGCCACCCCGTACGATCTCGATGGTAAGGCGGATGGGCTCGCCGAGCTCGCCAGGCGGGAAGGGCTAGAGCTTTCTCAGTGCGCATTTGTTGGTGATAATGTCAATGATATCGAAGTGATGCGGGCAGCGGGCTTCTCGCTGGGCGTGTATGTCAAAGCGCCCGAGGTCATCCAAGCGGCCGACGAGGTCATCGAAGGAGATGATTTGCGGTTGGTTTTACCCTATTTTCCAGGTGTCGAGCTCTGGATTGAACGATCTTAGGAAAGCTTGACCATGGCAAAGCCGGTCGCAGTGATCGATTATCAAGTATGCAATCCGAAAAATTGCGACCCCAAGGGAAAATGTCCTGCCGTAAGTGCCTGCAAACACAAGGTCATCAAGCAGGACGCGCCGGGTGAGCCTCCGTACCAACTCGGACCCTGTCTGGCCTGCGGCTCATGCCTGGCGGCTTGTGCCTACAAGGCCATCCGGTTGGTGTAGCCTTTAGGGTCCGTCGCAAACAGCGTTGCAATCCATTCGGTATACCGGGTTCAATGCGTTTGGCCGGGGTTGTCTTTGGCGGATGCCCGCATCCATATATTCTTTGGATATGCGTTTTTAAGGCGTTCTGGGAAAATTTTTGATTTTGTAGCCGAGAAATTGCTGTTCGGGATAATTAACTTTGGAAAAGCGGCAAAACCGAAAAGATAGGTTTTTTTGTAAGATAAAGCTTGCTTTAACAAAGATGGTAGGCTAGCATTCCCAAACATTTTAATTTTGTTTAAAAGGAGATTCACGTATGGAGCGGTACAAACGAATAAAAGAAATGATGTCGTTGGTATTCTCGGCGTGTTTGGTCACGGTTTTTGTTTTTGCCGGTATGCCGGCTTTGGCGCAAGACACGGGCGATGAAGCCGTGTCTGCGAGTGAAGAAGGAGAAAAAGCCGAAGAAAT
>JBFFBT010000434.1:0-2270 GCA_041560255.1 Myxococcota bacterium | reverse complement strand
GGTTTATTAAAAACGCGACTCTATATGCCAATCCACGCAATGATAGCGTGCTTGTTAAAAAGGACAATCTATCTTAAGATAGATTTCTACAATTTCTTGTACCTCACTTGTCGATATATACGGTTACCGGGAGAATCATGTCGATGGCACGTAGGGCGGAGAGCAGAAAATATCGAACAGGGGGAGATGCCGGGGATGAAAAGTTCAATTCTCCATTCACTTACCACGCACGCGCCGGCTCGATACTTACCATGAGAGATTCGGTTTCGATTTCGTGGGTGACAAAAAACTTCATTCCCAACAGGCTTACTTGCTGGACCAGCACCGGATCGGAAAAGGATAATCGAGCCTTTCCCAGGTAGTCCGCTTCGATCCCTAAACGCAAAGTAGCGGTGAGGGTTTCCTTCCTGGGAGCGCTCTCGCCAAATTGGTGCCCAATCTTGTGGAACGCACTCACATTGGTCGCATGGGTTACATCCAACTCTATCTGCCGGTGGACCCACTCGTCAGACTTGTCAAACTCGTGAAACACTATCTCCCAGTCGGCGGCATAGCTGGAAAGGTCCCAGGGCAATAGCTCCAACCGGATTGCACAGGGCTTTGGGTTCAAGAGCTCCAATATATAGAAATCAAAAAACAGGATCTCAACCTTGCGGTATTGGGGTTCAAACAGGCAGCTTGGTGGGAGGGTAAATATTTTGGTAAGCGAATCGCCGATTCCGTTTTGGGCGAACATGACCACCGTCACACGAAACTCGTAGTGTCCTTCCGTCCAAAAGGGCGCTTTAAGCTTGTTTTTAATAGCTTCAATCCTCGGATCATGTCTCTTGTCATCTAAGACCGCAAGTCCGGCCTGGCCGGTTTTAAACCGAATGCTTCGAATGTACTCACTGTAGTTGATGCGGAAATCTCCCTGGCTGCTCTCTGGAGTGAGGTTGTAGTACACATAATCGCGTTGCCAGGCACTGCCGGACTTGTAGGCTTTTATGTTGATCGGATCGAGATCCTCGTAGTCGCGCAGAAGCGGTGCAATTCCAATTTGACTCTCTCCCTTGCGCCCGTCGAAGATCGGATCGGCAAAATAATATGCATTGACCTGATTTTCGAAAAGCAGATGTCCAAAAGAGGAACCGGTTGCTCGGTATGCGTTTCGCTCTTTGGCTATGAGGCGTTCGTTTTCCTTCACCACCACCACCGGAAAATTCGGGATCAGGTTTTCATCCAGAAGCATGGCATGGCCGTTTTTTCCGAAGACCGGGACTTTGAGGGATCCCTTAAGACGTACCGCGACCCTGGGGATTTGGGCGTATGGTTCCCAGCTTGAAGCCGAAAAACCGGGCAACTCGGGTACATAAATGGATAAAAGCGGCAAGGTGGTTTCGTAGGCGGCTGACCGTTCATCCGGCTTCGCCGCAGAAAAAAGCACCTCTCGGACCGTTTTCCCATCAGTAAGCCGTGCTTCGAGAATCATGGGCACCAATACCTCGTAGTCCCCGTTCAAACGATCCAACGCCCGCTGTTTGACAAATTCTCTCAAAGATCGGTTGTCAGCCAAGGCCGTCGCCAGGATCTCGGCAAATTGCATCTGTAGAGCGTTTTCACTCAAAACCTCGGGAGGAAGCTCTTCAATGCTTTGCACCAGTTTTGCATCCTGAAAGCATCCACATATAAGTAAGCATTTCATGATTAAGGCCGATAAAGGTAAAACCACCGATTGGTATCGCATGCCTTATTCCTCCTATAAAATTTGGCTTCTTGCGGATAACCGTTCACCAGGGAAGTGTGGTGAGCGTTACCATGTTATCCGTCCACAAATACATGCAAGTTTCATACCTCCAAGAAAAATTTTTTTCAGCACCAAAACAATGGTTTACCAACCCGCATGGAATCCTCGGTATCGATTCGTGCTCCATTTTGGAATCCTCGGTTCGCTTTTGCACATTCACCTCCTATGCTTACATACAGCAGCAGACTCTCAACCACATGTTTTTTGCTACTGGACATTTTACTCAAGTCTGTATGCTTGCTTCATTTCTTTGAATAGCAGCTCAACCCATCAACGATAGGCATAGGTACGCATGTTTACCCCAACGTTGCATATAACGATGTATTGAGAGCGCACGAAATTGGCTGACTACAACAAAATGTGTGCATATATTTGATTGAGCCGGGATTTAACTTTTTGTGGCTTTTGGAAACAATGTCATTCTGGCATGCTTTAAACCAGAATCTATAATTTTAACAATGGATCCTGGATAGAATCTATCCAG
>JBFFBT010000433.1:0-2271 GCA_041560255.1 Myxococcota bacterium | reverse complement strand
CTCGAAGATGCACCCGGATCACATTTGTTGACGAGGCAAAGGTTTGATTTTCCACTTTTAATGAGGGTTGTCGCAATGGTTTTATCAAATGGATGCAACCCGTCTTTCACATCGCATACAAACAAAACATGATCGGCTTCCTCAATAGCCATATAGGCTTGCTCGACAACGGATATTTCTATTTGATCCTGAGGCGCCGGATCGAGGCCCCCCGTATCGATGAGCAATACATCGACACCGGATGCCAAACGTATCTGTGCGTAAATTCTGTCACGGGTTACTCCCGGTGTATCGACAACCAAAGATATCGCGCGTCCGGCCAGACGATTGAGAAGGGTTGACTTACCCACATTGGGTCTACCAACGATGGCGATTACGGGTTTCATGAGTCTCGGTATCCAACACTTCGTAGTCCAGCTCGAGTTTTCGTCCAGGCTTTTTTATGTTTTACCCGAAGATCGAGAAACACTTTGCATCCCAACAGGCGCTCTATGGATTTCCGTGCTTCGATCCCGATGGTTTTCAACCGTGATCCGTTTTGACCGATCAGAATGCCTTTTTGACTCTGGCGCTCCACAAAGATTTGAGCATGAATTCGAACAAGCCGGCGATCGGAGATTTCTTCGAAAGAGAGGATCTCGACAGCGGTGCTGTAAGGTACTTCCTGATCGGACTGTAAAAAAACCTGCTCTCGGATATACTCGGCCGCCAGCAGGCGCTCCGGCTCGTCGGTCAACATATCTACCGGGAAGTAACGCGGTCCACTCGGTAAATAGGTCTCGATTACCTCAACAAGCTTTGCAACGCCCTCACCGGTTTTGGCCGAAAGAGGTATAATCTCGTGAAAAATACCCATCGCGTGGTATACATCCATCATGGGCAAAAGCTCGTTTTTATTTTTTAGGGCATCGATCTTGTTGATCGCCAACAGCCGGGTTGCAGAGGTTTTCCGTACCAGATCGAGCACCATGCGATCCTCTCGACTCGCATTCGGGCTACGTCCCCTACCCTGAGCTTCGACGAGCATGATGACTACATCGACCTCCATGAGCGCTGAACGCGCTTCATCATCCATATACTGGTTCAGGGCGGCAGGTTTTTTGGGTTGCCCCCCGAGATCCGAAGTCTTCGGTAGATGCAGTCCCGGTGTATCCACCAAAACAATTTGACTTCTATTGCGGTGTACAATGCCCCGTATTCTTTTTCGGGTCGTTTGTGCCCGGTGGGTCGTAATCGCCAGCTGCTCGCCGACCATGCAGTTGAGCAAGGTAGACTTGCCGACGTTGGGTCTTCCCACCAAGGCCGCGAATCCGGAGCGAAAATCATCAGGTAAGTCGGTGTGCAATGTGTTCATTCCCCATCACATGGGTTGTCGATTGTGAGCAGTGCATTTCTGGCGGCGGTCTGCTCGGCGGCTTTCTTGCTTCTGCCTATACCACGACCAAGCTCCTGGTTATCTATTAAAACCGACACTGTAAACTGGCGCCGGTGCTCTGGCCCGGTTTGTTCCAACAAGCAGTAGGTCGGAGTCGTCTGTCCTTGCTGTTGGAGTAAAACCTGAAGGCGGCTTTTCGGATCGAATCCCGGTACCCGGTCTTTGCTCTTGGCCACCATCTCGCCCAAAACGAGATCCACGACCTCTCGGGCGGCTTTCAGATCGCCTTCCAAGTACACCGCGGCCAACAATGCCTCAAACAAATCTGCCAACAAAGAGTGTTTATTTCGCCCTCCGTCCTTTTCTTCTCCTTTGCCCAAACGCAACAACTCACCCAAGCAAAGTCTGTTGGCGGTTTTTGAAAGTTCCTTTTCATTGACCAGCGCGGCGCGCATGCGTGAAAGCTCACCTTCGTTGACTTCGGGATACGCGTCCATCAACATCTCACTGATCACCAAGTTGAGAACCGCGTCACCTAAAAATTCCAATCTTTCGTTATGATTGTTTTTTTCTTCTTCGTTGGCCTCGTTTGTATAGGATTTGTGGGTGGTGGCCTGCAATACAAGATCTTCGTTACGAAAACAATATCCCATTGCCTTGGATATTTTCATTTTCAAATCATTTTCTTTGTCCATGACGGGTATCCCCCAATGTTCCTGAGTATTAGATAGATGTTCATCAGGTCGGTATACCCGATACAACACCATTGACAACCTTGCTTGCATAAACCTCAATGATTTGACCCGGCCGGACCGTATGAGATTCGATTCGAAACGGCCGGTAGTTTTCAGAGCGACCAAAGTATCCTGACGTAGCCCTTTTTTCAACCAATACGT
>JBFFBT010000432.1:0-2278 GCA_041560255.1 Myxococcota bacterium | reverse complement strand
CAAAATGGCCTTGAGCCCGGAAAAACAGCTGGATCATGAAATGGCGGTTGACGGCTTAGACTTTGAGCTGATCAAACATGAGATGCTCCTCCCCTGGTCTTACAATCCCCTGTTCTACAATGATATCCTGAATAACTGTGTTCGGAGTCTGTTTGACGGCGCCATGGATGAAGACAAAGCCAAGCCTTCCGAAAACGCTCAACTCCAGAATTCCCGGATTGAATCCCTCTTGGAGCAGCTCGGCAATGTGATCGCAGATGGAGTCGTACGCGGCCTCGAAGGTTCGGGTGTATTACAAAAACTATCCGAATTGTTTGATAATGTTTCGCAAAAGATCGAACAACTCGAACAAAAATTCAACACACAACCGACCTCCCCAAAACCGCCCGAGCCGGTGAGCCCTCCTCGGGCAATACCCACACCGCACCCCTCAGGGTCGTTGCAGATCGGTCTGCCGCCCATGCCCATGGGCATGCCGCCCGCCCGCCCTTCGAGCCGGTTGTCTTCCCGCTTGCGCTCCACCCCCCGCCCGACCATCACCTACAGAATCGATCCGCGCAAAGAACTCGAACCCCTTTCAGCAGATACGGACAAAACCTGCTCCGAGCCGGGATGCGACCGCCCCGCGCGAGCCAGAGGGTTGTGCTCGCTGCATTATCAAAGGATTCGCTACAAAGAACGCAAGGTTGAACAAAAACAAACTTCGATTCGCGTACTTCCGCCTCCTCCGCCTCCCCCGGTCAACCGGCGCCCATCCATCACATCGGTACACGGAAACGGTGGGACCCGGGGGATCTTTGCACTTCTTTATGATGAAAAAGGTCGCAAGCTGCTCGCCGGCTTGATCAATCAGATGAAGACCGATCGAAGCGATTTGGTCAAAAAGCTCAATGCTCAATACGACGGCATGCCGGGTGTGCCGGTGGATGAAGAAGACGTCATCCGGTCCGTTCATTACCATGATCTGACCGAGGCTCTGCGAAAACGAGAACGAGAAGTCATCTGCCGCTGCCTGAACAAGTTGCGCGGCTCTCTTGTCAAGACCGCTCAAAAAATGAAGATGGATCCCGACCGGCTCAGATCCCGTATCAACGAGCTCGAGCTGTTTGACGAGGTGAGCAGGATACGAAACGAGTTTAAAGAAGAGGTTTTGGAACAACTCGATTTCAATGATCGCTTGGATCTGGCGCTTACCAAAGAAAAATACCTGGAAGATCTAGGGATCGTCAGAGAGGTAGATACTTCTTTGCGCAAAGAGCTGGCCGCCCAAATTGCCTTGGTGAAAAGCGACGCCAATCAAGATGACGCCAACCAAACCATACGCGAGGCATTGAAGCTGGACGAAGAACGCTTCCGGCGTTTGCTACGGCGATTTGATTTGGACACCGACTCGGGTCTGGTTCTGCAGCCGGACATCACTCCGGGAGATCCCGCATGAAGCCACCGGCGCTGGGCGCAACACTCGTATGCTTGGGGTTTTTTTTTCTCATACCCGCAACGTCGGCCCAACAACAATCCGATGGAACCGATGATCCAACCAACTCACCCCTGACGATCTGTGCGGTCGGCGATGTTCACTTGGGATCGGATTATCCTACTGTGGATTCATTGCCTCCCAATCAAGCCGAACTCCTTTTCTCGTCCGTCAATGAATACCTCAAAGGCGATCTGGTCTTCGGCAATCTGGAAGGTCCCTTGCTCGACGGAGGCGAAACCGAAAAATGCGGCGCCTCCAACACATGCTTTGCTTTTAGAACCCCCACGGAGCTGGGAACCCAACTCGAAAAGGCCGGCTTCAATGTGCTCAGCCTGGCCAACAACCACGCCATGGACTTCGGTGATGCCGGACGCCAAAGCACCATCGACACCCTGGATGCTTTAGGCATATTGCACAGCGGTCCTCCAGGGGATATCGCCAAGTTCAGGATTCGAGGAAAAAGCATCGCCGTGGTGGCTTTTGCGACCTACGATCATTCCCACAATCTATTAAATAACGACCAGGCCGTACAAACCGTGGTTGAGCTCAAAAAGAACCATGATCTGGTTGTGGTAAGCTTCCATGGCGGAACAGAAGGAGCCCATGCGGTTCGCGTCGAGGATCAGCCGGAGCAGCTCGGCTCCGAGCCAAGAGGCAACCTGATTGCATTCGCCCACGCCGTGGTGGACGCCGGGGCGGATCTCGTCTTGGGGCACGGACCACATGTCCTTCGAGGCATGGAGCTATACCGTAAACACCTCATCGCCTACAGCTTGGGAAATTTTTGCACCTACGGCCGAT
>JBFFBT010000431.1:0-2316 GCA_041560255.1 Myxococcota bacterium | reverse complement strand
CCCTGCGACCTTCTTCAACTCTTGCATGGTTGCCACTTTTTCCTTGGTGAGGAAAACCAAAAGCGATTGTTCTCGATGGTGTTTTTCCATTTGTTGCCTTTCTGATGGAGTGTCAAGCCTAACACTATCATGTTTGACACTCCATCACAAGAAAATGCAACGCCCCGTCGCTTTGTTTTCGAGAAATGAAACCAATTTATCTTATTGTTTTACAGGATGTGATAAGATTCTTCGAAGGTTATTAGAAGAGATTCTTCAACTGCAACATATTGCATGACTGTCAAATAGATACGAAGTTATATTTGGGCGGCTCCTTAGTTTGGTGCAAAGCACATTTTCACTGGCTATCATCATCCCTGTCTTGTTGTCTGTATTTTTACTCAACGATGTATTTAACCCGACGAAAATAATGATACTTGGTATTGCTATTGGAACGACCGAACTTATCAACACATCCTGAGCTTGTCGGTCGAACACCGAGTATCTGCGGGTAAAACTGTAAGTAAGCACTTTTGGAGGAGCATAAAATCATGAACGAGCACGCGTTTCTGTGCCTATTCTTGCACCCAAACCCATCGGATCCTGGGTTTGATATTGTCAAGAGAGATTAGCCAAAAAGTTGATTATCTGATAACGGCAGGTGGTTTATGACTCTGATGAATCGCTGTTTCCAGGGCTATCCACACACTTTGACTTTGTCTGTGCAGCAATCATTGTAGACCGAACACAAATTGTCACACCAACATCCACCCGGAGCTACCTTTCCGCATAAGCCGACACATGACAAGGGAGTGGGATCTGGTGTCGGAGTCGGCCCGGTATCGTCGAGCAATGTAAATAGAAGTTTGTTGGGTGATCCATTGGGGTTGCTGATCTTACCGGGCGTTGCAGCGCTTAAAATAGCGGATTTCACATCTGCAGGCGATGCATCAGGATGATTTGCAAGATAAAGCGCAGCGGCCCAGGCTACATGGGGAGCGGCCATGGTAGTTCCGCTCATATTTGTCATGCCCGTATTGCTCATATGACTTGCAGAATTGATGCTGGCGCCAGGCGCAAAAATATCCACGCAGCTGCCCCAATTGGAAAAACTGGCTTTGCTGTCTGTAGAAGTCGATGCCGCAACCGTAATGATGTCAGGATGGCTTCCGGGTATTTCATTACAAGCATTTAATAATGACAGACCATGGAGCCGAACCCTGAGAATCCAACACCTGCACGGGATGAATGATAACACCTTTGGCTATACCAAAAGTAGCGCCTCCCACGGTCCCTGCGGTGTGGGTACCATGGCCATGATTGTCGGTTGTGCCTCCGCCGTCACCGACCGCATCAAATCCATCTCCTACCCTACCTTGAAAATCATTGTGACTCGCATTGAGACCGGTATCCATAACATAGGCATGAACGTTCGAAGCGGTGGTGTTGTAGGAATAACTTTTAGAAAGCGGGAGGTTTTCTTGATCAACCCGATCGATTCTCCAACTGGGCGGATTGTTTTGGGTGCCGTTCAACCTTACCATCCTATCCTGATCGATGGAGAGTATCATGGGGTTATATCGAAGCGCTTGGGCATCAGTCGCATGCATGCGTAAAGTAAAACCTTCTAGGGCATGCTCGTAGATACCGACGATATTCGCATTGTTGTATGTTCCGACCAAGCTTTCAGCCACACTACGCACACTGGGTCCATATTGGTATCTGCCGGTTGCGCTCAAATTTCTGGCATAGCCAGGTCTTAGAACAATATTATACTGATTCGGCACGAGCTCTCCAGGCTCTAGATCCGAGTAATCCACGTCTGGGACAATGACATCCAACTCACTGGCAGGCTCGCCACATGAGGCTATGATTCCGACCCAAACAACTGCCGATACACAAACTACAAAACGCTTCATTTCCAAACCCTCCAGGTTTACGATCTCTTGATCCGAGATCAGTTATGTTGCGCATGAAGCAATTCGTTCTTAATAGTTGCAGCCTGTAGAAGAGATACAAACGCAACACGTCGATTTCTCGCTCTGGACTTTCGACACACAGGCGGCGAGCGACATCGTCGACTGACAACCAAACGTTTTACAAAAACAATTTCTCCAAAGTGGGCAACCACATCCACTCCCCTTACAAGTTTTTATGATATCTAATATATTAGATATCATATTGTATCAACCAAAAAACCGATCGCATACAAATATTTTTTTATATCCATGTGTGTTGATACAAAGATTAATGGGATTTCAGTTTCCCGGCAGGGTTTTCGAGGAGGGCTCTACTTTCCGGCGGTGTGGGCCATCTCCAATTTTTTTATTTCGACAT
>JBFFBT010000430.1:0-2360 GCA_041560255.1 Myxococcota bacterium | reverse complement strand
TTCCTGGTCACGGTTTCTATCGGATCGTGTCTACTTGGAGCCTTGGGTTTGTTGCCGGCCGTCTGTCTGATGCTCAAACCGAGGTTTTTGGAGCCCGACTCCCAATCCAACGTCTCGTAAAAAAACAAGGAGGCAGGTATGAAAAAATCCGCCGTTTTCTTTCTGTTTTTCAGTATGATGTGGTATGCGCTCATCGCATCTTCCGCCGAGCTCTCACCGAAAGAGATCATGGAAAAATCTTTTAAAACCATCAAGCTGGATGGCGCCGAGGCGCTGGCGACTTTAAATATTTACAACGCCAAAGGCCAAAAGAGGGAAAGAAAAACCGCCACCATCAGCAAACTCTACGATAACGGGGAGACTGAAAAAAGGCTGATACGTTTCGTTGCACCCCCGGATGTTAAAGGTACTGGGTTTTTGACATACGACTATGAAAACAAAACCGATGACATGTGGCTGTACATGCCGGCGCTTAGAAAAACAAGACGGATTGTCGCCACCGAAAAGGCCAAGAGCTTCATGGGCTCCGAGTTCAGCTACGCCGATCTTACGCCTCCCCGAGTGGAGGATTTCCGCCATACGATGCAAAAGCTCGAAAAGGTATCCGGAGTAGAATGCTGGGTGATTGAGTCCATTCCCAACAACGAAGAGATCGCCGATGAAAACGGATTTTCAAAAAAGATCTCGTATATCAGCAAATCGGATTTCACAATCCGAAGGGCGCTGTACTATGATTTGGATGGTGAGCTGCATAAAGAATTGGAAGTTTTGGAAATCAAAGAGATCGATCCCCAAAAACATCGTTTCCGGCCTATGCATATGAAAATCACAAACCGGCAAAATCAGCGCTGGTCCGAGATAAAAACCGAAAAAATCCAGCTTCGCCGCGATATCCCCGACGAGTATTTCACCAACCGATATCTCGAAAGGTCTTGAAAAACACACACCCCGACCGACCATCCGCATATGCTCAACCGGCAAACAGATGTGGCAGAGACTTGATTTGTTTCAATGCGAATGCATGCGAGTACGCATCCAGAGCCGCCACGCAAGTCTCGGGCACTATCACCCGCAAACCCCTTTGCATGGCATCTACGGCCGTATACAAGATCCCGACATTCGTAAGCACACCACAAAGCAGGATTTCATCAATATCCAACCGATCCAACAACAACTCCAAATCCGTTCTAAAAAATCCTGAGTAGCCGACCTTCTCAATGAGGTGATCGCCGGGTAGAGGCTCGAGCGGTTCTACGATCCTGGCCCCGGGGGTATGCTTGACGGCATGCTTGGGCCAGCTTTCAAACTCCGGATCTTGATCTTGATGACTGTCACAAACATAGATGATTGGACGGTTTCTGTCCCGAGCATAACGGATTTCTCCCGAAATATTGGCGATTATACCCCCGGCGTTCGGGACTTCCACGGGAGATCCTTCCAAAACGTAATCATTGAGCATATCTATGATGACGAGAGCTTTGTGTTCTGCGTCCATACAGCACCTTCCTTCCGAACAAACAATCTCCACCATCTGCGCAGGACGTAATCAACCAAGCTTCACACTACGATATTGATCCTCTAGCCTGTACTACTCCTTAGTGCGTATATCGACTATTTTACTCTATTTTTATCACGGATGCCAAAACCAGAAGATCATAATCCCAGCTGGAAATCGATTTTTTGCATTGCTTCGATTCCTATCTCGATAAATTCAGTCAGCTCCAAACCGATTTTCTCACATTCCATAACAATATCACGGTTTACACCAGCGGCAAAACGAGGCTCCTTCATTCTTTTCCTCACACTCTTTGCCTTGAGATCCTCAATCTTCTTGCTCGGCAATACAAGGCATGCGGCGACCACCAATCCGGTCAGGGATTCTGCACAAGCCAATGCGTGATCCAACTTGGTTTGGCGCTGCAATCCAAGCCCCTCGGCATTGTGCTTGCGAATCGCATCCAACGCGTCTGTGGGCAAATCAGATTCCAACCATTGGGCTGCTACTGCGGCATGCCGGCTCATATCTTGTTCGATCTCCTCCAAATCGATGTCATGCAACAAACCAACCAAGCCCCATTTTTCGGGATTTTCGCCAAATTTTTGAGCCAGCTTCTGCATGATTGCCTCGCTAGCCAACATGTGGCGGCGAAGATTGATATTTTGTATTTTGGCTTCCATCATCTGTAACGCTGCGTCTCGTGCCATCATTTTTCAAAAAGCCTCCTATAAAAACCAGCCGATTTTCAAAAGAAGTCCTTTTATATCATATTTTTACAATTCTATTCAACAAACCTACTTGTATCTTTTCGACGGGTACCATGTGGTCGGGGTGAAAAAAACATTGGGATTCGAAACTTCGG
>JBFFBT010000429.1:0-2368 GCA_041560255.1 Myxococcota bacterium | reverse complement strand
GCTCACCGGATATCCAGTGCATAAAAATGCATGCCCGCTGTTGTAGTCGGCGGTCAATACGATATCGCCTCCCGCGTCCCCCAGGGATTCGATCGCGGTTTTGGCTCCGTAATAATCTTTCCTGCTTCGCGCGAATGCTGCTTTATCGCTATGTAGAAAAAACGAGATGGCTTGTGGGGCCGTTGCGCCTTTTGGTATGTAACGAAGCTTGCCTTCTTGACCGCAGGCGGCAAAAACCAAATCGATTTTTCCCTGCAGCCGGGCAGAATGACGCAAGGCCCGCGCCAGTTTTTCTAAAACCCGGCGTCCTCGTTCGCTACGCGATGTACGATCCTTCCAGGTCGTACCAGGCAGGCGGACATACACATGCAGCATACCGCTGTTGGACGATACTTGGTAGTACTCGGACAGCGACTTTGGTGCTATCCCTTCAAACTCGGGCAGGGAAACGAGCGCGGCGTCCAAAATTTTCTCTATTTCCTGTGGCGCGACCCAACGCCGGATGTCGGAGAATCCATGATCTGACACCAAGACGAACGTATAGGGCGAAAGACCGTGGGCCAGGCTGCGCAGGCCACCACCTCGGGCGCCTTTCGGACCGTCGAGCAACGCTTGAAAATTGTCGTTGAGTGCCTTGCGCACATAATCGACCTGCACCGTCTCTCCTTGTCGATGGGTCAATTCGTCCAAACCGGGCCAATAAAGCGTAACGACGCGAGGCATGGGTCGGTTTTGCGAGTGAATCAAACGAAGCCTTCCCAATAAACGGCCGGCAGCCAGGTAATCGTATTGAGCGGGATCGGTGGTGTAGTGTACGACGTCCGTCTTGTCGGGCTTGATCCACTCGGCGCCCGAACCGAAAAAATGAAATGATACCAAACTTTGACCCGGAAGCTCGTGATAGATGGTCCGACCACCGATCGCGGCGTCCGCGCGTCCGCGGCGAAAGACATTCGCCAGGTCCGCAGAAGATACGAAGTTGATGAAAGTTCCGGTATCCCGGTGTAAAAACTCGTTGCCCGCAACACCATGCACTGATACGGGTTGACCGGTTATCAGGCTTGCGTTCGCGGCAAACGTGACCGAAGGAAATGTGGAGTGGTTGTTGATGACTACTTGTGACTTGTCGAGACGCCGTCCGAAAACCTCAAACAGCGCCTCGGGATTTGGTCCCGAGGTCGGCTCCATGGCCCTGAGAAATGAATCGAGCCTCAAGCCGTCTACAATGATGTACACCACCATATTTTGCCGCACGATAGGTTCGAAATTGTGCGGATCGGTTGGTGATGTACGAGTTGTACAGCCGCCCGTCGATAGAGCGGACACCAGGATTAGGCAAACCAGGAGTTTCATTTTCCATAAAAGAAATCGTCAAATACAAACTTACCGCAATCCAACGCCGTGCCCGCCACAAGCGGCACACCGTTGACCTCGACCGTGGACGTATTGAGTCCATTGACTGTAAAGGTCGCCGTGCCCGAGGACCCGGTCATGACGACCGAGCCGGAGATGACATTGTGATCAGCGTCGACGATCAGGGGTGTATTTTCCGCTGTTTTGACGATGGCCGAACCACTGTCTCCGATACTAACTCCTGCGCTGGAAATGGAGATTACCCGGTTGGTCTGCTCATTTCCAGGTAGGGTTTCATACACGCTGCTCGAAATATCGACCAGCTTGGTATCGATATCGGATAAATTGTCCTGGATGACAAGCTTTTCGATTTTGGCTGTGTTTGGAGCCTGCTCGGTCGGCGGATTGCGTCCAAAGAAGTAATTGTACGGTGTTCCGTATATCAGGGTATAGTCCTTCATCACAATGGTCTTGTCCGTGGTCTTCGTCACTCCGTCGGAAGCGTATCTGATGAGTTGCAGACCTGCGGAGTCCGTCTCTCCGGTTTGTTTGCTCACGATCGGGCCGGCGTCCGATGGTTTACCGTGCTCGATATAGGTTGCGTTGCCGTTGATGACGGCCTTTTCGCCGGAAAGGCTCTGGGTGCAATAATTGCTGAAGGCAATGGATAACTCGGTTACACCTTTTTCGTGCGACATTTGTGAAATAACGAGTGATCCCGGCAAACCGGCACAGTTTCCGTTGTAGGTGCCCTCTCCCTGGATGGAAAAGGAAGTCGACACCGCATCGGCTGGAAGCATGGCTCGCAACGCATTCATGACAGGCGCGCCGCCATTATGATATACCGGCGCGTTGGAGGTACACTCCGGTACCGTGGTTTGTATATCAGAAAGCGCTTGCGATACAGACTGCGCATCGATGACTGCGGTAGGTGATAGACCTCCTCCGCCTCCGGAGCATCCCAAAAATACACAGATGAGCCCTCCGACAACTGACAGTAAAAACACACCCGTCG
>JBFFBT010000428.1:0-2376 GCA_041560255.1 Myxococcota bacterium | reverse complement strand
ATGCTCTCTTCGAGCGAGATCGGATCGGCGTTGACCACGTCGTACTCACCGGCCGGATTACGAATCCCGAAACGGATATGCTCTTTGAGAGAATAGCATTTCTCTTTCATCATCCGCCGGTTGCGCAGCAGGCTGTCCGGACACTTCTTGGGCAGGGATACCTTGATGGTATACAGGTTGAGCTTGTCTTTCTCGTCCGACGATCTTTCCCCGGGCAACGGCAGTTGCTCGGGCGTGCCGAAAACGGCCGCATACACCGTGCCTTCGTGTATGCGTGCACGAGATCGAATCGGCTCGTCATGATCCTGCGACTTTCCCGGAGGCCATATCTCTATCGGTGCATCCATATAGTTTTCGTCAGAAAACATCAACACGATCCCGCGGGTCTTGGGCATCACAAAGGCATGAAACCGCTCGGTATCGCTTTTGCGGTGGTACCACTCGCGGTAGGCCTTGTCGAAATCCACAACGCCCTCTTCTCGGGGTTTGGGATGAGGCTGTCTCAGGTTGGCCTTGGTCACCCACTGGGATACCAGCTCCACTCCGTCCAGACCCTCGAGACACCCGGACAAGCTTTGTATCCAATCCTCGTCTTTGGCGGCCCGGCAGTACATGACGAGGTTTTTGGGAGGCAGCACCAGCGCGAGCTTGGCGCCGATCCGTTTGACCGGCTGGTTGCCGGTATCCGCGATATAATGTTCCTTGATCGGCCGCCTCGGGGCTTTGTTCGAGTTGGTAAAATCCGGTCGCAACCGATACATCTGTCCCCAGGCGTTGGTCCGAAACGCCATATAGGTCTTGAGGTTTTCGTTGGGACCCGAAGCGAACACGATCTGATCGGCTACCGGGTCCAGGTTGTTGTAGACCGGTCTTTTGGGTTTTTTGCCCGATTGCTGCTCGTCCTTTTCGGGTATGATGTGACCGCTGAACAAAAACAGGGTCGTGATGCGTATGGCGTGGTTCCATCTTTCTTTCATCGTCATGGTTTCTTCCTAATAGTTGATAAGAGTGAGATCGAATGCGGAATAATCGCTGTCTCCGTCAAAAACAATCTCTTTTTCTTTTGTTTGGATGTTGACCTTTTCGACTGTGCCGGGTGCATAGTAGAAGTACTCGTTGCCCGGATCAAAAACAGAATTTTTGTAGCTCCACTTATCTTGATCCACAAAAATGGGTTCTTTTGGAGCATTGGTGTTGACGATATAGGTTTTGGGATAACGGTAATATAGCAGAAATTTGCCGTCCAAAGATACTGTATGATCGAGATGAGAAATTCCTTTTGTAAACTCGACGGACTTCAACAGCTTGCCCTGAAAGCTATAGACATCGAATCCCTTCGAGGTCACCGCATAAAACTTCTTGCCGTCCTTGGTGAGATAAAACCCCTTGCCCCGCATCATGTTACGTCCGGTGAGCTTTCCGGTCTCCAGGTTGTACTCCTTGATCCAGCCGTCCAGCACGAAGATGATCCGCTTGCCGTCCGGGGTCCACTGAAAGTTGGGTTTGAACCCCCCGGTCGCGATGGTCTTTACCGTCTTGGTTTTGAGATCGAACAGCTCTTTCAAGATCGGCCCGTCGGAAAACATGCTTACAATCAGGTAGCGGTTATCCGGAGAGCGCACCGGGGTCGCGCTTACGGAGTGTCCGTTTGTGTATAAAAGCCCGTTGGGCAACACCCGCCTCAGATCGGTGCCGTCGACTTTGATGCTCCAGATACCCCATTTTTCCTCTTCACTTGACTTCCATACAAACTGCAACCTGGGCATATCGAAAATTTTTGGATCCCCGTATACTTCCAATGGGTATACCTTGGGCGGCTTTTCCCATGGACGCTTGGCTTGGGATACGCTCCGGTTATCCCCGTCGGATCCTACCGGGTTTTGCTTGCAGCTTTCACTTCCCAACAACCCGGGCAACAATAAGCTCATGACGACAACGATCGATTTTTTTCGCATGCTCAGTCCTCCTCGATGTCAAACGGCAACAACTCTTCCAAATCCACGCACTCGAAAAGATAGTTACCCTCATCATCCTCTTTGGTATCATGGATCAAATTGAGTTTTTTCCCCGCGGGGGGCTTGGGAAACCGAAGCTGCACCCAGTTTTCTTCCGCCTTTTCCAACTCGTCCACCCGCAAGCAGCTCGGCCACGCGCTCCAACACCTCCCAATCCGTAAGCCTATACAGTTCAAATCCGCCCAATACTGTATCGTGGGTGAGTATATCCCGAAAAAACCCCATATTGAACGGATCGCGGGTAAGCCACGTCAAAAACTGACGCGCGGTTGAGGCATGAAAAAAATCCAACCGCTTACCTTCGGGCAGTTTGTCGCTCCAAAAGAAAAACTCGTACGTCGAAAACCCATCCACAATCGTT
>JBFFBT010000427.1:0-2408 GCA_041560255.1 Myxococcota bacterium | reverse complement strand
GGCTGTTTGAATTGATCTTTGACTATCTATAGTGCAGGCTATGGTATGCTCGAAGAACGTCTCTAACAGCTATAATTCGTTGAATACTTGCTTGACCTATAATAACCCCTTGTTTCTTAAAGAAAACGGATCACGGCTGGCGGTCCTCGGCAAGAGCTTTGCTTTTCTCGGAAGGAGTTAGTATATTTGTGGCTTTCGATTTGGACACAATCACGAATCGCGGCAATGGGGGTTTATAAGCCGGAGCGAGGGCATGATATATCGACAACCAATACAATAGGGGGTGTTGTGTGAGAAAGATCGATAAGAAAATATGGCCGGTTTTATGGATTTCTGATCAGCTTGAGATGTCGAACGATCAGGGCAGGTGGTCGAGGCAAGTCGTCGAGCGTCTCGTCGAGCAACAGGGATGTTCGGTCATTTTGTCACAGGCCTACAGTGACGCGTATCAAGTCGTAGGCTCCCGTCAAGATCTAGGTACTATCGTGCTTGACTGGGACCTGGGACAACCCGGAAGGTTGCATGGAAAAAATGAGATGTATTTTCAAAAAGTACGCAGAAACACTATGCCGGACAAGTATGCTCTGGTCATGGTGCACTACATCCGGGAAAGAAATCGAAACATACCCATCTTGCTGCTCACCACCAGGGGCTCCATCGAAGATCTTCCCGATGAGGTATTGGGGAAAATCGATGGTGTGATCTGGAAATTGACGGACACGGCGGAATTTCTCTCCGGACGCATAGAGCAACATGTGTTAGCATATCAGAAAGAGGTTCTGCCGGTATTTTTCGGCGAGCTCGTCGACTATGTAAACGAATACAAATATGCGTGGCACACCCCGGGACATATGGGCGGTCAGGGATTTTTGACCAGTCCGGCCGGAACGGCGTTTCATAAATTTTTCGGAGAAGACGTATTACGGGCCGATTTGTCCATTTCGGTGCCCGAGCTGGGATCCCTCTTGGACCACACCGGTGTAACCGGTCAAGCCGAACAAAATTCGGCTGAGGCTTTTGGGGCCGATAAAACCTATTATGTGCTCAACGGCACTTCCACGGCCAATCAAATCGTCTGGCGCAGTCAGGTGTCTCCCGGCGAGAGTGCTTTGGTGGATAGAAATTGTCACAAGTCGCTCAATTACGCCATGGTCATCACCTCGGCCGATCCACACTACATGATTCCGATTCGAAACGGCCTGGGCATCATCGGTCCGGTGGACTTTTCAAAAATCTCCCAAAATATCAACTATAAGATGTCGGCTTTAACCAACTCGACCTATGACGGCATTTGCTATGATATCAACTACGTCAAAACGCAGCTCCGTCATGTACATACTCTGCATTTCGACGAGGCCTGGTATGCCTATGCGAAGTTTCATCCGCTCTACCAAGATCATTTTGGCATGGATTTGCCGCCTGGGGAAAAATTGGTGTTTAGTACCCAATCTACGCACAAACTGCTTACCGCGTTTTCACAAGCGTCTATGATTCATGTCAGGCTTACCCAAGACGTGCTTCAATCGCCCGATGAAACCAAGAGATTTCACGATAGATTTAACGAATCGTATATGATGCACGGATCCACCTCTCCGCAGTACAACATGGTGGCGTCACTCGATGTTGCTACCAAGATGATGCAGGATAACGGTCGGACGGCCTGGTCGGATATCATCGAAGAAGCCATCGAGCTTCGAAAGAAGATCGTACGCATAAAAATGGAGTCGGATGACGGAGACTGGTTTTTCGATATGTGGCAACCGCCCGGCATCGTCGACACACCCACCCAGGAGCTGATGGAAAATCAACAAAAGTGGTTGATCGAAAAAGACGCGGAGTGGCACGGATTTAAAAATCTGCCGGATACCTATACCATGTTGGATCCCATCAAGTTGACCTTCATGTGTCCCGGGGTCGACGTCAATGGCAACTACGATCAACGTCGCGGCATTCCGGCTTCGATTGTCACCAATTACCTCATCAATCAAGGTGTCGTATGTGAAAAAACCGACTATTACTCCTGGCTGTTGCTCAACTCACTGGGGACCACCAAGGGCAAGCAGGGCACGTTGGTCGCGGAGCTTTTCAGATTTAAAGAAGCTTATGACCGGGATGCGCCGCTTAGAGAGATATTTCCGACCCTGGTCGAGCGGTATCCCCAAAAATACGCGAAAAAGGGCCTGCAAGAGCATTGTCGGGATATGCATACCTACATCAAAGATCATGATCTTTTGGGAAAAATGAGAAGAGCCTATGATACCATTCCCAGACATGGAGAATGCACCCCCAGTGTGGCTTATCGGCAGGTGGTAGAGGACAACGTTGAGTTGGTTCGTATCGACGCCATCGATCCGGTTACTCGACCGCGTATCGCTGCGGTCATGCTGGTGCCTTATCCGCCCGGAATC
>JBFFBT010000426.1:0-2420 GCA_041560255.1 Myxococcota bacterium | reverse complement strand
GCAGTTGTGCAGAGGCAGGGCACCTGGGCGTATTATGAAGCCAATATGCATTCCGAAGATCGGGAGGTAGTTTTTCAATTGGAGCGGTTGGAGAGAAATGCTTCTCTTTTGAGGTATGCAGAAGTAGATGAGACGGGCCGGTTGATGTGCCTGGATACACGGCGTAGAAAATCAACGTTGTTTCATGACAGGATTGCATCCGATTGGTCCCGGATGCGGTGTGAGTTGGGTCAAAACGACGCGCTTGCGAATATTTTGGTGGATTGTATCGGTGAGGTCCCGGTCGTTGCGGATCTGGGTTGTGGTACCGGAATGTTGCTTGGCGCGCTTTTAAAAAAATCCCAGCATGTCATCGGGGTGGACAGCTCGGCCGCCATGTTGGATGAGGCCGGGCGGATTTTTTCTTCGGGCTTTTCGGGACAGGAGGGCCAAAGCAAAAAAATCGAGCTTCGTTTGGGCAGCCTCGAACACTTGCCGCTTGCAAACGGGGAGGCACAGGCGGCTTTGATGAATATGGTTTTGCACCACGTGGCTGATCCCCAGGCGGCTCTGGTCGAGGTCCGCCGTGTACTGTCTGCGCACGGAAAACTCGTGATTTGTGATCTGGCCCGCCACAACCGGGAATGGATGCGCGAGAGCTATGCGGATTTGTGGTTGGGATTTACACCTGAAGAGTTGGAGAGGTTTTTGAGCCAGGCTGGTTTTGAAGTGCGAACCAGTCGGGAAATAAAAGATATGCCTCATGCTGTCGTAATCGTGACGATTGCAGGGGTAGTAAACCAAGGAGGTGGATAATGTCAGCAACGGTATCGACGTTGCAAAACAAAAAAAGCGTATCGGATCCTTCCATATCGGATCGGCCGGATTACCAAGTGTGTGATATCGGATTGGCCGCTTGGGGTCGAAGTGAGATTGAGATGGCCGAAAAGGAGATGCCTGGATTAATGGCGGTACGCAAGAAGTATGGACCTCAAAAACCGCTGGCCGGTCATAGAGTTACAGGATCGCTGCATATGACCATTCAGACGGCGGTTTTGATCGAGACTTTGGTTGAGCTGGGAGCGGAGGTTCGATGGGCTTCGTGTAATATTTTTTCCACCCAGGATCATGCCGCCGCGGCCATTGCAGCGGCCGGTGTTCCTGTGTTTGCCTGGAAGGGCGAGACTCTGGACGAATACTGGTGGTGCACACTGCAAGCATTGGTGTTTGATGGGGGTATGGGGCCGACCTTGATTGTCGATGATGGCGGTGATGCCACCATGATGATACACCTGGGTTATGCGCTGGAGCAGCATTTCGAGAAAAACAACGTTTTGCCCGAGATTACAGCCTCCAGCCAGGACGAAAAATGCCTGCGCAAGCTGTTGCACCAGATGGTTCTTCGTGAGCCCAACCTATGGCGCCAAATGGTTCCCGCAATACGGGGTGTGAGCGAAGAGACCACCACCGGGGTGCATCGACTTTATCAACGCCTCGAGGAAGGCAGCCTGTTGTTTCCGGCTTTCAACGTGAATGATTCGGTGACTAAATCCAAATTTGACAACCTGTATGGTTGCAGGGAATCTTTGGCCGACGGCATCAAACGCGCCACCGACGTCATGGTGGCGGGAAAGAAAGTTTTAGTTTGTGGATATGGCGACGTGGGAAAAGGATGCGCCCAGTCCATGCGGGGCTTCGGTGCCAATGTGAGCATTACGGAAATCGATCCCATCTGCGCATTGCAGGCCGCCATGGAGGGATATCGGGTTGTCCGAGTAGAAGATGTGTTGTCGGACATCGATATCTTCGTCACTGCCACCGGAAATTTTGGGGTGATTACCGCCGGGCACATGTCCAAGATGAAGGATCAGGCCATTGTGTGCAATATCGGCCATTTCGACTCCGAGATCGATGTTGATGGTCTGTACCGAATGCCGGGGATCAAACGCACAACCATCAAGCCGCAGTTGGATAAGTTTACTTTCGAAGACGGACGTTCGATGTATCTGCTGGCGGAGGGCCGTTTGGTGAACTTGGGCTGCGCCACCGGACATCCAAGCTTTGTCATGTCAAACTCTTTCACCAACCAATGCCTGGCCCAGATTGCACTGGCGGAGAAAAAGCACGATTTGGGAGTGTATATGCTGCCGAAAAAGCTGGACGAGGAAGTGGCCCGGTTGCATCTGGATCATTTGGGAGCCATACTCACTACTCTGACGCCCGAGCAAGCCAAGTACATCGGTGTAGCGTCCGAGGGACCGTTCAAGCCGGAGCACTACCGCTATTGAGCCCGATACGTCTCAGACTTAATTCATTGTCACTAGTAGAGTTCAGCTTAACTGCCTAGAATTCAACCGTAAGCTATGTATGAGAAATCGCTGGATGTAGATGCATAAATTCGCAAGCACCTACGTCATGCCTGCGGAAGCAGGCATCCAGTC
>JBFFBT010000425.1:0-2455 GCA_041560255.1 Myxococcota bacterium | reverse complement strand
TTTCACTTTTTGTGGCTATTGGAAACAATGTCATTCTGGCAAGCTTTAAGCCGGAATCTATAATTTTAACAATGGATCCTGGATAGAATCTATCCAGGATGACGGCATTTTATGCAACTGGCGAGTCTATCTTCCGGTCAAGGTCGAGGACGGATCCAAACGGGCCGCCCGGTCGGCGGGAAACACCGCGCCCACGACACAGAAAAGAACGACAAACAGCACCGAGCCTGCAAACAACCACCGGGGATAAGAAAAATAACTTTCCGGTTTGAAGGGGAAGTCGGGCAGCGCCCGGCCCAATAGTCCCGAGAGGGTGATCGGTCTCCTATCTTCGAGCAACGCCGGCGCGAGGCTTTTTTGTATCGAAACAGCGTCCTTTTCAATAAAATGATTTGTTACGCAGACTCCCTGATCGCACGGCCTTCCGAACGGACACAACCGGACGTCTACGACGAAGCATGAGTCGCCAGCGATGCCAGATGTGGTGCACGATGAGCACCAGCGACACGAGGGAGACGAGATTGTGAGTATCGATCCAGGGATGTCTTGTGGCGCCGACACGCCCGATGACTGCCGGCCCAAACAACGGAGACGATCCCTCTAAAACCAACCAAGCAACGAACGCGGTCAACGTAGAGACGAAAAAAACGATGTACATGACCACCTCCGAGTTGATGGGCTTTTTCCGCCTTCTCGTGAAAATGTTCGTGAGCCTGCTGCGGAACACTCGCCAATGGCGATCCAGATGAATCACCACGACGGCTACTACGACAAGAGCCGAAATCCGATGCACGTTCAGCCAGAAGAGCCTGCCCGCTCCCAGAGCGGTGGAATTAAACGCACCCTGGCCTATGTGGAAACAGATGAAGAGCACGAGCCCCGTCGAGAAGGTCGTGAGCGATATCACCAAGAAAATCCAATTTTGGAGCAGATGTAAGTTGCGTCGCTGCATGGTGGACCTTCATTTCTTTCCTGTAGATTGAACACCAGCCGAGGTCGTATGTGTCGCTGAAGACGATCGGACAAGTCGTCTTGTGGCATACCCCATATAGGAAGCTTCAAGGTGGTCGCTTTCTTGAAAGTTGAGTCGTCGACCCAGATCTTTGAAAGTGAGTCTTCCCCGCACGCGCCGGTGGAGGTCGAGCAGGATTGAGATGGGATTGCACCGAGGCGAGATTCCACGCATGTCTCGCTGCTCGAGTCCATGTCGTTTGAAGAGAGCGACCAACTCCTCAGGTTTGATGAATTTCTCCCAGATATGCGTGTTTGGCGCAACATAGGCCGTAAACCGCCAATCCTGCATGACCTTGATGACCCCAATCTTGCTTATGAAGGTTCGATTGATGGTGTCGTAGAAGAATAGGCCGCCTGGCCTGAGCACCCGCGCGATCTCACCGATCACGCAATCGACATCATCGACGTGCTCGAGGACATCGCAGCAAGCGACGAGGTCGAAAGAGCCTTTAGGGAAAGGCAAATGCTCGCCGGAGCCGGTTTGGTACTCGATGCACAATCCTGCTGCGGACGCATGCGCTCGGGCCGCATCGATGGTCTCTCGGGCCGGATCGATACCGGTTACCTCAAATCCAACGCGCGCAAACTGTTCTGCGATGAGCCCGCCGCCGCACCCGACATCCAGAAGTTTCCTCTGCTTGCGTTTGAGCACCTTCTCCCGCTCAAGCACCCGCACGAAATATTCAAACCTGACTGGATTTATCCAGAAGCGGAGCGAGCTAAACTCACCTTCGTCGTCCCACCACGTATGGCCCAGGCGCCGGTAGATGTCGTTGTCTACTTTTTGTTGGGATTTCATCACATCCTTCTCCTATAGCCGAGTTCTTGTATCAAAAGTCCGTTTTTTGAAAACCAGGAAATTGTAACCTGCTGTATTTCATTAAATTTGATTCTGGTCTCCATAGCAAAACGGATGTTTTGCGACGGAGACTGGCTTAGCGGAGGTTTTCGACGAAGGTGCGCAGCTTCGTGAGAACCATCGCCGCGCTCCGCATTTCCTCAACGGCGAGGACCGACGAAAACGACTGTTCAATCTCGTGCGTACGTTCGTGGACTTTCTCGAATAACCTGCGACCCTTTGGTGACAACCTGACATAATTACGCCGGCCGTCCCTAGTGCTTGCGCGGCGGCTGATGAGTCCGTCGCGTTCCATATCTTGCACCTGACGTGTGACTGCGGCCGCGTTGACGCCAAGTTGGCGAGATAGGTCCATGATACCGACATTTTCATTGGTAAGCATCAAGAGTCTCATCAGTGCGAACCTTGACGGAGGCATGCCTGTTTTTCGTGAGAAGCAGTCCATCAGTACCTGGTAGGTGCGAAAGACCTCTCGGAGAAGATGTGGTTCGTCCCCGTGATGCCGGAGTGTTTCGATGACGGTATTCTTTGAATTATCCATGGAAAGTAGAATGTCTTATATTGATGATAATGTCAATGACT
>JBFFBT010000424.1:0-2475 GCA_041560255.1 Myxococcota bacterium | reverse complement strand
GAAGATGAGGAATCCTTGAGTCACAAGGTTCAGTATGTCATCGACAAGGGGATCGGAGGGGTTATGATTTGGGAGTTGGCTGGAGATTATGAGAAAAAAGCCAACGGTGAATACTATATGGGATCTACGCTCACGTCCTTGGCGCACGGCATGTTTTCACATGCCGGACCTGCGAACGATGACATATCCAGCTTTGTACCCCCGGCGGAAGTTGTGGATTTCGAGATCACGTTCGGCGGTACCTACGATCATCCCAACTATACTTTCAATATGATACTTACCAACCATGGCGCCCAGGAAATTCCGGCGGGTTGGAAATATGAGCTGTCGCTTCCCAAAACCACGACATTGACCTCGGTTTGGGGATGTACTTTTAGAAAACTAATCGGTCACGATGAGTATGATCGTTACGAGATCACAGGTCCAGGCTGGAAGACCATCCCCCCTCAGGGCAGCTATACCATGCAGGGCATGATGAAGTTATGTTTCGCGGGTGGACCAAGACACTGGGTGTTGAACGGTAAGGCATCCAGTAGAGAAGAGAACAACCAACCGACACCCACGCCGACACCCACGCCGACACCGACACCCACACCGACACCCACGCCGACACCCACGCCGACACCCACGCCGACACCCACGCCGACACCCACGCCGACACCCACACCGACACCCACACCGACACCCACACCCACACCCACACCCACACCGGGTGAACAAGAATTACACAACGCTCAAAGTGTGGTTGTGTCCGGTGACGCGCAAAAGTGGAGTCATTTCTTTATTCAAATACCTGTGGATGCATCCAATTTGATTATCAAGATATCGGGCGGCAGCGGTGATGCTGATTTGTACGTTCGCTTTGGCGCAAGACCGACCTTGAGTCTGCATGATTGCCGTCCCTATAAAAACGGCAACCAGGAACAATGCGAGTTTGCATCGCCGAAGGCGGGAAAAACCTATATCAGTCTCTATGGATATAGGCAGTATACCAATGTTGATTTGGTTGCTGCCTACGACGATACACCCGCACTTCAACATGAGTTGACGGTCAACATCGAAGGTCAGGGACAAGTGACCTTGGATCCGCCCGGAGGAAGGTATGATAAAGGGACCAGGGTTACCCTGAGCGCCAAGCCTGGCACCGGTTGGAAGTTCGTATCTTGGTCTGGAAGCGTCAATGGGAGTGATAATCCCATCACGGTTGTCATGGACGCAGACAAATTGGTATCGGCAACATTTGTTGCATCAACCAACGAGTGCGTCAATCCACCTTGGAATCCGGCCGAGACGTATTGGGCCGGAGACAGGGTGTCGCACAATCAACATGAGTGGGAAGCCAAATGGTGGACAATGGGCGACGAGCCAGGGACGGGAGGTGCATGGGCGGTTTGGAAAGATTTAGGACCCTGCGGTGGTCGGCGACCATAAACCGATACCTTTTCAAATCCCCGCATCACGAGTGTCCAATACATCCAACTATCAGAGAGTGTATGTCTGAAATGATTGGACAATTTGGTCGTTTCCGCGCAGGCGGGAATCGAGGTTGGCCGAGTACTAGATTCCTGCTTTCGCAGGAATAATGACAGGTGTTTCCAGATGAATGACCATTTTATTTTGGACAAGAGTGTCCCCGCATATTGAAAATTCTCATGTAGCCACCTATTGCATTGCATAAGCATAAATTCCGGTGCGTATAGCGAGACGAATGTATGCAATGCAATCGATCTTACGGTTTTTTCAAAACGTCGTTTTTTCGCAAAGGCATGTATGGTTTTGGATTTGAGCGGTAGGATGATATAAGAATGTTCGGTGGCTGTAAAGATGGGAACAGCATAGGAAAGATCCTCGGTGTTTTTCAAAATTCTAATATCAAAAAGATTTTCTTCCAAATTGTTGTTGTCCGTCATTGTCGTGATTTTCATCGGTATCGTTTGGTTTTTCTCTCTTGCCTTGGTTGGATCTTGGGAAGATCATTTGGAGCCGAATGACTGTACGGACTCTTCTCCAGGATGTATGGGTTGGCTCATATTTTTAGGATATCTTTACATTCGTTTTTGGTGGATTCCAACAGCCTTGCTGATGTGGACCATCTGGTGGTTCAGATGTAAACCTGCCGGCCGGGGCCGGAAATAGGAATGCAAATCGGCCTGGGTCGCAAACATCATTTTTGTAATAGGGGAGCGCACCTGTAGATTTGACTGTGCCGTTGTGTATGTTTTCGAGCTTCTGGCCTTGCAGGAGTTTTTACTCTCCGATGATTTTGACCAGTACCCGTTTGTTTCTTCGGCCGTCGAATTCACCATAAAAAATTTGCTCCCAAGGTCCCAGATCCAGCTTCCCTTGGGTGATTGCGATCACGACCTCCCGGCCCATAATTTGACGTTTGTGGTGGGCGTCGCCGTTGTCTTCCCCGGTGCGGTTATGCCGATAGCGGCTCGGGTCGTGAGGCGCTAAGTGTTCGAGCCATTCTCT
>JBFFBT010000423.1:0-2492 GCA_041560255.1 Myxococcota bacterium | reverse complement strand
GTTGGGTGATTGTAGCCCGGAGTCCATCAACTTTGAAACCTCGCTGACACCGGGTGGTCGAAGGGTGCCCGGCCGGAATTTGGAAGAAGAGGACGAGGTATTTTGAGCGAGCCAGAAAAAAAGAAGGGTATCAAACCATCGAGCGTATCTTTTACGGCCTTTGTTTTGTCTTTATCTACCGCAGCGTTGCAGCAACTTGGGGTAAGGGTGCCGGAAGGTGAAGACCCTTGCGTGAACATTGAGCTTGCGAAACAGACGATTGATGTGTTGGATATGCTCGATAAGAAAACCCAAGGCAACCTGACGGATGATGAAAGAAAATTGCTTACCAACATTTTGTACGATCTCAGATTGCGGTTTGTTGAGGCCAGCCGAAAAACCGAGTGTTGAAACCGAATGCGATGGTTTTTGCCGGTCTTGACCGCTGTATATCTCCTGCAGAGCGCGAGCTGCCGGGATGATTCGAAATCGTCCATTGATGATGACGCCCTGGATGTAAGGTGTTGTGGAGTACATGCGGGTCGACCTCATTTTGAAGAGCTTTTTCAAGTTGCAAGTCAAGCAGTGGTCAATGTGTCTGCTTCTTTCAGGTTACCGATTCCGGAAAGACTCTTGCGAAGTAGAAAAAGAAAGACTGTTGCGGCGGTCATACGCAGCTTGGGATCGGGGTTTATCGTTGATACCAAGGGATATGTGATCACCTGCTATAGTGTTGTCAGGGATGCCATAAGCATCGAGATTGTGCTTTCAGACTCCAGACGATTGGCGGCGAACCTGGTTGGTTTTGATGAAATATGGGATTTGGCGGTGCTGAAGATCCCAGCCGAACATTCACTTCGGCGGTTGGTTTTTGGGGACTCGGAGCGAACCTTGCTCGGTACTTGGGTGGCGGCGATTGGTTACCCTTTTGGATTGGAGCACACCATGACGGTGGGTGTATTGAGCGGTTATTATCATGATTCAGCGAGGAATGCCTTTGATGGATGGTTGGTTACAGATGCGGCGGTCAATCCCGGTAGCAACGGTGGTCCGCTGTTGAATCTATCGGGTGAGGTCATCGGGGTCAATTATGTCGCGTCCGGATCAAATGAAGATATTGGCATTGCAGTGGATTCCAAACATGCAGTGCGCTTGATCAAATCCGTGGATCAAGGTCTTGGTATGAAGCGTATATGGTGGTTGGGTTGTTGGGTGCAGATCATGGATGCGAAGCTTGCGGAATCGTTTGGCTTGGAACGGGTTATGGGCGTTTTGGTAAACCAGGTGCGTGCCGACAGTCCGGCAGAACGAGCCGGTATCCGTGTGGCCGACGTTATTTTATCGGTTGATAAAAAACCTGTCCATACGCCCCAGGAGTTTATAATCAGCATGGGGACGCAGGCACCTGAAGATTCGGTTGGAGTACAGGTATATCGTTCAGGGAAAATTTACACGCTTGAAATCAAACCGGCGGATTTTCTCAAAAGTGACGACGTCGAATCCAAGTGAGACTGAAAACCAATAATGCAAGAATTGATGCCAGGGGTAGATCGGATTGCTTGGTTTGACAAGCGCAACCACCTCCATGCACTCCGCCCTCATCGTCTAGACATATCTGATTGCTTTCATCACAAAGACCTTGGCCGCAAGGTTTTTGGCTCGCTTTGCATCCGGTGTTTTCCTCACAGACCTCTTCACCGTTGCAAAAGGCTCCATCGCTGCAGACACTGTGATCGGGTGTAGATACACAACCGACCAATGTGTCACAAGCATCGATCGTACATTCGATACTATCATCGCAGGCACTGTGATCCGGAGTATGCATGCAATCCTCTTGGAGACTGCATTGATCTTGGGTGCATCCGATACCGTCGTCACAGAGGTTGTCATCAGGAGTATTGCTGCAACCATTTACATGATCACAACTGTCCTGTGTGCATCCGATACCGTCATCACAGGCGGAGTCGACCGGAGTAAAGATGCAATCCACAACAGCATCGCAGGTATCGGAAGTACATCCTACCCCATCGTCACAGGCAGAATCTACGGGAGTATAGACACAATCGGCAACAGCGTCACAGGTATCAGAAGTACATCCTACCCCGTCGTCGCAGGCAGAGTTTTGGGGAGTAAAGACACAACCCGCAACAGCATCACAGGTATCGGAAGTACATCCTACCCCGTCGTCGCAGGCAGAGTTTTGGGGAGCAGAGACACAACCCGCAACAGCGTCACAGGTATCGGAAGTACATCCTACCCCGTCGTCGCAGGCAGAGTTTTGGGGAGTAAAGACACAACCCACAACAGCGTCACAGGTATCGGTAGTACATCCGACCCCATCGTCACAGGCAGAATCTACGGGAGTATAGACACAATCGGCAACGGCGTCGCAGGTATCAGAAGTACATCCTACCCCGTCGTCGCAGGCAGAGTCTTGGGGAGCAGAGACACAACCCGCAACAGCATCACAGGTATCGGAAGTACATCCTACCCCGTCGTCACAGGCAGAATCT
>JBFFBT010000422.1:0-2517 GCA_041560255.1 Myxococcota bacterium | reverse complement strand
TACACGCCAGCAATACCCAAGGAGCCAACATTGAGATGTTTGGTGGTGCCAGCATCCAAGATATCAAGGCAGCGATCATACATGAAATCGGTCTGGTAAGCTTTAGCAAGTAGTTCCAAATGATGATGCCGGAGATGGAAGATTTTGACGATATTCTTTGATTTAATAAAGATATTTTTAATATCTCCCCAGCTTCCCATGGAATGAGTCGGTTGACGATAGCCCCGGATTGATTGGACGCATGTACATACCAAATAGAGATTTTCTCTTTGATAAGAAATTTTAATGCAATACCTTCAAAAATGATTTGCCAGGTTGTTAGTAGGACCAAAATACCAATCCCCAAAATACCAACTCGGTTTACATATTCGGATATTTTTTCCCAACCAACTTGATTGAGGAGTAGCAAGAGCAGCCCTATTGATGCGAAAAGAAAAAGAATTCTGAAGGTTTTTTTCAGCATGACAATGGGTATCACCTCTACAATACTCAAGGCTTTCAGGCCAAGACAGTATCGAGTAAAAATTTTATATTCAACCTAATTTGCTCCCGTGTCCAAACTATCTATCTTGACATTACGCCGGCTATAACCATTTGGTTTTCATATTCATTATCCCCGTTCACCTTATTGCGATGCGATTGTTCTGTAACGCATACCAATTTATTTCAAAAGATTCTATAAATTGTTTTACGGGCACACATACATTATGCTATCGAGATGGCCTGTTTTTTGAAGGGTAACTTTGATGATGAAATTCGATGTGATTATTATTGGTTCAGGGTTTGGAGGCGCCTGCATGGCTCATTCACTCAGCCAAGCAGGTTTTCATACCGCTTTGGTCGAACGCGGCTATGCGGTGGCCAGAGATCAACAGGATTGGGATGCCCAAAAAATCCTGGTCGAGATGCGTTACGCCGGCAACCAATCCATGACAGTAAGCCAATATGGTCAGAGGACGTCCCTACAGCGCATCAATGAAGTTCTTGGCGGCGGGTCTGTGTTTTTCGGTGGGGCTTGCTTGCGATTACGTCAAAACGATTTCGAAGCTTGGCCGATCAGCTACTTTGAGATGGAGCCCTATTACTGTAAGGCCGAAAAATTACTCGAAGTTCACGGCAGTACGGGCAATGATCCCACCGAACCGCAACGAAGTGAAGATTATCCCTTTCGATCTCCTGGATTGACCAACACTGCCATGCGTATTTCCAACGCTGCCGAGAAACTCAGGATGCATCCTTTTTCCATGCCTATGGCCATAAATTATACGAATGACATGAGATCGTTATGCGAAAGCTGTACGACTTGCGACGGATTTCCATGCAAGATCGGAGCAAAAAATGATGTCGTGGAAACCGTTCTCAAAAAATGCCATCCCGAAAAGCTCGTGGTTCTCTCAGGACTGTATGGACTCCAATTGCTGGAATCTCATCATAAAATCAAACGGTTAGAGTGTCTCGACAGGGAGTCGAATACCCGAGTCGACCTCGAAGCCGAGACATTTATCCTTGCTGGGGGCGCTCTAGAAAGCCCAGCGTTATTGATGCGTTCGGGACTTCAACACAAAGACCGCTCAGGTGCCCTCGGGCATTATCTCATGCGTCACTGCAACGCTATTGTGGGTTGTCTTTTCCCCTATCATATCAACCGCGAAGGTAAAAATTACAAGCAAATCTGTATTACTGATTTCTATGAGGACATGCGGGAAAGAACGGGCTTGTCCGTAGGGGTCATTCAAGACATGCTCATGCCTCCTCCCGCAGGAAGCAAACACAAGGCGCCTTGGGGTTTGAAAACCCTTTCTGCCCACTTCAACCCCTATATTCAGTGTTTACTCTGCATCGCGGAGGATACACCCAGATATGAAAACCGAATTACTTTGAGATCAAACCAAGGTGAAATCTCAAACTCTCGGTTGCATGTACATCATGAATACGACGATGGAGATATCATTAGAAGGAACTATCTCATCAAGAAAGCCAAGAAAATTCTTAAAAAAGCCGGAGGTTGGTTTTGTGTAACTCAAAAAATAGACAGTTTTTCCCATGCTGTGGGTACAACCAAATTCGGCTCATCGAGCTCGAAATCGGTTTTGGATGAAACCTGTCGTTATCATGCAGTGAAAAATCTTTATGTCGTTGACGGTGGTTTCATGCCCACATCCGGAGGAGTCAATCCTAGTCTGACGATTGCCGCCAACTCGTTGAGGGTAGCCGAGCACATTGTCGAACGCACAAAACCACAGATCTAATGCTCAGGATGTTCGACCAATCTGATCGAACCGGTCTTTCAGTAAAGCGTCATACACCGCAACCGTGCGCTCCACCATGTAATTTGGATGGGGCACAAAACGATCCATGACGTGCCGGCGTCCCAGGCCGCCCATCCAGCGCAGATGATCGTCGGATTCGAACAACATCCTGCGTAAAGCCTCTACCAATGGAGCCACTGTACAAGTTGGCACTTCGAGTCCGGTTTCTTCATGTTTGACCACACCGTCAATATTGACGGCATGAGAC
>JBFFBT010000421.1:0-2550 GCA_041560255.1 Myxococcota bacterium | reverse complement strand
CTTCCGTTCATGTGGATGAGCTTTTGATCATCCAGGTGCTCATGATCCGTATATCCCCTGGGTGTCGCGCTGGTGCCTTTCACTCCCTGGTTGGGTTTCCCGAACGGATCGTATATGTGGGTTTCTGAGAGATCTCCGTTTTCGTCGGTAATGGTTTTTACAGATCCCAATCTGTCTCGGTGCTCGTAACGTAGCTTTCTCCCCTGGTCGTCATGCGTGATGATCAAATAACCACCGATGTAATCTCGGGTCTCCTTGATCTTTCGGGTCGATGCTTCCACCACCACCTCGGTCGTCTTTCCTACATAATATATGGATTCACCGTCCTTGAGTACGTCTTGGCGGTATCTCTGCAGGTCGGGTCCGTAGGTAAACACCGATCGCACCCCGTTTCTGCTCACTTCGACCGGCAGATTGTGCACATCATACTGCATCAATAGTCCATCGCCTGCAAGCAGATTTCCGTTGTGATCATACCGAAAATCTTCGACGAGGTAGTTTCCGTCTTTTCTCCGGATGCTCGTGATTGCATGGGGGCCCGCATTGGATGCGCCCGTCCTGTCGCGACTGCCATAGCGGTAATCAGCGGCATAATCCGATTTGGACATGATATTGCCCATCCCGAGCGCGTCGTAGCTGTAATTGACGTCTTCGATCCCGGTCCGCTTGTACATGACGATGCGTTGCAGATCGTCATAGGTGTAGCTTTCGTCTATCAGAGCGACTCTGTCCTGCACGCCGGTAAGGTTGTAGAAGTCGCTCGCGTAGAGATACTTCAAGGATTGTCGCGCGTTGGTGCAATCGGAGGCGGTGGCGGCGTCATCTTGGGATACACAGGTTTCTTCCAGCTCGCCGGTCGTCGGTTTATACCGGTATCTGGCATACAGACCATTTCCAAACATTTCTTTTTCTACCTGACCCATCGCATTCATTTCGACCACATCACGATACACCGATCCGGCCTGACCCGGCCTCGTGGGATCGTCTTCTCTTAGAAGATAACCGTGCCGGTTGTATCTCATGGGGTAGCGTGCATATCCAAAGGCAAAGCTCATAAGAAGTACGAATTTGGCAACGAGGTTGTGGAGTAGTAAGTACATCGAAAAATAACTGGGTAGTGGAGGTGAAATCATTTAACAAAAATCCATATTGTGGTCACAATCTAAAAGCGTCAACAGGTATACACGGTTCCGACGAGATTGCTCGGCACGTGGTAGGTGCGGCACCATTGGAGTCATGTACATTGATAGGTTGACGCTAAATGTTCAGTACCTGAGATGTTTGGGCTACAGAGCACTTCAGAGGATCATCTCGGTAGAATTCCACACACTGAAGACGAAGAAACCCAAGAAATATGTGCAACAAAAGTAAGAACATGATCATATGGTATCCATATAATATCGAAGTCAAGTGCTCAAAACACACCTTCAATCGTTAATTTAGACAAGGCGCCCGGAATAATACAATAAATACAATCATACCTGAAAATGATGTTAAATCGCTTTCATCAAATTTGTTGAATAAACCATGTTAACATGCTAGTAAATAAATGATAAATAGTAAGGAATGAAGTGTCCACATGAACGTCTCTCTTGACAACTTGTAACATACTGAATTTATGAAAAAGAAGCATCAATGCAAAAAACAAACCACATCTGGGGTATGAGTTGAATTTTGAAATGCTGGATAGGCCCAACAAAACGATGAAAGGCAACATAAAATGAAATGGCTCAAAAAATCTAAAACAGAAAAGTTTTTTGGGAACCAAACAGACACAAAAACCCATGGCCCATTATCGATAAAAGGCGGACCAGAATACTACGGTGATTATGTAGATGGCTACCCTCACGGAAATGGAACCATGACTTTCCCTGATGGTAGACAATACATAGGTGAGTTCCAACGAGGCCTTTTTCACGGGCAAGGAACTCATAAATACTCCAACGGAGGAAGTTATACCGGCCAATTTGTCAATGGATTGCCAAATGGTCAGGGTAAAGAAATATCAGATAACGGGGAAGAGTATGTTGGTCAATGGAAAGATGGAAAGAGATCGGGATTTGGGATGCATAGAATACCAAATGGATCAAAGTATGAGGGAGAATGGAAAAATGATATAATGAACGGCTATGGAACTGTTATTTTTCCTGATGGAGAAAAATATACAGGAGAATGGAAAAACGGCAAAAAGAATGGAATTGGTAGTTTAATATATCCTGATGGTAGTAGCTATTATGGTGAGTTTAAGGATGAAAATCCTCACGGTAATGGTATTCAAAAATTTGATGACGGAGAAACATATATTGGAGAATTTAAAAACGGTATCACTGATGGTCACGGCATACAAATACTGGCAACTGGCCATAAATATACAGGTGAATTCAGAAATGGAGTTGCCCATGGGAATGGAAAAGAGGAGTTTCCTAATGGCGAAATTTATATAGGAGAATATAAAGATGGGGTGCCAGATGGCCAAATAGAAATCATTTTTCCAGATGGTAAGAGGGAAATTTGTACGTACATAAAAGGAGAGAAAACAAAAAACATATT
>JBFFBT010000420.1:0-2582 GCA_041560255.1 Myxococcota bacterium | reverse complement strand
GCCCCTTCGACGGCACAGGCATGGAAATCGTCGCCTCCAACCGCAAAATCCACAAAGATCTGGTTCACAACCTCAACCAACCCCATTCACCCGGACCTTGTTACGGATAGGCGCATCGACACGATCCTCACTCCAAGTTGATTTTCGCTTGCGTGCTCGGACAGGCTTTACCGCAAACCTTATGTTGTGAATAAGCCGGGTTACCCATTCCCCATATAAGTATCCATCCGGTATAACGCATCTTGCAAACAAGGCTGCAGATGTAAAGAATGCTGTCCATGGAGGCAAAGGATGGCAACAAATCAATATCGACGTGACAAGAGAGATTTTTTTATAGAACGGCAGGATGGTCATGACATGAAGTGCAGGAAACCCGAAGAGACCAGGCAACGGCTAGAGGAACGGAAGAAGAGCGGCCTATCTGTGACGGCTCTAAGCAGGCCGGTTCGTTTTTCAAAACCAAGTACATGGGCGGGTCGAGTCCGTGCAGATCGAAGAGCACGAATCGACCATGTTGTTGGAAGGCATCGAGGTGAAAACCGTAAGGAAATCTATTCGTTGGAATCCGCCTGAAAAAAATAGCGAAAAGTCGCAACCAGGGCCTGCATCCGGTGTGTAAATGAATGTTCTGACTGCCGACATGGCAACCCAGAGCACCGCAAACAAGTTTGCAGCCGAATCCCCGAAACAAAGAGGCGAAGTACTCGGTATTCTCAAACAACTCTTGGCCGAACGACAAGACGATGCGGTCATCGAACTTTTCTCGAAACTGGTTGCCCAAAACGCAGAGTTGCAACAACAGCCAGCCGAGATGTTGGTGCGCAAAAAAAAGGGCGAAGGGGTATCCGAGGCTCAGTTGAAGTTGTTTTTGGAAGAGCTTTCCGATGAAAACAACCAGGATTTGGAAAACGCGAACCAGAAGCTTGTCAACGCTGCTGATTTGGACAAGACCGGAGAGAAGCGACCTTTAAAACCCGGAAAGCAGCCCCGGCATCGCCGTAAGATACCGGAAAAGCTACGCCGGGTGGACAATCCGATCGAGGTGTCCGAACAGGATCGGACATGTCCCATATGTGGCAAGGAACGCAAGTGTATTGGGCATGATGTCACCGAGGTGATCGAGTTGATACCCGCCAAAGTGATCGTGCGGCGCGACATACGCGGGAAGATTGCCTGCGAGTCGTGTGAAGGTGAAATTGTCCGCGCGCAGTTGGGTGAAAAGGTGGTGGGCGGTGGTGTGTTTGGTTGCCGGTTTGTCTCCCATTTGTTGGTGGACAAGTACCGGAACGGCCTACCGTTACATCGGCAGAAGCAGCGTTTGGAAAAGCTGGAATTGCCTGTGTCGATTTCGACCTTGGCGGATCAAATCACCTGGACGACCGATTTGCTCAGACCGCTATGGAAAGCCGCTATGGCGATGGTGTTGGGCTCGGTGGTGATGCAGTTGGATGGGGACCGGCATTCCGGTACTGGATCGGAGCCATCCCTCCAAGTTGAAGATGGGCACCCTGTGGGGATACATTGGAGACAGCCTGACGGCTTTGTATTTGTACACCGCAACCGGAAAAAAACGTGCGCAACGCAAGGGAGAGCTGGAACCGGAAGATATGTTGACCATGAGATCCAGGTACTCGCTAGCGGATGCGTTCAACTTGTTTGACAAAAGCTTTCTTCGCTACGATTTGATCGAGTGTGACTGCAATATGCACGCGAGGCGTTACTTCAAAAAAGCGCTGGATGCGGGGGATACCCGCATGGCATTGCCCTTGGGGGCCTTCAAGAAGCTGTATCGGATCGAAGAAAAAACCCACATCATGACACCGGAAGAAAGATTGGAAGTGCGTAAGAAGGAAAGTGAGCCATTGTATGACAACTCATATCCTGGGTTGAGATCCACAAACCACACGAGCCGCCCAAGACACCGACCGGCAAAGCTTATAAGTTGAATGAGTCACGATTTAATCTGATTACCCATCCAACTGATACCCGGCTCTATTAGAAGCCATCTGATATTTCGATTTTTCTTGAATGACTATTTCCGATTAAGAACGAATTGACTTCTCCCTTTTAGAGATGTTAGCTTTATTCAATTCCTAATAAGAAAATAAAGGGGGGTGGAGACATGAAATCAAAACATGGTTTTTCAATTATAACTTGCTTGGCCCTAATTTCATCTATTGGTTGTGGGAAAGACACTGATCTAGATTATTTGTCTATAAAAGAATCGGTTAAAAATACAAAAGACAACTTGGCCCAAGCAGAATATCAATCTTATTCAAACATCGTCCTGACTGCCTTTTCCAATGTCGCATGCAACCCGAATGTACATCGTATCCATTGGAGCCCGAATGGCCTCAACCTCGGCAGCGGGCCAATTCATTATGAGGGATGCTCTCCTGTCACCGCCATGATTCCTTTCCAAAATGGGGTGTTGACTGCCTTTTCCAATGTCGCATGCAACCCGAATGTACATCGTATCCATTGGAGCCCGAATGGCCTCAACCTCGGCAGCGGTCCAATTCGATATGAGGGATGCTCTCCTGTCACCGCCATGATTCCTTTCCAAGGTGGGGTGTTGACTG
>JBFFBT010000419.1:0-2586 GCA_041560255.1 Myxococcota bacterium | reverse complement strand
TTCTTCTATTCGGACTCGGACGCTCACAAGTGGGCCGAGGCCGCAGCGAACATCCTGGCAACCTCAACGGCGCCGCGACTCACACGAATCGTCGATGAGCTGGTCGGAGTTCTCGGCGCGGCCCAGCAACCGAACGGCTATCTCTTCCATACGCATAGCCCTCGAACCCTTGATTAAAACCCAACCGCCGCCAGCCAATCTTTCCCGGCTCCAATCAGCCGCCGCATCTAAAGAATCCGTATGCAATGCATCCTGCAATCCTTCCTCACGGGCTCCTTGCAGCATGGCTTTTGCACCCACTCCGTAAACACATAAACCCGCAAGCCCGATGCGGGCCGCCTTGCGCCCTACTTGATGATGAAATTGATCGGACGAAGCCCCTAATTCGCGCATTTCACCTAAGACGGCAAATGCCTTATTCTCCTGTCCGGCCAAAGCACTCAATGTATCCAGAGCGGCTTCCATGGAATGTGGGTTGGCGTTGTAACAATCCACCAATACCCAACCCGGACCCATTTGTATTTTCTCCATCCGAAGCGCAGGCAATGACGCTCGATCCAGTCCATCGATCAACCCATCGGCTGATACACCTTCAAGCCAACCAACCGCGACAGCCGCAGCTGCGTTCATGGCGTTATGCAACCCGGGACGATCGAGACGCACCTGGATCACCTCTCCAAATACCGACAAATCGGCTGTCAGACGGCCTTCGGGCTGGCTGGTCGACAGCACTCTGACATCGGCATGCGGCGACCATCCAAACCCGACCTTGCGCGCCCGACAACGCGGCAATTGCTTCAATACATAGGGATCATCGGCGTTGATAACCGCAATGCCATCTTCAGGCAATGCCTCGAGCAACTCACCCTTGGCTTTCCCCACAGCATCCAACGAACCTAGACCTTCAAGGTGTACCGGGTGAACATTGGTAACGATTCCCACGTGTGGTTCAGCGATTTCACAAAGCCTGGCTATCTCGCCGGGCATATTCATGCCCATCTCCAAGACCGCGTAGCGATGCTTGCCCTGCAGTTGCAATAAGGTATGCGGAAGACCAATCCGGTTGTTGAGGTTTCCGCGATTCGATAGCACCCGCCCTTTTCCACCCAGAACAGAAGCGACCATTTCTTTGGTCGAGGTTTTCCCGTTCGATCCGGTTACCGCAACAATCCGGGCATCAAACTTCTTACGGTGCCAAGTCGAAAGTTCGCCCAATGCATACAGACTGTCGCCGATCACAATGACAGCGACCTCACCCAAATCCTCCACCCAACCATGTTTCCATGCGCGCTCTTCCACCAGTACTGCGGAGCAACCCTGGCGGACCGCATCCTTGCAAAAACGGGCTCCGTCATAGTGCGGCCCTCTCAGGGCAACAAACAAAGCATCTTTCGGGGTTGTCCGACTATCCGTGCTCACGGCAACACATTTCACATCGCGGTTGCCTGCAACCAATCTGCCCTTGACGGCTTGCGCCAATTGAGCAGCTGTTCCCAGCGCATCACCGTTCATACGCCCTCCTCTTGGATGCGACGTTCCCAAGCCTTTCTTACCTGCTCGCAATCGTCGAAATCATGACGTTGATCTCCCACAATCTGGTAGTTCTCATGTCCTTTTCCCGCTATTAATAGAACATCCGAAGGCAACATGAGACGAACCGCCGAATCAATGGCTTTTTCCCGATCGGGTAGTACCGTAAAGCACCCCGAGCCACAATCACTGAGCTCGCTCGACTCAACCCGCCTGAAACCTTGCTCCGTCAATCCAGGTACAATTTCATTAATGATTTTCAAAGGCTCTTCACTACGCGGATTATCCGAGGTCACTACGACCAAATCCGCAACCTCCGCCGCCCGCCGGCCCATCAAGGGTCGCTTGCCTTTATCGCGATCTCCCCCGCATCCAAACACTACCCAAAGCCTTGTGCGAACCATCGGCCGCAAGGCCGTAAGCACGTTATAGAGAGCCTGATCCGTATGAGCATAATCCACAAATATTGACGGCGCAGATCCTCGAAGCTCGATCCTTTGCATTCTCCCGGGCACCTGACGGCAGTTCTCGATCCCTTCAGCCATCGCCTGCAGCGGAAGATCAAGCGCAACCGCTGTGGCAACTGCGGCCAAAGCATTTTGAAGATTGTGTCTTCCAGGCAACGAGCTGCCTATCTCCAACCTCCGACCACAAGCCATGATATCGGCTCGAAATCCCGACAAGGCTTGCTCGACCTTCGAGATCGGATGCACATCGGCCTTCGAGTCGAGTCCAAAGCTCACAGTTCTCCCCGGCCAATAGATCGGGATACGGGCACAAACCGGATCATCATAGTTGTACACCGCAACCTTATCTTCAGCCCGGCTCTCCGGCAGCTCTCTTTTGAACAATAACGATTTGGCCTCGGCATACGATTCGAGATCCCGATGAAAATCAAGATGATCTCTGGAGAAATTCGTATAGACCGCCACCTTGAAATCACAACCGCGAACACGTTCCAGGCTCAAAGCATGTGATGATACTTCCATGGCGATATGGGTCACGCCGGATGATACCATCTTGAAAAACATCTCATGCAGTAATCCCGCTTCGGGC
>JBFFBT010000418.1:0-2595 GCA_041560255.1 Myxococcota bacterium | reverse complement strand
GAAATCAGATTGTTTCCCGGGTTTCAGGATTGGATTGAGCCTCAAGACAGGCGTGCCTTGGATGAGACCTTGGGCATGGATGGATTTTTTCCAGTTGACCACCTTTTCCCGCCGGTTCGAAATAATGCTGAAGTTGTTGAAGACACTCTCTATCTCAAACGGATTGTTGGACAGGTTTCGAAAGCTTACTCTCACGAGCAAAAACCTATGATCTTCATGAGCGATATAGTCTTTACGAAATCCTTTGTTGATTTGCCTGGTTATGAATGCATTCTGGACAGTAACCTCGAAGTGATAGTCGATATTCTGGCTTTGGGTCTCGGGCATTTCCTTTTGGTATCCACCTTGCAATGTGACCGGCTCTCCAATCCTGCCATGAATCTCTTCCGGTTTTTGAGTGCAACCACTCATGAAAAAGATCCACGTCATGAAAAAGATGATTGGTTTGTTCATTTTTCACTCCTTGCCTGACGTTTACATAAAACCAACTCAACCTCTCGAGAGTCTTACCTGGATCTCGACGGCCTTAGGTTGGCTCAGCTGACTGCAGTTGATTTTACAATGAACCCTAGGACAGCTCCTGCAGGCTACTTTTCCCGGAGTATGCTTACAGATTTTATGGTGTAGATCAAGCAAAGAAAACCTTGGATGACATAAAGTGTATCAAAATTTTTTGAGTATTATGATACACATGCTTTGGCTGGATGGTTGTGGAAAATGACTCGATTTGAAGGCCCATTTTGAGGTTTCTTTGATTTTTGGTTGGTGGTATGTAGGGCGGAACATGCAGGTTTTAATCCGTTGAAAAATATATCATGGGTGGTAAGGACGCAGCTTGTCTGGTGGAGGAGGGTGTTTTGGAAAGATCCTTTGCGGATGGTCGAGTGGAAATCATGCAGGGTGATATCACAAAGATATCCATCGATATTGTGGTTACGGCTGCCAATTCGGGTTTGAAGGGTGGCGGAGGTGTAGATGGAGCCATACATCGAGCTTCAGGACCCAGGTTGCTTTCTGCTTGCAGAGCAATCGGGGGATGTCCCACGGGTGAGGCGGTGATTACCGAAGCTTTTGAGCTTGCCAGAAAAGGTGTGCAGTATGTCGTTCATACCGTTGGACCGGTTTGGCGGGGTGGAGCCAAGAACGAGGAAGCGCTGTTGAAGTCGGCCTATGAGTCCAGCCTAAAGCTTGCATCGGCGAAGGGCGTTCGATCGATTGCCTTTCCGTCCATCAGCACAGGTGTGTATGGCTTTCCGGTCGATAAAGCCGCACCGGTGGCTCTATCGACCTGCAAGCGGTTTTTAGAATCATCAGATCGACAATTGAAGAGAATAGTTTTTGTTTTGTTCGACCAGAAAACGTACGACGCCTACCTTGCGGTTCTGGCCCGTATGGAGTTTTGATGCGGGCTTAACAAGAACAACAGCCGCCGCCGCACGAGCCGGATTGCTCACATTGGGATGTCGCGGCATGGATCTCTTCTTCGGTAGCTTGTCTTACTTCGACCACTTTGAGATCGAAGTGCAGTTTTTCGCCGCATAAGGGATGGTTGAAATCAATAACCACGGTATCATCCTCGATGGATTTTATCGTAAAGGGTACGTTGCCTTGAGGATTTTCAGCCTGAAAGACCATGCCCGGTTTCAACTCGATGTCGTCGGGAAAATTTTTTCGCTCAGTTTTTCGAAGCAGATCGGGTTGCGCCACCCCATAGCCATCTTCGGGCTCAACCACAAACTTGGTCTCGAATCCAGCTTCTTTTCCTTCGATTTGCTTCTCCAACCCGGATATCATCTGCCCGGTGTTAAAGACGAATCCCAGGGGTTTTCCTGGTTCGGATTGATCTACCTCATCTCCCGATTCGAGAGAAAGCGTATATTCGATGGCAACGAATGATTTGTCTTGAATTTTCAAAACGGTTTTCCTTTCAAGTAACTGCCGGTAAATGATTGATATGCTTTTCCCCCGAATTCCAGCTGAGGAAAAAACCATGCTCAATCCACTATGTAGGCTGGGCTTGAAGCTGTCAACCCCTATGGATCGGATTCTTGTTCGTTTGGTGACGCCGGGGTGTGGTTCGGCCGCATCCTTAGGTTGCCTGAGCGCCTTTTTAGATACCGACTTGGGGCCGAAGGGTTGGGAGGTCCCTCCGGTTTGAATGTCTCGCTCCATTCAATTGAGATACCCTCCGGACCCCAAGCCGAATTTATGTATGGCGACGTTGATACGCACCTCGTAAAGAATAGAAACTCCTCAAAGCATATAAAACTTGGATCGAGAAAACCCCGCTTGCGTATATAAGTGCAGCGGAAAAGCGATCCGGGTGGAAAAATATGCATGCAGATGCCGAAAATTTTTCAATCCATACATTGTGTCGATGTTTCGTCTTGTTACGATTGCACGAGCCTACCCTCGGCGTTCGAGCGCCGAGGGTAGGCATCCGTATATCTTTAAAGATACGGCTCGCTTGGTTCTAGTGGGGGTTCGGGTGACAGCTTTTGCAGTTGGAGTCAGGGTAGTGCGCGTTGGGGTGACACGACTTGCAGTTGTTCGGATCCGGGGTCGGAGTGGGTTGCGGTCCCGGAGTCGGGGTCG
>JBFFBT010000417.1:0-2605 GCA_041560255.1 Myxococcota bacterium | reverse complement strand
CCCGCCCTCGTTCGCTCAAAGATCTTTCCGGATCCACATTGGACGAAACCGCTTCGCCATGCCGTACCAAATAGAGCTTCATGCATCTCCCCTTTCAAAAAGAATCACCTAAAATCAAGCCACGGTATTTGCACACTAGACACAACCTCATAGAATCCGTATAGTTTTTACTCGTCTAGGCTGCTTGTATAGGAGCATGTCACAGATTCACCTGCCAAACATAGCGGAGGAAGCTTGTCCAGACAACCCAACAATCAACGCTGCAAGCGATATTCGAAAATCAGGAGGGTGGTCGAAACCAGTTTAAGAAAGTTGTATTGGAAAGATTGGCCGGCAAAAACATGGGCCTTGATCCCCGGGGCCGACAATATCAAAATCATTCACCATAGAATCAGGCTCAGGGACAAGCGTATACCGGCTCTTAGAATGGCTTTTTTATCCGATCTCCACCTGGGACCCACCACACCGAAGGCCTTGCTCGAAAAAGCTTTTTTAGAAATCCACAAATCTCGGGCCGAGATCCTGCTTCTAGGCGGAGATTACGTGTTTCTCGATACCCATCCGACCAGGTTCGAAACTTTAACGAACCTTTTAAGATCTCTTTCGATTCCTACAAAAATCGCTGTTTTGGGCAACCATGATCTATGGGCTTGCGAACCACAGACCATACAAGCGCTCCAGACCGCCGGGGTTGAGGTGCTCATCAACCAAGCCACCCGGCTGCCGAAACCCTGGCACACCATCGCCGTCATAGGTCTCGATGATCCTTGGTCCGGTGAGCCGAACGCCGAGCCCGCCTTCCGTGACACGGACTGTGCCGACTACAAGATTGTGCTGTGTCATAGCCCGGAAGGATTGGCATACCTCGATAATCAGCATTATGATTTTTATCTCTGTGGGCATACCCATGGGGGACAACTGGCGACCCCCTGGTGGGCGCCGATCCTACCGCCCGGCAAGCTATGCCGCCGTTACTGGGCAGGCATACAGACCTTCGATGAAAAAAAGATCTTTGTTTCTCGAGGAATCGGGGGAGCAGAAATACCCATGCGGCTGTTCGCCCCTCCTGATATCTTGATCTTGGATTGGTTCGTGAAATAAAGCGGTTTGGATCCCTGTACCGAATCTTCGCAACCGCATCCACAGAACACCGAATCAAAAACCAATACCCAGAAATAAACTTTCCGAAAAAACGTCATACATCACGATCTGATACGTTTATAACACGTTGTTTCTTATTTATATTCACGTTACTTCAAAAAAAGAAGTCTCGTATTGGAGATGCGGTCGCAACCTCCGTGCGAATTTGATACATCCAAAAAAGGATAGAAAAAATCGTTTAGGATGTATGTCATGAAAAAGCAAATTTATCTTTATGACATCACGCTAAAGTATTTGGAACAACACGCACAAGATCTCGATACACTTGATATTTCAAAAATTGTCGGTATGTTGGATGATCTCGGGATGACATATATCGAACAAGCGCGACCCGAACCCCCAAAAAACGAACCCCGGACAGGTCGAGCTTCCAAACAACCCACCCTTTCTAAAGCTCGACTTGTGTCGCCGGGCAATCTCTCAAACAATCGGACCCATGCACCGCATCCATCTAATCTCAAAGAGTTGGTGACCGTCGGAGCCAAAACCATCACGGTATCGGGCTCGGCCCTAGGTCTACACTCCGTCGATAATCCGGAAACAGCCGTGTCGAAAAACCTTTTTGGGATCGAACACGCCGTAAAATATTTAAAACATGAAGATCGCGAGGTAATATTCAAGGCCGAGCATTATTTTGATGGTTACAAACGCAATCCCATCCAGGCTCTGAAACTGGTTCAAACCGCGGTGGAATGGGGAGCCGACTGGATCATATTTTGTGATACCAATGGGGGCAGTCTACCCGGAGAGATTTATGAAATAATAAACAAATCAATGATTTATCTTATAAAAAACACCAAACCTCACGATTCTATTCCCTGCGGCATCCTGGCATACAATGACTGCGGATTGGCGCTGGCCAACAGCATTTCCGCCGTGCGGGCAGGAGCACAATTGGTAGCGGGCTCAATCAACGCATTAGGTGAAAGGTGTGGTGTGACGGATCTTATCCAAGCTATCGCAATTTTCCAACTCAAAATGAGCTATAGTGTGGTGCAGGCCCAAAATCTCCTCTTATTAACCGAGTTATCAAAATTTATTCATGCAATCAAAAGTTCGTCCGACAATGAGTATAGGCCCTTCGTAGGAAGCAATGCCTTTGCCCATCAAAACGAAGCCCAAATGTATGCGGCCATGAAACATCCCGACGAATACGAACATGTCGATCCCGGATTGGTCGGAAACCAACGGCGATGTTGTGCTTCGGGATAGAATGGCAGACATGAAAAGAACAATTACTTTGTATGATACCACCCTTAGAAATATCACCAGTCTTGCAGAGGTGGATCATATTACAACCGACGAATTGTTGCAGATCTACGATAGCATCGACGAGCTAGGCATATACTACATCGAAGGCGGCTGGCCGGGCTCCAATCCTAAAGATAAGAGCTTTTTCAAACTTGTAGGAAAAACGTATCAATCCAACAACCAGATTACCGCT
>JBFFBT010000416.1:0-2629 GCA_041560255.1 Myxococcota bacterium | reverse complement strand
TCGAGAGCTGGCGCGGTGACTGTAGGTAATGGCAAAAACAATTTTAATCGTTTTGAGACGGGAACTAAGTAGTACTAGATATGATGCACCAAGCGTTTTGTCAAGGTCGCCAGCATGTCCCCGGTCATGCGGGATAAATCATAGCGAGGGTCGAATCCCCATTGCTGCCTGGCTGCGCTGTCATCCATTCTGTTGGGCCAGGAATCTGCTATCGCCTGGCGTACCGGATCAACCTGGTAGTCCATCTCGAACTCGGGAATATGTTTTTTGATCTCGGCGTAGATGTGCTCGGGCGCAAAGCTCATGGCAGAGACATTAAATGCATTTCGATGCACCAATTTCGACGCATCCGCCTCCATGAGAGTGATAGCGGCATCAATGGCATCAGGCATATACATCATGTCCAGATAGGTTCCCGCCTTGAGGTAACACGTGAATTTTTTCTTTTGTACCGCCTCATAATAAATGGCCACCGCATAGTCCGTGGTTCCACCTCCGGGCAATGTAATGTTGGAAATGATCCCCGGATAGCGCACTCCCCTGGCATCCACGCCGAACCGCTTGAAATAGTAATCACATAAGAGCTCACCGGCCACCTTGGTGACACCGTACATCGTATTGGGACGCTGTATGGTATCCTGAGGAGTATTGTCATGAGGGGTCTGCGGTCCGAACGCTCCGATTGAGCTGGGCACAAAGATGCTACAGCCCTTTTCCCGGCAAATCTCCAAGGCGTTGTACAAACCCTGCATGTTGACAGACCAGGCCAGTTGGGGATTTGCCTCGGCAACCGCCGAGAGCAGGGCCGGCAAGTGATACATGACCTTGATGTCATGTTTCTTGACTATCGCCGCGAATTGACTCAAATCGGTGCAATCGAGCCAGTCAAAAGGTCCGGACTCGCGCAACCTGTCAGAGGGTTGGGTTTTATGTCCACAAGCCAAAACATTATCGGCGCCGTAGCGTTGCCTCAAGGCCAAAGTCAGCTCAGAACCTATTTGGCCGACTGCGCCTGTAACCATTATCCGATCCATCTTCGTTATCCTTCAAGTATATCGTGTCTGGATAGTATCGAGCAGATTAATCCTTCTGGTATTTGAAGGATACCTGCACTCTGGCTCGATACGCCACAACCCGGTTGTTTTCGACTTTCATGTCCAATTTTCCGACTTCCGCAACTCGAAGATCTTTGAGACTGGCTGCAGCAGTTTCGACCGCATTTTTTGCAGCATCTTCCCACGAGGTCGGGCTGGTTCCGACCAACTCGATGATTTTGTACACACTATCCGACATGATTTGTTCTCCTTTTGGGTGTTGGTGAAAAAAATAACCAGAATTTTCGATGCTGTCATCACTTGACAGACGTGTCAATCAAATTATTCACAACCTGAATTTTTCGTGCGCTTCATTGACCGATTTGCACGACTATGATAATTCATTAATATCAGACTTTTTCTGGGATTATTTGGTTTTGGAATATATCTTTCATGAAGAATCCAATCGGGTACTGGTGGCCGACGACGAGAAGGTCATAAGAGAAATATTAAGTGATTTTCTTACCATGGAAGGATACGTGGTGAGAACCGTCGAAGACGGATACCAAGCCTTGCACGAATTGGAACAAAGAACCTATAACCTGTTGGTAACCGATCTCAAAATGCCCAAAATGGGAGGCATTGAGCTGCTGGAAGAAGTCAACAGCCGGGGCCTGGATGTCTTGACGGTCATCATGACAGGCTTCGGTACTGTAGAGACCGCCATCGATGCGATGAAAAAAGGCGCCTATGACTACATTCTCAAGCCGTTCAAGGTCGAAGAGGTCATACATACCGTACAAAGGGGCATCGAAAAGCAAAGATTGCAGCATGAAAATATTCAACTCAAAGAAGCGCTGTCTCTCTACAAGATGACCGAAGCGCTCAACAAAACCCTTTCCTTGGATCATGTATTGGAGATCATCACCCATACCATACTCAAAGAAAGCCGCGCGGATGTCGCTACCCTGCTGCTTTTGAGTAAAGAATCCAACCAGTTCGAAGTGAAGCTGCGGCGTAACATCGATGCCGAAAAATACGGCAAAGTGTCCGAAGACCTCAACTTGTTGGCGATCTTGGAACATTGCCAAGAAGATCTTCCGATTTTATATCATGGCACCCGCGCAGGACGATTCTTTCTCACGCCCCCACGACAACCTCTCATCTCTTTTATGAGTGTTCCTTTGAAGATCCGCTTGAAAACGATCGGAATGCTCAACGTATACTCGTACACGCGGGGACAGAAATTCAACGAAGGTCAACGTAAAATGCTCAGCATCCTGGCCGATCGCGCCTCGTCAGCCATCGACAACGCCCGTTTATTTCAAAACCAACAAAATACATTTCAGCAAACCATTCAAGGTTTTGCCCGCGCGATGGAAGCCAATGATCCCTACACCCACGGACACTCCGACCGGGTCATGCACTATGCCAACCTGGTCGCGAAGGGTTTGGGGATGGATGAGAAAGGATTCGTCAAAATGAGCCGTCTGGTTGAGAAGACATCGGAGAGGTTTCCAGTCGACGGCTCCTTGATCAGAAAACTAGTCGAAGCCTCTGACAAAAAGAGGTTCGAGATCATCGATGACAAAATT
>JBFFBT010000415.1:0-2660 GCA_041560255.1 Myxococcota bacterium | reverse complement strand
TTCCGCAGGCATGACGTAGGTGCTTGCGAATTTATGCATCTACATCCAGCGATTTCTCATACATAGCTTACGGTTGAATTCTAGGCAGTTAAGCTGAACTCTACTAGTGACAATGAATAAAGTCTGACATTTATATCCAGACATACGCGCCGCCGGTACTCACCAGTAACCGTCGGTCGGTTTTTTACCGTACCCCAAAAGATCATCCGCCCAAACCAGCATCCGATTGAAGCGGCTCGTGTTGCCGACCATCGCCCGCACAAGATCATGCAGCCGGCCGGGGGGTTTGTTGAAGGGACACACCCGGATACAGTTGGAACAGTCCGTTTTGTTTTTCACCCAAAACGACAAGCACTTTTCGGCATGGATGTGCCAGGCCAAAATCCCCTCCCGGTTGGATATATCGTGCACCTTCTCGGTGGGATCACCAAGGCTTATGGCCTTACCAGGGCAATGCCGGGCGCATTTTTTACAGGTCCTACAAAAATCCCATCCGCCGAACTCGATCGGTCTGTCCGGCTCCAAGGGAAGATCGGTAAACATCTTGGCGAGTCGCACCCTGGCGCCGTACTGCGGCGTGATGAGCAATCCGTTGCGGCCCAACTCTCCCAACCCGGCATCGACGGCTTGGGGGATGCTGCAGGCCGTATCGTTACCGCAGGGTACGGCCTGGTATCCCAAGCCACGCACAAACTGCGCCAAGAGGCCCGTGGTAAAAGCCATTCGCGAGTATCCCAATCCGGTCGCAGCGCTGGCGGCATGCGCCGGCGAGTGCCCAACCGCCCGCAAATCCATCTCCACTGCCACCACGACGACGCTTTTCATACCCTCCGGAAGTTCATTGGGCGCCGATTGTCCTCCTTCGGGGGTAATCCGGTACACGTCGGAGTACAGCCATCTTCTATCTAGGGGAGCGATCCCCACCAAGTCGGCTCCGAAAAATCGGGCCGCACGTTTGATCCAACGGGTAAGATCTTTTTGGTTATCGACGTTCAGAGTCAAACCCGGTGGCACGTGGGGATAAGAAAACCTGCCATCCCATCCCCAGGCATACAAACCCGTATCACCACCCAGGATACCTTTGGCGAATTGATCTTCCAGGCGCCAGGCTGCATTGACCAGGGCTTGATCCTCCAATCTATATCCGGGCTTCGATTGGGGTCTGGCTTCGTCCCGGTAGAATCTTCTGCCAAGATCGAGTAAGGCAGGATCCCAGAGGGGACGTTTGAACATTTCGTTTTTTTGATCAAACGGTAACGCCCGTCCAACCACATAGCGTTGTGCGCCCTCGGGATGGGCTTTCACTCCCAATTTCATTCATCCGTCCAAGATCGATTTCAGTTTCTTATCACTCTTACCGACCGAATTGCGCGGCATCATTTTTTAAAAGCATACATCAAACAATCGGGATATCCAATATGAATCTTCCATCCAACCCGGCTCCTTGACTGTCTGCCATGATTCGGCCACCCATGGACTTGGCCGCGTTGGCGCTGGCATGCAGGCTCAACGCTTGGGAATCAGAGGAAGGCTCGCTATCAAAACGAAACAAATCATTCAGCTTTTCAGGATCCATACCCGCGGCGATGCCCACGATGGCAAACCGAATACAATCATGATCGGTTTTTTCAACCGTGATCTCCATGCGTTTTTCAATCAGATACGAGCTATCCAAGGATTTTTCCATACAGGAAAGAAGCGCTATCAGCACCTGTACGACTTTGTGTCTGTCGACCAAAATGGGATCGTGACACCTAAAATCGTAATCGATCTGCACATCCGATCGGGACGACAAAGGGCTCAGCTCCATCGCCAGATCGACAAGCTCCTGGGGTCCGAGCCTCTCCGGCTTGCTTCGCATCTCGGCATACACTTGTTGTTTCGATACCGAGCTTGTGACTCTTTCCAGATCTTTCTCGAAGTGTGAGATATCTTTTTGATAGAGATCGTGCTCGGCACACAGATGATCCGCTAGCTTGGATAAGTATTCGATGATGCTTCTACCTTTGGATGGCTGCTCGGCAAGCTCGACCAATCCCGACATGTATTCTTTGTTCAATGCGGCCGCTTTTCGCAGGTTACCGATTCTCGAGCTCTTGAGCTTATCCCGTAGCAGAGAATGGGTTACCATGAGGCTGTTTAATACATTTCCTATGTTGTGCAACACATTGGACGCCACATCCGCCATACCGGCTTTCCAGGAAGCGTCCAACAACTGGTTTTGGGTCCGTTTCAACGTGTGATGGGTTTGCTCGAGCTCGCTGTAAGCTTGACTAATCTGGGTATTCTTGATTTCCAGCTGCTCCTTTTGTTTTCGCACCTGCCGGGTTCTATCATCAACAATCCCTTCGAGCCGCCTTTTGGCCGCCATCAATCGCCGGGTGTTGAACTTGATCCCTCCCAAAAGAACCAGGACAAAAACCACCACATAACCAAAATACGCCAGATATGTCCGGTACCAGGGAGGAAAGACCACGAAGCTGTATTCCGCCACACTGCTTTCATGATCAAATATGTTTTTGGCTATGACCCTGAAACGATAACGCCCTTCTGAAAGATTTGTATATTCCTTTTTGGTCGCCGGGCTCCAAGCGCTCCAATCTTTATCAAATCCGTCCAGCTTATAACGAAACTGATTTTCCAAGGCGTGCTCATAATAC
>JBFFBT010000414.1:0-2677 GCA_041560255.1 Myxococcota bacterium | reverse complement strand
TATCCTGCTTGGCGACAATCCGGCAGGCACTACGTTCATCGGGGCGGTATAAGGCTTCCGCGGTCAAATCTCCCGGACCTATATCTTCGCACAGAGCCAGGTCAATCAAAGCAGCCAGATGGGGATGGAAGTTCATAGCGTGGTTTGGTGATCAAAGAATGACGCTCAATCCTTGAGCTTTTCCCTGATGAGCTTTTCGATTTCTTCCCGGATGATGGTTTCTGCGAGCTGGGGTACAATTTCCCAAACAATTTTTTCAATGGTTTGGGCCGCGATTTTTTTGGCTTCTTCGGCGGAAATCGAAGGCGCGTCAGCAGGCAGCTTCAGAGTTTCGAGGGATGGTTTGATTTCCGGTTTGAGAGAAGGCCTTGTTTCCGACTTGAGTGGAGATTGTATCTCCGGTTTGAGAGAAGGCCTTGTTTCTGACTTGAGTGGAGGTTGTATCTCCGGCTTGGGAGACGGCTTTATCTCTGGTTTTTGAGCTTTGGGGATAAACTCATGGGCCGGGGCCATTTCGGGACGATCGGTGGATATTGCATCCAAATCCGAAGTCTCTTCTTCAATATCCGGCGAGATGTCGACCGGTAAAAATTCTTCGTCGTCGCTTTCGGCATCGAAGCGTTCGTTTTGAGATAATTCCGCCAAGCTACCCGGGACGAAGTCGTCGTTGTATGGTTTTTCCTGATGCCGCGGGGGCGCAGGCGGATGCTCCGGGGGGTAGTCTTTCTTGGGTTGGGGATCGAACGCATCGAACTTCAAGGGTTCGGGGCTGGCAGGCCAGGCCTGCTCATCTGTAGGCTCTTCTGAAAAAGATAAATCCAACGGCTCCGGCTCCAGAGGGATCGGTTCGCCCAGGTCGGCTTCGACGGAAATGGGATCGTCGTGCAGGCTGGCTTCGGTGGTTTCCATGTCGTCCGATAGAGGTTCTAAAAAATCCATGCCTTTTGGCTCTGGTTCCCAGGTGGCCGACTCAAAGGGTTTGGCTTGCATGGGCGTCGGTTTGACGGCGGTTGGCGCCGACGGCTTCGGAGGTTGGGGTGGTGTGCCCAATGGTTTTGGTCCAGGCGTGCTCGGCTTGGCTTGAAACTGCATCGGAGCGGCCGCCGGGGGCGGAGTCGTTCTTGGCTCGGTCAAAGGTTTGATAAACGGCTTGGGTGGCGCGGGCGGTTGTTTGGGTGTCTGCATGCCGGCCGGAGGTGGAGGCGGTTGCGTCCTAGGCATAATCGGTTTCGATGCAGGTGATGCTCCCGGAGGGGTTCCGATCGGACTTGGCTGAGGTTTCATGGCGGCGACGGGCCGGGGCGCGGCCGGGGGGGATACCCCCAAAGGCGCTTGTGCGGGTACGCCGCCCTCGACCAAGGCGTTGACTTTGTCGATCAGGGCTTGACTTTCAAACGGTTTCGTAATGTGGCCGTTTGCGCCGACTTCACGAGCCCGATTTTCGTCGAAGGCTTCGAAGGTGCCTGCCAACAACAGCACCGGGATATCCTTGAGCTCCGGGTTGTTTTTTATTGCATGGCAGACCTCATATCCGTTTTTCTTCGGCATGATGACGTCGGCCAAAACAATATCCGGTTTGATCTCGGCTGCCTTTGAAACGGCGTCATCCCCATTGTCCACGGTTGTGATTTCGTAATCTTCATTGGCGAAAGTAATACCCACCACCCGTTGAATGGTGATGCTATCGTCTGCCAACAGCAGAGTTTTAGGCATCGATGCCTCCTCCACCCACGCCGGAGTGTGCGTGATACCTGATGAAAAGTTGAAACAAAACAATAATGAACCATTCAATCAGGTACCATAGTCATGGTCAAGTGTCAAGGAGAATGCATGTAAACACGCTACATTATAAGGACATAATCGCATTCTTTGTGGATAATAGGCAAATAAATTTCGAAATAAAATCGATCGAATCCAGGCCGGTTATCAGTTTTTAAACAAAGCCTCGAGTTTGGCCTTGGCAGCATCGATGTCTTCTTCTTTGCCGAGCGTTCCGGTCCTTACTTCAAACGATGCGCAGAAGTTGGCTTTTTCTCGGTCCGGAACATATTCGGTTAGATTTTCCCTGCATTGGTTGTGTGCGCCCGGATCCCAAAACCGGCAATTTTTACAACAGCGCAAATCTTTGTCGCACGCCGGGCAGGAGTCCTGCCGTACCACTTTGTCGATGAGCACGATTTCGCCGTTGCAACTCCAACAGTAAAGTTTCTTTTTGGTTGTCTCCATGTTGACACCTCCTGAAAGCTGCCTGAATCATAATTCGGTCGGCGGCGCGGGTCAAGACCGGGATGGATTTTTATACCTCATCACATTGCAATGCAAGATAGCAATGTATTTGACCTAATTGGTCCTACTCGGGTATTCTGAGACGGGTCGATCGGATGAGAGCCTGGGATCGACTATGTACTTGACTCATGGTTGTATCGGTGGGACCATAATGAAGCTAATCAGCGATACAAAAGAAGGGTGGCGAGCGAGATGGAAAGTTTTAACGGCGTTAAAGTTTTTTCGGCGACACTGGCGCGAAATCGCGAGGAACTGGGCGAGACTGTGACGAATTGGCTGCGATCTCATCCCAATAACGAAATCAGGGAAATGCGGGTGGTCCAGTCAAGTGATCGTGAATTCCACTGTGTTTCCATTGTTATTTTTTACAGCGAACGCAGTGGCTAACTAC
>JBFFBT010000413.1:0-2732 GCA_041560255.1 Myxococcota bacterium | reverse complement strand
CTTGAATGTATACGGATCTACCCACAATGCAGTATCAGTGACACATAGTGCATTATATTGTAGATTGCGACACAGCCTCTTTCGCAGGAATGACAGGTGGTTCCAGATGAATGACCATTTTATTTTGGACAAGAGTGATTGATAGTGCAATCGTTTCGTTAATCACAAGAAGCAGGACACAAAAAGAAAAGGATCTCATATGTCCACCCACACAATGATGCGCTCATCTCATGCCGGCTACATTGGTCTCGCACTCTTTCCATTTGCGGTCATGGCTCTCTCGCAATTGTTTTTCGTATATATCTACAAGGGCTCTGCGCTCGAATATCAAAAACTTCTTTATTCCATAGCCTTTGGAGTTGTCATGCTAGGGTGTACGAGCGTCATGCTGACATTTAAAATGCGTGAATATCTATTTTGGTCCTGGTTCGGGATGTTTTTATGCATGGCGACACTCATGACCAGCAACATCATTTGGGATATCATGGGACGTATTCCCTCGGCCTCGATCCTTGCTTCGATAGGGTTCATTTTATGGGCGTTCAGCGTTTTTCTCATGGCCAAGGCCTGGAGCATTGCGGGCTTGAAGCTGCCCGGCTCCAAATGGACCGTGTTGTCTTTGTCTCTCATTTTCTTGCTCGTATCCCTGGGATTGGTGGGATACGAGCTCATATACCGCATCCGATTGATTTTTTCAGAACCAACCAACCTGGTGACAATCGAACGATGCATCCGGATTGTATCCGAGATTGCCGCACTGACGTGGATAGCGCCTATTTTTCTCACGGCGCTGTCCATGCACACAGGCAAATTGATCTGGCCGTGGGGGTTCCTCACCGTCGGCATCTTCATGCGCCTGCTCATGATCTCGATGATATCCTTCGGGCGCCTGATAAATCTCGATCCCATGATATCCACAATATGGTCGGATTATTTTTGTACACTTGGCTTGCTATACCTCTTTTCCGCCGGTTTGGCGCAAAGCTTCATTCAACGAGATATTAAAAAACTCCATCGCAACTCCCTTGAATCTTGATAAATATCCGTTTTAAAAGCCCCATTGGGACCACGGTACAACTGGTTATACAACCCCGTATCATTTAAAACAGCATACTCATTAATTACGAGTTTTCCAACCGTAACGAAGATCATTTGCGTACAACCTCACACAAATCATAAAAATTACAATTTTTGAAAAAATTTTAACTCATTTTAATAATAAGGCGTTTTAATTTTCCGTACTGCTTCATATTGATATATTCGTTTGTTGATCACATATACATAAAATTATTAAAATAAATAATATGATTTCAATTTTATAAAAGGAAATATTTTCATAAATATTTATATATTTCTATTACCACCTAATGAAAGGAGGCTGACAAAACCTGGTGTTTTATCATTGAAGAATGAAAGTGTTTTCGCTGTACAAACAGAATCAAAAGCAAGGAGGGTCTTTAAATGAGAAAAATGTTTGTTGTATTATGTGTGACGATGGGGTTTGCCTGGCTGCAAGGCTGCGGCCCGGTCGACAATTTGAACACAAACGAAACAGATGCGGGTAAAAACATTGTCATCAGCCCGGACTCGACCGAAAGAATCGACCTCGACTTGGCCAAAGATTTGGTGCTGCAAGTGGTCGACACCCAGGAATGGGCCAGCGTGGGATTTATCTACTACGGCAACAACGAAGCGGTGTTGTCGCTGCAATCACCCAACACCTGGACATCCCAGTTTATGGGCATTCAGTGGCGCGGCGACCAGGTCTTCCAGATCGACAGCAGCGCAATGCCCAAAGCGGTGGTAGCAAACAGCAGCTTTTATCCCAGCTGCCCGGACAGCTCGAGAGAGACCTTTTGGTCGACCTGTGAGACGACCATCAGCACCGCGACCGCGGTCATCAACAAAAACAACAACGCAGCTAAAAGCAAAGGCTACAAAACCGCTACCGGTCTCGGATCGGGAGAAAGCAAAACCAACGTGATGAACAACCTGTCTTGCGCAAGCCTCAAGGTATGGGGCCGGGTGGGCCATGGTTACTCTTCGGGTCTTCAGGTTGCAAGCCACCAAACCATCAGCAACTTCTCCGGAGTGAGCCTGAGCGGCAAAGGTGTTTACGCCAACTCCTGTTATGCGTTCAACAACCCGTTCAAAAGCCAGGTGACCGGCGCGGGCGCCGCGTGGTTCATCTCGGGTATCACCTCCCTCAGCATCGGTTCTTCCGAACAGGTATTCGGCTGCTGGGCAGGTAAAGCGCTCAGCCAACAAGATGTTTGCACCAGCCTCAACAGCTGCTTGGTCTCCGGCGCCGGCCAACATGGCTGTTACGGCAACGGACAAAAAATCCCGCCTCCCGGCGGCGGACCCGGACCCAACCCGACTCCGACCCCGGGTCCCAATCCGACCCCGACTCCGGGCGACTCCTGCCAGGGTAAATGCGGACAAAAATCCGGCAGCTGCTGGTGCGACAACCTGTGCAAACAGTATGGAGACTGCTGCGCCGATTACGACCAGTTCTGCGGACCCAACCCGACACCTAACCCGACACCTAACCCGACACCCAACCCGACGCCCAACCCGACGCCAACCCCGGGCGACTCCTGCCAGGGTAAATGCGGACAAAAATCCGGCAGCTGCTGGTGCGACAACCTGTGTAAGCAGTATGGTGATTGCTGCGCCGACTACGACCAGTTCTGCGGCAACCCCGGGCCCAATCCGACCCCGACACCGGG
>JBFFBT010000412.1:0-2743 GCA_041560255.1 Myxococcota bacterium | reverse complement strand
GAGGCAGATTGGGACGTACCTTGAGCATGACGACCCGCGTGGTTTCTTGACCCTGATTGTCCATCACCGTAACTTTGAGAGCCTCTTCTACCTCCGCCTGAAGCCGGGAGGCCCGGTAGTCCGTAATCACGAAGGTATGGGTATGCTTGTAGTAGAAATTATCGAAGATCTTTTCTCTTTGCGTGCCGTTCCACTCGACCCGTATGGCCTGCACGGCTACATCATCCACACCGGTCACCCGTACATCAAAGGTCTCCTTTTCGAGAATATCCAAATCGGCGACGACCGACGACACCACCGGCGGCTCGTCGGGCGATGCGGTATAGCTTTTGACCGGCTCGGGCAGCAAAACATTTCCCGCCCGATCTCGAATGTTGATCGAATAATTGAAGATTTCACCGGCGCTCGGCGCGCTTTGTTGATAGCGAAGCTCGCCGTTTCCAAACCGGCTCGCCAAAATCAAGCCATCCCTTTTCAGCATGGCGGTGTGGACCCCGCTTTGCTCATCTTCGACGTTGACGACCACCACGAACGGCCTACCCGCGATGGGCCGGCCGTTTTTCAAATCTCCTTCCAACGAAAACACCGGCTGGAGTGGAGGCTGATCGTCGGCAAGCTGCTCAAACGACACCAGCGGCGACTCGGCATAATTGCCATACTCGTCGATGCTTCTGGCCATAAACCGCCGCACCACCCCGGGCTGCCCACCTTTTCGAAATACTAAATACTCGGGTCCTTTATGGGCGGCAATGAGAGTATAGCCGGATTGACCCGCATCGTACTCATAAAACTCCACTTGAGCGACGGCATGCACAGAGTCGTACACATGGGCATGCAGCATCAACGGTGTCTGGGGGCTGTCTCCAGTTACGTCCAAGGTGACTCGCATCATCGGATTGTCCGGAAGATCTTTACCCTTGAGCAACGCTCGGCGGGTTTCGGATGCTATCACCCGGCCCCAGATCGATTCGATCTCGCAGCTTACCTCAAACAACTTGCCGTTGGGAAGCTTTGCCGGGAGCAAGCTTTCCACCGCAAAAGGAGCCCGATAGCTCACCGCAACGGTTTGACCGTTGATTTTGTAACGCACCGCATTGACGCTCGAAGAATCAAACAAACCAAACGAAATGGTATCGGCATGCGAATAGGTCTGTCCATCCGAGGGAGAGATCATCGCGGCCGCAGCCTCGGTGGCGGCCGGAGAGCTTTGATAGAGTGATACTCCTGAAACTCCATGAGCCAGTACGAGGCGATCCGCTTCGGCGGCGATATCAACCACCGGATGGGCGGCAGTCAGATATACCGCCTGACTTGCGCCGCTCCATTCGCCGGCCGCTTCGAGTTTAAATACCTGGTTGGATACACCTGCCCAAACAACGCCGCCTTCTACAACCACGGCATCGATGGCGCCCGACAGCGCAATGGATTGATCGGTATAATCCGACAGACTCAACCGGTGAAGCGTCCCGCCCGCGGCATAGAACAAATACTGTCCATCGCTCGCCATCCGGGCAACCGGAACCGAGGTCGCAGTCAACTGCCTGATCCGCACGGACTGTGGATCTGTAAAAGGCAATTGCGGAAACTCGAGCCGGTACAGCTTTCGGCCCGAAGTGCTCACGAACAAGCTCGCTCCAGCCAGCGCCATGGCCGACACGGTGTCGCCTTCCGCCAGCGTATACGAGCTTACCGGTAGGCTTCCGTCCGCTTTCGCTATAAATATGGTAAATCCGGCCGATCCAATCAAATAGGTATCATCGGCCACAATATGCTCGTACCCGGCATCTTTGAGGATCTCTTTCTTACCGGTAGGCCGGTTGATGTCCTGCACCCGCCGGAAATCCGGCTGCATGACGAAAGTCGTACGCTCATTGGCTTCGATTTCCCGGGTGACGACACTGAAAGGAGCCGGATATACACTTTCCACCCAATCGCCGGAGGCGCTTTCTTCACCGGTTACAGCTCCATAGAAACCCGCCGCGGTCAGATACCGGCCATGGCGCATTTCCACATCCGTCACATTTCCTTTCGGATTCTTGCTTACATACAACAAATATGGGGCTTGTTCGGAAGGGCTCAACGCAATGGTCCGGCCGTCTTGACCGCCAAGCCAAATCATCCCGGCCGAGAGAAACGCTTTCGATACATCCCGCGATGTCTGCAACTTGAATACACCCGTAAGCGCGGGCTGCCTGGGATTTCGCACGTCGATAATCTGCAATCTGTCATCGGACCCAAGCCCGATCAGATCCCCGTTGAGTACCAACAAGCGATCGGCGATCAACCCCACTTCGTATCTCTTTCCTCCACCGACAGGATCTCCGATCCACAAATCACCATCATCCAGCGCCGCGTATACCTGCGAGGCCGTCTGCGTAAGCGCTGTAAACCGGCCGCTTATCCTGGTCTCGATTTGGAAACTTTCATTGACAAACAACAACTCGTCATGGGTGATGGCCACCCATCCGTTTTTTCGAGCCTGAACATCCAAAACCGGCGTGGTAACCGCAAGCTTGACAGAAGCATCATACTCGAGGGCGTTTCCGCGTATTCGGTAGGCCAGCAGGCGCTTCTCGGTCCCCATAAGCATTTTGTCGTTCGACACCGACAGATGCTGCAATCCGCCTTCAAGCGGCATGGTGGCCAACACTTCAAATCCCCTGCTCGGATCCACCACCACAAATCCGATCGTATCGAGCGCCAAAACCATTCTATCACCGAGATAATCCATAGCCACGATGGG
>JBFFBT010000411.1:0-2748 GCA_041560255.1 Myxococcota bacterium | reverse complement strand
TGATGCCTTTACCCGTGTCGCGTATCTCTGCGAGCACTTCTCCGGGTTGGGACCAGGTGTGCACCAAGATGGTGTTGCCCTCTTGGTTGCCTTCGTTGATGGCTTGAGCTGCGTTGATGAGCAGATTGAGAAATACCTGTGAGAGACGCCCGTCGCTGGCCATGATGGCGGGTATGTTTTCATATTGTCGCACCAATTTGGCTTTGTACTTGATTTCATTGTAGACCATATTGATGGCGCATTCGATCGTGTCTTTGAGATTGACGAGACTTATGCGTTCATCATGCACTTTGGAAAAGGTTCTCAAATCCCTGACGATGTTACGCACTCGATTTGCACCGGACAGTGCATCTTTGGTGCGTGCGATGAAATCTTCCAGGGTATCCCGATTTATTTGAGGATAGAGTTTATCTGCGGCGGAAAAGGATTGAGTACTAGGCGCTCTAAGCGTTTGTTGGGATATACATTGAGAACACGCAAGCAACCATTCGGGCAAATCCGCGGCCAGTTTTTCCAGGTTGTAGAGAATATACGTAAGTGGGTTGTTGATTTCATGGGCCACGCCTGCCGCCAACATACCCATACTTGCCAATCGGTCGGTTTGGGCCAGCTTGGCTTGCATGTTTTTCTTTTCGGTCACATCTCTGAATATGCTTACCAGGTATGTGATGCCGTTGGATACGATGGAGGTGGTGCTGATGTCGGCGAAAAAATATTCGGTATTTTTTTTCAACACCGGTATTTCCGTAGCTGATGGGTAGGGTTGATCCATTTTTGAGTTGAAGCTTCGCAGATACATGTCGAGGCTTTCTGCCGCCAAGATGTCTTGTAAACACAAGCCGTCGATCTCGTTTCGATCGTATCCCAGCATCCGGCAGATGGCTTGGTTGCCCAAATGTAGCTTGTGGGTGTGGGCTTCGACCAACAGGATGCCGTCCTGGGAGTTTTCGAAAATGGCCTTGAAACGTTGTTCGGATTCGCGAAGAGCTTCATTGGTCATGCGCTTTTCCCAGCGCACTTTGGCATCTTTTATTTCGCGCTCGATGGCTGGACCCAGTCTTTTGAGGTGACTTTTGATAAAAAAATCATGCGCCCCGGCCTTCATGACTTTTGCGGCCATATCTTCACCGATGGTACCAGTGACCACAATGAAAGGGATGTCTAAGTGTTTTTGTTCGAGCAGTTTCAACGCCTCGAGCGCGTTGAATTGAGGTAGCCTGAAATCGGCAACGATCGCATCAAATTGATGGTTTTCTAGCGCTTCAAGCATTTCAGGACCTGTCTGAACGCGGATCCATTCGATATCGTAACTCTGTCTTTTGAGTTCGCGAGTCAAAAGAAAGCAATCGCTCTCTTCATCTTCGATAATCAGAAGTTTGCCTAATTGTTGCATCTTGACCCCCCAAGGATATACCAGGTATATCCGCAGATGCAGTTTGCCGATATATATGTACCAGTTGATATCAAGCAGGTTTGATCCCGAGCAACTTGCTACGGTCAGAAACCTCCCCCGCTGCTCGGTTGCGCTGCAGTCCACACAGGGCTACAGTTAAGCACAATATTTTTGCCCGCCCGAAAATATCCTGATGCAATATCCGGCTGCATCATGCTCGTATCAACTATACATCAATATCAACGAGCCCTTGCCTGCATCATGTCAACGTCTACGCGATGCGAGATGGCTTTATAAAGATTGTACGATCCATTCGGTTCTTTTGCCTATAGCTTCATTTATAGCGCAGGATGACTCAAAAAGTCAAGTACAAGCAGGGAGATAAGGTAGGTTGAGAAAAGGGGCTTACCCAGAGCTTACCAAAAAGCCGGCACCCAGGCCAGGTGGAATAAAGTAGGATTCCACCAAGAAAAACAGCGAGTTGTAACTACAACGTAAAAATGAAACACTATTGGAAACGCATATTATTCATCATGACAACGTCCTTCTTCAAGCCAAGATGCTCCGACACCAGTGAGCACCACGATGGGCATGAGGTGCGCATACCAAATAGCCGCGCCAGCTTTCGTGCGTTTTTTAGTTGAATAACAATCGGAAGGAGTAGGCGGCAAGTGACGAATATGAAAGTGCCACCACTTTTTTCCATAGCAATCAGTTTCCGATTCTTCTTCGATTGAATCCTCCTGATATATGAACTCAATCAGAGCCGCGATGTTCTCAGGATTTCCGACGATGGTATATCCCGTAGCGGTCTCTTCGATAGAAACACCAAAGTTTTGACTAGAATCCAGTATATCATCTAATTTGTTTGCTTCCTGAAATGGTATGCTGATTGACGAAGCGCCCTCTTGGAGTTCGCCTTGAGATCCGCAAGCTGCAATAAGAGACGATGACATCAGAAAAATGATTAATGAAAATGTTTTCAAAACAGTTCTCCTTCATTTTTGTGGTGTGAAAAAACCTCAATACTTTATTTTGGTTTTCGAACTTCCTTTCAATTAACTGCTCTTTGAATGGCCCACCTCCTTCCTATTGCGCTGTCATACATACTAAGTGCGCCTGGAACGAGTAATCGGGTGGATTGTTTTCTGAATATGAACGTATTTGGCAGGCGTTTGAGAGTAAAAAGACACTTTGATACGCGTATTGTATACACCCCAACGTTGCATATAACGATGTATTGAGAGCGCACGAAATTATCTGACTACAACAAAATGTGTGCATATATTTGATTGAGCCGGGATTTAACTTTTTGTGGCTTTTGGAAACAATGTCATTCTGGCATGCTTTAAGCC
>JBFFBT010000410.1:0-2763 GCA_041560255.1 Myxococcota bacterium | reverse complement strand
TTTGGACAGAGATGAAAATATATGGATCGGAACCAGAAATGGAGTATTCAGATTCGAGACGAACAAGAGTCTTTTCAAACACTATCATCATATCGCATCCGACGAACATAGTCTCAGTAACAACTCGGTGTTCTTCATATTAATGGATTCAGGCGGGACACTATGGATAAGCACTGAAAACGGGCTCAATAAATACGATCATCAAAATGCGGGTTTCTTTCACTACAAGCACGATCCAAAACAACCGGACAGCATCAGCCACAATCGTGTAAGAGCCATTTGCGAAGACCATCAAAATATACTTTGGATCGGGACCAAAGGCGGCGGTCTCAACCGTTTTGATCCCGAGAGCAATTCATTTCAACATTTCGTCCATCAAGCCGACAACCCCAACAGCTTGGCAGACAATAGAGTCACCACGGTCATCGAAGACGACAAACACAATATATGGGTTGGAACCCAAGGAGGAGGATTGGATCTGTTTGTTCCCGAATCCAATCGATTTATCCATCATCAATACAAAGAAGGCGTATCCGGGAGTATCACCTCCAACCGGATAAAAGCAATATACCAGGATCGACAGAACAATCTGTGGATTGGTACTATTGGCGGAGGACTCAACCGTTTCGATCCAGACACAGGCCATTTCATACATTATCCAATGCAACCCGATGATCCCAACGGTCTTTGTCATAGCTGGGTTCTGTCTATCTACGAAGATGCGGCATCAAATATATGGATCGGCACCCGGAATGGACTGGCCAAGCTCAATCCCGATACAAATACATTTACATGTATCCGCGAGTCGGAAGGCCTACCCAACAACGTGATTTATGGAATACTCCAAGACAACTCGGAATTTCTCTGGTTGAGCACGAATGTGGGAGTTTGTAGATTCGATCCGAAGACCTACAAGATCTTGCATTACACCAAAAGCGATGGTCTTCAGGATAACGAGTTCAATGTCGGCGCCTATTTCAAGGACAAATCTGGGAAAATGTATTTTGGCGGCGTGAACGGGTTTAACGAATTTCACCCGGATGAGGCAAAAGAGTCGGCCGCAAGCTTTCCTGTAATTATCACGACGTTGGGATTGATTGGCAACGACACATCTGAAAACATTCTCAGCAACCATACAACTCCACAACGACACAAAATGTATATTAGCTACCTGAAGGAAATCACCCTGAGCCACGAAGAGAATACATTCTTTCTCGACTTTGTCAGCCCAAATTTCAGTAGATCCGAAAGCACGCTGTATGCGTATATCCTATCGGGCGCCGACAAACATTGGATCAAAACCGATCATAAAAACCGAAGAGCGATGTACAGAAATATACCCAGCGGCAAGTATACGTTTCGAGTTAAATCGACCCATGGCGCAAATGCATGGAGTCAATCCCCCACCACCCTGGATATCATTATCCTTCCACCTTGGTATGCCAGTTGGTGGGTCTACTCTATGTATCTGCTATTGGTAATCGGCGTATTCGTAGCAACGGCTTTTTCATACTCCCGCAGATCAAAACCTGCGACAACCTCCAATCCAATTGACGCAGGGTGTTTTGATCCCATCCAGATATTAGAACAACATGCTCAAAAATTTGGCTTGACCAAATCGGAGACCGAAATTTTAGAATGCCTTTCCCGAGGTCTTTCCAATCAAGAAATTGCAGAAGAAAGATATATTTCCATCAACACGGTCAAAGCTCATATCAAACAGATACTGGCCAAGATGAATCTTACTTCTCGGACCAAAGCTGCAGTATATGTAAAAAATATCATCCAAAAAAATTAATCCGAAGCTCACTCTGCATAAGGCGCGATGGAAACAAAAACAAAAGGTTACATATAGGCAAATGAACCTGTGGCGCGGTTGTCTTGAAATGTAATAGGTTACAGATTGCGAAGTTTCATCAAAACAGCTTTTGAGACAGGATCGAAAGTACTATCCGATGATGAATATGAGAAAAAACCGTTTAAGGAGACGATGGGGTTTCAAAACCAAATGGCTGACTGTAGCAATCGCCGTTGCTTCCGTCCAACACGATACGCACAAACGACTTGGTGTAATTGGCAAAGTTGAAGGTCGCACCGCTTCCTACCGAAGTCGTCCCGGGGCCGATCCAGGATATATTGTTGGCTCCCGATGCCGTTACCGTGATGGTTTTTGTGTTGTTGTTTACCGTGATGTTGCTGATCCTGGGCACATTCGCGTTGCCCGATCCACCCGGCTCATAACAGAAATAAAACGCTCCGCTCTTCTGTGAGGTCTTCAACGCCGTCTCGGTGAGCTCAGGCATCAACATAAACTGGTAATTTCGGTACAAGTGGCTTGATGAATGCATATCGTCATTCGAGGTTCCCCAGGCAAACCGCTTGTTGGCCTTGAAATACTTGTCGTTGATGTTATCCCACAGCTTGCGGTCGTTCGAATAACGATCGCCCTGGTTGAACACTTCGAGCGCCACTACCGCGGAATAATCCCTGAACCACGGAATGTAATAATCCACCGCCGTCGGGCCGTTTTCACGCCCCGGGTGGTTGATCTCGCAAAGACCACCGCTTTGCTGCACATGTTTGATGCCGTTGCTCATATTGCTGCTAGAGGTAGTAAAACTATACCACGCATTGACGTGATCCGAGCTCGAGTACTCGTCGCCTCGTACCGCGATCATTCCCAGGCTGGAGGGATTTTTCCCGAAGTCGGTCCACGGCCAGGTTATCGTATTGTGATCCGTGATGGCCAAAATCTTATAGCCC
>JBFFBT010000409.1:0-2769 GCA_041560255.1 Myxococcota bacterium | reverse complement strand
CGCAGCTACGGACGGAGCGTGGGAGTACGACACCCACAAGAAGGGGATGTTGACCAGGGAGAAAAAAGGTGAAGAATATCGAAGAGAGTACTACTATGACGGGATGTCCCGGGTCGTAAAGACATCCACCTGCATCGACGGGAGCGGAAGCATCGGCGTGTGCAGCGGGGGAGAGAAGTTTGAGATGGAGCAGGCGTACGATGGGCACTACGGGCGGGTGAAAGCCGTGGGGTATCCCAGTCAAGAGTGGGTGGAGATGATCTACACCCGGCAGGGGTATCCTAAGAGCGAGCAAAATCCGGTTGGACCCAAGATGTACCGTAAAACCCTGGCCATGACGCCCCGAGGTCAGGTGTCCATCGAGCAGTTCGGTAACGGGCTCAACGGTCTGTATGCCTACAAGCCGTCGTCCGGGCAGCCGGAGGCTTTGTGTGTGACCTCCGGAGGGGATTGCTCGGATCTGAACAAGGCCGTGCAGTTGTTGGGTTATCAATACAACCATGCGTATTACAACCTGACCGATCAGATCAATTTTGTGAATGACGCGTACGAGACATACTCGTACGACGACTTGCAGCGGATCACGGAGTCCAAACGGAACTGGTATGAAAACGGAATGGAGCAGGAAGCCGTGATCGAGTACCGGTATGACGAGTTGGGCAACATCACCAAGAAAAGCGATTACGCGGTAGATTACATTTACAACCAGGTGATGCCCCACGCGGTGAGGCAGGTGAGCCGCAAGAACGGGAGCAAAGTAGATTATATCTATGACGGCAACGGCAATTTGGTGGAGACGTCCACCAACGGTCAGGTCGAGCGCTATGTGGACTACAACCAAGACAACAAGCCCATCCGGATCCAGTCGGCAGGTGGAGGAGAGACGTTTTTTTACTACGACCCGAACGGAATGAGGTACAAGCAGGTGCATACCCAAAACGGGCTCGAGACGGTGACGTACTATATCGACAAGTCGCACGAAAAGATCGTCAAGACGAATTTGAGCAACGGCTACCGGGAGGAGACCACCAAGGACTACGTGGGAGACTATCTGGTCATCAGCCGAAGCAGCACCCAGGGGCGAAAGGAAAGCTATCTGCACAAAGACCGGCTGGGGTCGACCGACACGGTCACGGACGAAAACGGGCAACTGGGTGAAAGACACGGGTATGACCCGTACGGAAAACCGAGGTTGGGCACCTGGGGAGACGACGTGTTCGGAGGGCTGTTGCACTCGGGAGAGTACGCCGAAGAGACCACCACGCGTGGGTATACCCAACACGAGCACCTGGACGACCACCGGTTGATCCACATGAACGGAAGAGCCTACGATTACAACCTGGGAAGGTTTTTAAGTGTCGACCCGCTCATCTCCATGCCCGAAAGCCAAGGGCTCAACCCCTACTCCTATGTGCTCAACAACCCGCTCATGGGTACCGACCCGACCGGGTATATGCCGAACATATTTTCTATCTCAAAAAAGCATTTTTGGATCCCCGGATTGGATATAGACAGCATTGATGCATGCAACGGAAGCACGTATGCGGCGTTTGGTCAGTCGATGTACAATGGAAGTAAGACTTTTTCTCCGTCTACCAACAACACAAAATCGAATGAGATCTTAAGTCAAGAGAACAATCAAAAAATGGAGGTTGATTATAAAGATAAAGAGAGTACGGCAGAGTTCCAAGAAAATGATGCTCAAAAAGATGAGGAAACCTTGGTCGCTCAGGCTCGGCCGCCAACAGCGCGGAACGGTACAAGAGGTAGAAACCATCGAGGAAATGGGAGAAATCAAGCAGCACCACAACCTGAAGCTGAACAAAATCTTGGACCGAGAGGGTTGGCTGGAAGAGTCAGAGATGCAGAGAGAATGGTGCGAGAGGCTGAAGAGGAGCTCGGAGAACCGCCTGGAGGGCCTACGAGCATCATGCCGGGGAACATGCAACCCGAACAAGCTCTTCGAGCACGACTAAGAAATCTAAATGATCGCCTAGAGAACTTGAGGAACAAGCAGGCTGAAAGAAATCCAATCACAGTTGATCCGATAACAGGTCAACCAGTCGGAAGATTTATAGTCGATCCAAATGGAAATGTAATACCTGAACCAGTTGGAGGTAGAGTTACTAGCTCGCCAGATGGGAGCTACATACAAGTGCGTGATCCAAACGGAAAACCGACAGGAACGCGAATTGATGGCCCTCACAAACCTGCGTCACACCCTGATCCAAGAGCACGACAACCTCACGGGCATGTTCCTGGACATACAAACGAAGATGGGACGCCATGGCTCCCAATTAAGAAATGAGGTGATATTTATGAAGCCTAAACGACTTACTTGGGGAGATACGGTGAAGGTTCGGTTGAATGCTGATCCAGAAAAGCGACCTGGTGCTATTGCTGAAGTATGTGGAATGCGAGATGTAGAAACGGATGATCAATCAGAAGAGTTTTCTTCACCTATCGGCACCAAGCTTTATTTGATTGAGTTTGAAGATGGAAGCTCGATAGAAATCCCAGAAGGATTTTTGGAATCTTATATTGAATAAATGATAGTCAACTACGATTCATCTGTGCCGTTATGATGTGATGCCGTGGTGACGTACCAGCCGCATATCGCGCACAGAACTACGACAAGCTCGGGAGGACTGCGACCCGTACGGTCAACGCAGCTACGGACGGAGCGTGGGAGTACGACACCCACAAGAAGGGGATGTTGACCAGGGAGAAAAAAGGTGAAGAATATCGAAGAGAGTACTACTATGACGG
>JBFFBT010000408.1:0-2832 GCA_041560255.1 Myxococcota bacterium | reverse complement strand
TGAGGATATCGAGCAGCAGGCCTTGGACGGTTCTTGTGACCTGCAGCCTGTGGCTTCGCCGCAAGAGCCGATCGAACCGCTGGAGGTGACAGCAGAAGCCTCACCAAAACCTATGCCGCCCATCAAGGCGGATGTCCAGGGAGAAGAGATCAGCATCCAGTTCGGCAACCGGCGCTGGAGAGTCCGGGGAATGCATAAAAACCTTTCTTATGAGCTGATGAAGGTCAACGTGTTGGTGTCCAAGCTGGAAGATCCGTCGGTGGAACTCAGTGGCGTGAGCGCCTTCCATGTGGACACCTTGGATATGTACATGGCGAAGCAACGAAACGCCTATATAAAACAAGCACCTGAAGAGCTTAGAATCAAAGAGGAGGTGATCAAAAAAGATCTGGGTAATGTTCTACTCAAGCTCGAAGAGCTGCAGGAAGAAAACATCAAAGAAAAGTTAGAACCAAAAAAACAAGAGATCGAGCTCGGTGATCAAGAAAGACAAAATGCCCTGAGTCTATTGAAAGATCCCAATCTGTTGGAGCGCATCCTTGCGGACTTCGAGAAGTGCGGCGTGGTGGGGGAAGAGATCAACAAGCTGGTAGGGTATCTTGCCTCCATATCAGAGAAGAATTAGGTGCCAGCCTTGTATATGGGCGGGGTATATGGGCCATTGCCTATACGATTCTTGGCTGCTGTGCTCTTGCTGGAGTGAATCCACTCGATTATTTACCGGATGTTTTGGCTAAGCTTTCGCGTGGCATTCGCTTGCGCGATGCGCTCGACCTATTGTCGTCCCAATGGAAGGCGACCCAGCAAACCTAGATAAAATCGCGCACCCTATCCATATTCCACTTATTTTGCATGATCATGCAACCTCATGCAAGATGCGCTCTACCGGATGGATACATATCAAATGTCTTCGAGATTGTGTAGCGCTTCTTTGTGAGACAGAAGTAGTGTTGTTCAACGCAGATCACTCTATTTTCAAGATACACGGGGTGACTGAAATTTCGAATGGCATTACGGAATATGATGGAAGAATTTTTGTGGAACTTGAAGACGGCATGCAAGAGATCGTCGAATGATTTGATAGCCACATTGCTCATCAAGCCTGCCTTAGAACAAATGGCCGAGATGCTGGCCGAGATTCTCAAGGAGCAGATGTGAGTACAGCTGGTTTAAAACGAGCGGCATCATAAAAGCTAGAAAACTCAATTTCTCTTAGGCGGCTCTATATTGTTGAACGGCAATGTTGAGGCCGGCTTTTTGAGCGGATTGGACGATTTTTTCGATTACTTTCATGGTGTCTGTATCAATGTACTCTTCACCGCAAGTGGAGCAGATTTCGGCAGGGATGTTTCGGATCACCACGATAGTCGAGCCTTTGTCGATGCTCATGGTTGTGGCGCCTGGCTGTGAACAGCCTTCTTTACAAGCGATGCATTTCATTTTTTTCTCCGTCTAAACCCGTCTTCCCATCGTTGGGGATCGGGTCTGTAAGCAGTAATGATATGTGTTATGTTTGAGTCGATTTCGTCGGCAGCCACCACGTGCAAAGGTAGATTTTGAGTTATGCCGAGAATAAGACGGCTTGGAAACGGCTCATCGTCGGGGTAGCTTTCGATAATCTCTCCTGATTCGACAACTCGTTCGACTTCATCTATGGGGATGTCTCTTTCCAGCATTCTTTTGGCTGCGTGCATTCGTATGAACAATCGACGTTTCATTTTTTGCAGTTTCCGTTCATTCCGTCCAAGAAAGCAGAAACTATGAGGCCCATCTTTTGGCTTCGTGTTTGAGGATGAGGCCGTCTAGGACTGCTTTAATTATAGCTTTTTCTTCTGGAGAGAAATTGGAGATGGTTTCAAATTGGTATAGCATTTCTTCATCCGGTCCCCGTTCGTTCTTATCGAAAATGAGCGAATCAGCACTGACACGCAGAGCTATGGCGATCTTTCGGATGACATCCAGTGTTGGTTGTGTAGAGCCGGACTCATAACGTCGAATCTGTATGACGTGGACACCTACCGCTTCGGCCAGAGCCTGTTGTGTCAGTCCTTTTTCTTTTCTAAAGGCAACGAGTCTGTCAGAAAAAGCCATATTAAAATGATTCTCCAGTTTCTGAATCATCATACACCTCCTGCCAAAGCAGCTTGACAAAAGATATCATATTAGCTACCAAAATGATAGCTAATATGACTATTGACAAGTTTTTTTCAAGGATGCTTTTCGTGGCCCAAATTCCCGAACAAGACATAGAGAGGTTGAAGCAGGAGGTGTCCATCAAGAGCCTGGTTGAAAGCCGGGGGGTCGGGTTGAAGAAGCACGGTGCCGACTGGATTGGGCTGTGTTTCTTTCATCAAGATAAAAATCCCAGCCTGTTGGTAAGCCCACAAAAAGGACTGTGGCATTGCCTGGGAGCCTGCCGAACCGGAGGATCCGTCATCGATTGGGTCATGAAACGAGGAAGCCAAGAGGGCCTCATAGGCGAACTCAAGTCATGCGTTCATTTCGATTACATTGCATGTCGCCGCCAGATCGCCAACAAACACATCATGGCCACATCGGTGTTGGCGCACAATTTGGGCAGGGAGTTACAGATGCAAGCCATGAAACAAGATAGAGGTCTCGCACCCAAGCGCCCTGCATTATGGAGCTTTCAAAAACTTTCGATATTACGCCAACAGTTTCCTCCAACGTTGCATATAACGATGTATTGAGAGCGCAAGAAATTAGCTGACTACAACAAAATGTGTGCATATATTTGATTGAACCGGGATTTGACTTTTTGTGGCTTTTGGAAACAATGTCATTCTGGCATGCTTTAAGCCGGAATCTATA
>JBFFBT010000407.1:0-2891 GCA_041560255.1 Myxococcota bacterium | reverse complement strand
GTAAGCGTCACTTCTTTTGACTTGGGCGCAAGCTTGCTTTTGATCTGCTCTTCCTGCAGCTCTTCAAGTTTTAATAAAACTTTGCCCAGATCGTTTTTGATGATCTCTTCTGTGACTCCCAGCTCTTCGGCGGCCTGTTTTATGTAGACGCTCCGTTGTTTGGCGCTGTAGAGATCCAGGGTGTCTACATGAAACCAGGTTGTGTTGTTGGACACCGATGGGTCTTCGAGCCTGGCCGCCAGCAGGTTTACTTTCATCTGCTCGAAGGACAGGTTTTTTTGTAGCCCCCGGATCCGGTAACGCCGGTCTCCCAGGCTTATCACCACTTCGTGGTTCTTCTGCTCTGCGTCCACAGCAAGTGCCGCTACAACCGGATCCGGCAACATCTCCACCGGTTCTATCGGCGGGGTTGGTTCAACGGCTGATAGCTCCGGTTCGGCGGCTAAAGGTGACGGCTCACTTGCTTGCCTGGATGGCTCGGTTTGATCGGTGCTCTTTTCTCTTTTAATTGCCGGTGCCGGATCAGGTTCAGGCATTGGCGCCTGCTCTGGCGCCTTGCCCAGCCACAGCGCTTTTCTGATCACTACATCCAAACTCTTTGCCGCCGGTTGCACCTTCAAGGCGTACTCGTTTACGTCCATGCCTTTCGGAAACTGGATCCGGCAGCATTCGATCCCCTTGGAGATTAACTTTTCGGCAACGCCCTTGGCCGCCTTCTCTCCGGCTTCGTCCCGATCGTAGGCGATCAACACCCGTTTGAGCTCGTACTGTTCAAAGGCCTTCAGGTGGTCTTTGGTAAAACCCTCTATGCCGTAGCTTGCGGTCACATTCCTGAAGCCTGCGCACCAAAAGGTCAGAGCATCGATCAACGCCTCGCACAGAATGATCTCTTGGGATGCCTGCAGGGCCTGGATGTTCCACACACCCCGGTGCGGCCCGGGCAAATACAGGTGCTCAGGCGTCCCTTTGCGCAAAAATGAGGTGATCTTTCTGCCGTAGGCCTCCACCACTTGACCGTTTTCGTCAAACACCGGGATCACCACCGAGCCATTAAAATGCTCGTGGCCGCTGGTGCGCAGGATCCCCAGGTCTTGCAAGCGGGTTCTCAACCGAGATCCTTCTACGCGGTTTTTCATCGGAAGGCGGTACCCCAACGTCCGGTTGGCAAAACCAAGCTTAAAATGCTCCACCATCTCTGCGCTCTGGAGACCCCGGCTTTCGAGATAACCGAGGGCTTCCGGGCTTTGCTTTAGGGTTTGGTGGTAGTATTCGATCACTTGGCTCAACAGTTCCCGGTCTTCCGCCGCGGGCGTAAGCAACCCAGGCATCTTCCGGCTGGTGCTCTTCTTGGCGGCTTTGCCTCCCCACGCTGCGCCTTTCAGCTCGGCTCCTTCTCTGAGCAGCTCCACCGCATGCCGGAAAGACACCCCTTCGGACTTCATCACAAAATCGATCACCGAACCCCCGGTCTGACAAGCTCCCAAGCAGTGCCACAAATTTCTACTCGGGGACACCACCAACGAAGGAGTCTTGTCCGGATGAAACGGGCAATGTCCGATCCAGTCCGCTCCGTGCCGCTTGAGCGTAACTCCCCGGGACTCCACCAAACGCTGGATGCTCACCTCTCGCTTCATCCGCTCTACCTCTCCCTCCGGAATCCGCGCCATCTACCACCTCCCATCAAAAAAAATTTACCGTCACCTTTGCGTGACGAAACGTACCAATTCATACTCACCCTGTCAAGCTCAATCCGTCTTGACCGTTACCATAAAGTCGTCTAAATTAAGTAAAAAGAAGGACGAAGAGTGCTTTCTGTAATGTTTAGGTAACCAAAATGAACAAAACTGTCGAACAATTCGCCAAACGGATCCATGAGTTGCGTAAACAACGCGGGTGGTCTCAACCCGAGTTGGCTAAAAAAATCGGAACCTCCGGGGCCATCATCGGCCGCTATGAACGCGGAGAAATGACTCCTTCCATCGAAGTGGCTCACAAATTAGCTGATACTTTTGCCGTCACACTGGACTCTCTTGTCGCTGACCGCGATACCCCCAACATACTCCAAAATCAAGAGATGCTGGACAGATGGAAGGCCATCGATACCCTGCCGTCAGACGACCGGGAACGTATCCTTTATGTCGTAGACGGTCTCATTCGTGATGCAAAAGCACGCAAAGCTTATGCTATAATCTGAGCTGCCATGCCTGTCATTATGGAACAAAAGAGGTAAATATGATTTTTCATGTAACTCTAGAAAAGGCTGACGATGGCTGGATCGTTGCCGAGTGCCCAGCGTTACCGGGTTGTGTATCCCAGGGAAAAGACGAAGAAGAAGCCTTGAAAAACATCAAAGAAGCCATCACGGCTTGGCTCTGGGCCGAAGATCAAAAAGCCCTCGCCAACCTAAACAAAAAAGCCAAACAAACCCCTCTCGTCGTGGCTGTATAAACACCCATGGGACGCCTGGGTAACATATCCGGTAAACAAGCCGCCAATGCCTTTCAAAAAGCAGGTTGGAAACCAATCGGTCAGGTCGGCAGCCACCTGGTTCTCGTCAAAAATGGCGTTCGCGTCAACCTCTCCGTCCCTCAACACAAAGAACTCTCCACCGGCACCCTGCGCAAACTCATCCGCCTCGCTGGCCTCTCCGTCAATGACTTCCTTCAATTGCTCTGATTCTCAAATCGCTAACTACACCACTTTATCATAATATTTTCATATCGTTACCAAATGACTGACACCTAGATCGGGGGATCCGGGCCATCTACCACCTCCCAGTATTTTTGTGTTTTTTTCAAAATTTTTCCTTGAACATAAATATAACATGATGACATATTTGTCAAGCGGCGTGTATTCACAAACCTCAAAGGAAAAAGTATGATGCTTTCTGT
>JBFFBT010000406.1:0-2899 GCA_041560255.1 Myxococcota bacterium | reverse complement strand
GCCTGGATTATAAATGCAGAAATTCATGATCAGCCTTTCATGAAGAAAAAGCTTGACGAGCCTAATACGAAGATCGTATCAATTTGTGAACCGAATATCAAGGAAGAAAAAAATGAAATTGGTCGGTTTTTCCACTTGACAGATTTTGAAGAGAGGAGGATCCATGGCCCGTATCCCGGAAGAAGAGGTAGAGAGGTTGAAGCGGGAGGTGTCGTTGCAGCGGCTGGTGGAGATCCGTGGGGTGGTTCTGAAGAAGCACGGGGCGGATCTCATCGGGCTGTGTCCTTTCCATAACGATACGGAGCCGAGCTTTGTGGTAAGCCCCAAGAGCAATCTGTGGCACTGTTTGGGGGCGTGCCAGACCGGGGGATCGGTGATCGACTTCGTCATGCGGTCGGAAGGGGTGTCGTTCCGGCACGCGGTGGAGTTGTTGCGGGAGGGGGCGGATTTGCAAGGCAGCACCTGGGCGGGTCGTTCGCTCAAAAAGTCCCGGACCAACAAGCTGGAAACGTTTGTAAAGCCGGACACACAAGATACGGAGCTTTTGACCCAAGTGATCGACTTTTACCACCAAACGCTGAAGCAAAGCCCGGAGGCGTTGAGCTATCTGGAGAGCCGGGGTCTTACCGACTCGAAGATGCTGGACCGATTCAAGCTGGGGTTTGCCAACCGGGCCTTGGGATACCGGCTTCCTCCCAAGGCGAACCGGGAGGGGGCCGAGATCAGAGACCGATTGCAAAAGCTTGGGTTGTACCGGTCATCGGGGCACGAGCACTTCAGCGGTTCTTTGGTGATCCCGGTTTTTGACGAGACGGGGCAGGTGGTGGAGGTGTACGGGAGAAAGATCAACCAGAATCTTCGCAAGGGTACGCCGTTGCACCTGTATTTGCCCGGACCGCATAAAGGGGTGTGGAACCTCGATGCGGTGCAATCGTCGGAAGAGATCATCCTGTGTGAGTCATTGATTGATGCGCTGACCTTTTGGTGCGCAGGGTTTAGAAACGTGACATCGAGCTACGGGATCGAAGGTTTTACGCCGGAACACCTGAAGGTCTTTCAGGCATCATCCGTCAAGCGTGTGCTGATCGCGTATGATCGGGACGAAGCCGGAGATCGGGCGGCGCTGCAGCTAGCCGAAAAACTTACATGCGTAGGCATCGATTGCTATCGGGCGCAGTTCCCCAAGGGGATGGACGCCAACGAGTACGCCTGCAAGCTGCAACCCGCTACCAAAAGTCTGGAGCTTGTGATCCGGAAAGCGGTCTGGCTGGGCAAGGGCAAAGAGCCTGAAAGAGCGCCGTTGCCCAAGACCTACCTGCTTACAAAGCCGACTCCCGCGGCTAAAGAAAAAGAAGATAATCCCGGTCCGCAGCCTTCCCCGGTTTTAACCCCGCTCCTGCCGGTGGCCGCCCAAGAAACTCCACCCGAAGCGTTGCCGGAAAGCTCGAACGATGCGGCGGTTGATCCGGTGGAAGCTTTGCCCGCTCGGATGGCTCCTCCACGGCCCATTTGTGCCGAGGTGCAGGGAGACGAGGTGGTGATCCAACTCGGCAACCGGAGATGGAGAGTAAGGGGTTTATCCAAAAACCTTTCCTACGAGCAGATGAAAGTCAACGTGCTGGTAAGTAAGCTCGAAGATCCGTCCGTCAATCCTACCGAATCAAGCGCATTCCATGTGGATACGCTGGACATGTACAGCGCAAGACACCGAAGCGCGTACGTGAAGCTGGCTTCGGAAGAGCTGCAGCTCAAAGAAGAAGCCATCAAAAAGGATCTGGGCAAGGTATTACTCAAACTTGAAGAGCTGCAGGACGAGCAAATTAAAAAAACCTTGGAGCCGAAACAGAAAGAGGTCGCGCTGACCGAGCAAGATCGGAAGGGAGCCTTGAAGCTATTGAAAGATCCGAGCCTCTTGGATCGTATTCTGGAAGACTTCGAGCGTTGCGGTGTGGTGGGCGAAGAGACCAACAAGCTTACAGGGTATCTTGCGGCGGTATCCAGAAAGCTCGAAGAGCCCCTGGCCGTCGTCATTCAAAGCTCGTCCGCGGCGGGAAAAACCTCTCTCATGGAAGCGGTGTTGTCGTTTGTCCCGGAAGAAGAGCGGGTGCAGTACTCGGCCATGACGGGCCAATCTCTCTTCTACATGGGAGAGTGTGATCTGAAGCACAAGGTGCTCGCAATTGTGGAGGAAGAAGGAGCGGAGCGGGCAAGCTACGCCCTCAAGCTCTTACAAAGCGAAGGCAAGCTGACCATCGCGTCCACCGGGAAAGACCCCCAGACCGGAAGGCTTATCACCCACGAGTATCATGTGGAGGGACCCGTGATGATCTTTTTAACCACGACGGCCGTCGAGATCGACGAAGAGCTTTTAAATCGTTGCCTGGTGCTCTCGGTCTGCGAGGAAAGAGAGCAGACCAAAAAGATCCACAAGCTGCAGAGGGAGAGAGAGACCTTGGAAGGCCTGCTTGCCCGTAAGGACAAAAAAGAAATTTTAAAAACCCACCAAGACGCCCAGCGGTTGCTTCGGCCCATTTTGGTCGCCAATCCCTACGCGCCGTCCTTGACCTTTATGGACAACCAAACCCGGACCCGAAGAGATCACATGAAGTATCTTACCCTGATCAGAACCATCGCGTTGTTGCACCAGTACCAAAGGCCCATTCAAACCACCCGGCACAACGACCAAGAGGTGCAGTACATCGAGGTGAGCAAAAAAGACATCGAAATTGCGAACAAGCTTGCCCACGAAGTGCTGGGGAGGTCCTTGGACGAGCTGCCGCCGCAAACCAGAAGATTTTTGGCTCAATTGGACCAGCTGGTGAAAGAAGGTTGCCGGAAGCAGGGCCTGGATCGGGAAGATTATCGTTTTACTCGAAGAGAGGTAAGAGAGCGTTTTGGC
>JBFFBT010000405.1:0-2900 GCA_041560255.1 Myxococcota bacterium | reverse complement strand
TAGCCAAAAAAGTGCGAGTCGAAAAAGACGAGGGTCCCCGCAGGGGCACCAGCCTGGAGGTGTTGGCCAAATTGAAACCGGTCTTCGATCCCATAGGATCGGTGACGGCCGGCAACTCGTCCCAAATGAACGACGCGGCGGCCGCCGTAGTGCTCATGAGTAAATCCAAAGCCGACTCTCTCGGAATCGAGCCCATGGCGGTATACCGGCGATACCAGGTGGTCGGAGTACCGCCCGAAATCATGGGCGTGGGACCCGCCTACGCCATCCCCAAGCTGCTTTCCAAAGCCGGATTGAAAAAAGAAGACATCGATATGTGGGAGATCAACGAAGCCTTTGCGAGTCAAGCCATCTATTGCTGTGAAGACGCGCTCGATCTGGACATGGAAAAAGTCAACCCCAACGGAGGCGCCATCGCTCTCGGCCACCCCTTGGGTTGTACCGGTGCGTTTCTGACCTGCAAGCTTTTGTACGAAATGCAGAGACTGGATCTGCGCTACGGCGTGGTTTCCATGTGCATCGGCGGAGGCATGGGAGCAGCCGGACTTTTTGAAAGAGAAAATCAGAAAACTTGAGTTTTCCTTAGTTGTAAAAGTATCATCGCTGCAATCAAAGAAACCAGGACAAATACAATCGCTCCCAAGGTATTACCCAAAAGCCAGTACCCAATACCAAACAAAGCGGCATAAACCGCCATACACCCCAACAGCATAGATATGACGGCTTTGGGAAGTTTTTGTTGCCTCGTAGAAATTTCGTTCCCCATCTCCCGGGCTTTTTGCAAAATCGGCTTCCAACCCGGCCCACCCGGATTGATGCGAGAGACAAATTGAACAAGTGTTTTCTCATCGGATGGCTTGGACAAAAACGCGACCACGATCCAACCCAATGTAGTCAAACCGACTCCCACGAGCAGTTCTTGCCATCCAGGCAAACCCATATAGTGTTCGAAGGCTTCAAGTCGAGCAGTTGCCGGATCCAGCCCATCTTCAAGCAACCCACGTTGGAAAGCATCTATCAGTTTATGTTGTATAAAAAAAGCCAAGGCTACCAAAGCGGACGTGTTGTTTTCAATAGGGCGTTCAAAAACAAGCATTTTTTCACGAAAACATCAAGGCAAAAAACTTCTTCCTCACGCCATCGCGCCAGCAGGGACATTGCACCGGGTTGTGCTTTCATAGATTTTTTCTATTTGACACATAGGGCATACCAATATTACTGAAGTACTTCCCACATAGGCGGAATAACCGCTACCAACCGAGAAAGGCTTTTTCGCTATGAAATGGACCCCTCTTCTAAACGACGATCTGGCCGGAGAACCAACCAAGAGAGCTCTCGAATACATTCAATCCAAAAAAGAGCAGGGTCATCCGATTGTGGGTGTGTATTGTGGCTATGCTCCCATCGAGTTGCTGCATGCTATGGAGATCACACCTGCGGTTTTGTGTGCGTTTTCAAAGATTCCGATCCCCAGTGCGGAGTCGGTATTGCCGACCAATCTATGTCCTCTTATCAAATCCAGCTATGGATTCATCCTGGAAGGCACTTGCCCATTTTTTTCTTTATCACAGGCCGTTGTTGGAGAGACCACCTGCGACGGCAAAAAGAAGATGTTTGAGTTGGCGGCCCAAGTCAAACCCATGCATGTCATGGATTTACCCCAACTGGCAAATGAGCCCGAAGCCTTGGACAACTGGACGCTCATGCTTCGTAAACTTCAAAAGTTTTTAGAAAACCAATTTAAAAAAACCGTATCCGAAGAAGAAATCGAGATCATGGCGCAAAAAACCAATCGCAAGAACCACAAAGTACGCAAGATTTTTCACTATGCGGCTTCAACCCCACCATTGGTCCACTGGCAGGAGCTGATGGACGTGAGCTTTCTGGCTCAGATCGCAACCCCGGACGATATCGATCCCCTGTTGGACCAAACCCTATCCACGTTGGAGCGACGGAACAAATCTACTTTCAAGAATAGATACGATGAATCTTTCAGGGTGTTGGTCACGGGCTGTCCGGTTGGAGGAGATGCTCTAAAGATTTTCAACATCATCGAAGCATGCCATGGGACGGTCGTGGTATCGGATGCCTGTTCGGGCATCAAACCCTTTATGGGTCAAACCCAAGAAAACACATCCGATCCGTATCGAGCCATTGCAAAAAAATATCTCGATATCCCTTGCGCATGCATGACGCCGAACACGCGACGCCTCGAGCAAATCTCCAATCTGATTGATACATTTCAGCCTCGAGTCGTGATTGATTTCATTCTCACCGCCTGTCATGGATACAATGTCGAATCGTACAAAGTCGGTCAACACGTATCCGAACACCACGGCCTACCCTATCTGAAGATCGAATCCGACTATTATGACAACGACGATGAACAAATCAGGACCAGAATAGAAGCCTTATTCGAAATGACGGACAAATAGATTTTCACTCCTATCCGCTTTACGATCCAACCTCCATGTTCGTGAATAGATTTTCTTGTCGATACGTGTTTTTTGGGTTTCTATTCGTAGCTCGAAGACCTTCCGATTACGGTTGGATAAGATCGTACTCGGGGGTTTTCGACTCGGCCTGGTTTTCGATCCAGGATTTGATTTTCTCCGGGCCGGCGCCGCCGCCCATCCAAGGCATGTCCGGACCATAGGGATCGGCAGGAGCCGGAAAGTGCAGCTCGTACTCGCCCGCGGGTCCTACAAGGTGATTCATCCGGATTGCGGCGCCTTTTGGACAGGTGATATTTTTGAGGCCGATGCGGTAATGTCGTCCGGTTCCCAGCACATCCCCAAACGGACGAAGCATCCCTTCCATAAGCCGGTTGTCGCCCGGGCGGTGGTAATACAAAGAAAACGGAGCCACATAAACATGGTATTGCCGATCCCGAAGCCGAG
>JBFFBT010000404.1:0-2918 GCA_041560255.1 Myxococcota bacterium | reverse complement strand
TTTTCCTCTGCCAGGTAGACTACTCGATAGTTACCAGAAATCATCTCTCGGAGATCGGTTCGCTGATACTCGGGAACCATGCGGCCGGACAGAGGCATTTGAGAAGCAGGCTCCACAGCTGTTATCAACTTCATCACTGTCTTCTTTGCGGCAGCGGGATTATCCACCGCGATGAAGTCGCCTATGTCCAGCAGGTCCGCCTCAGCCCTATGAGACCAGACAATGCCCACGGTTCTGGATTTTCGCCTTTTAGGTGGTGTCATACGACCTATACTCCAAAGCGACGGTTCATTTCATCTACAATGGATTCGTGGGACTTCACGCGACCCGCCTCAATATCCGCAAGGCCTTGTTGCACCGCTTCGGCAAAACGAAGACGCTCCGTCAACTCGTCATACGCCCTCGGAGAGAGCAAAACGCCGGCGGCCTTTCCCTTTTGTGTAATCACCAGACGGCCTCTGGTTTTTCCAAGGCGGCGAAGCCACTCAGCCGCTTTGGATTTGAACTCGCTGACGGGTACGATGTCTTCTGATACTCTGAATTGCGACATAACAACCTCCCCATAAAAGATCCTAAATAAAGACTACAAACGGACCCATAAAAAGTCAAGTGCGGCGGTCTACGAGGCCCCCTTTCCCGAACCCGGCATGCACCTTTCGTTATGCACCGGGCTCTCCATAGATTTGCCGATGAAGCTCGCGGATCGTTGCCAACACGTACGAAACGGTTTGACGCTGGCCTCCGGCATGCAGAATGGTTTTACTCCCTTGTCCTGCCATAAAAGCATACGTCCGGTTGGCTTACGCCATCCATACCGTTTCCTAAGCTGCCCTGTAAAAGTCCGAAGGTGTTTCTTTCGGAGCCACCAAAGGATTATCCACCATAAAAATTTAAAATCTATCTTAAGATAGATGACAGCACATCCTTGTATTGACTACACTGGCCAATTCGAAGCCAATAAATACGTACAATGAGATTGCATCATGAGCGTCTGAACCAACATTCTGATTTGATGTAAAAAACTACTTTTATTGGCACAGACAAAGGAGGAGAAAATGAAAAAGGTTGCATTTCTGGTATTGGCCCTTGTCATGCTTGGATCATTCTCGGCATGCGGCCCGGAAGAAAGTGATGTTGATTTTGTGGAGGCCAAGAGACTGATTGTGGACACGAACGCAACAGACAAAGAGATCTTTGTGCCAACCGACACCGTCATGGTGTTTACCCATCAATCCAACATCTCAACCGGCCACATATGGAAATTGATTTCAGGCGGGGTGTTTGAGATCGTGGATCAAGAGGTGATACCCCAAAGTGATCTCATTGGAGCATCGGCCAAAATTTTTACTTACCTGGCAGCCAAAACCAATGGTCAGGCAGATATCCAGTTTGGCTATTTTGGACCCTCAGGTGAGCTCAAAAACACAAAAACATATCAAGCAACCTCACAAGGCACATTCAATGCTCGATTAAAAAAACGCGCACCCGAAAGAGTTGCAAAAGCTGGAGAAATTGCACCCCATCCATCCTATCTTCCCACAAGTTTTAATTGGTGCGATCAAGATGTGTGTCCGCCTATCCACAATGGATCTTCCTGCGGTGCTGCTTGGGCATTTGTCACGACATTGCCACTGGAAATCAACATTGCACGATCGACAGGTACAATCACCAATCTATCCGAACAATACCTCATTTCATGTAATGCTGAAGGTTGGGGATGCAATGGTGGATGGTGGGCGCATGCCTATCATGTCGATAAAAAAGTAGAGGGCGAAACAGAAGCCGGAGCGGTACTCGAAAGTGATAGGCCTTTTACAGGTCAAGATGATCCATGCAACCCACCCAACCCAAAAGCATACAAAGCCAAAAGCTGGGGTTATGTAACCGAGTTTGGAAAGATCCCCACTGCAAACCAGCTCAAGCAAGCCATCTATGATCATGGACCTCTCTCGGTAGCCGTCTACGCTGATTCTGCATTTCAAAAATACGCAGGTGGTGTTTTTGAAAGCTCTGCAACCGGGCAGGTCAACCACGGGGTTGTGCTTACAGGATGGAGCGAACCCGACGTTTTTATCTTAAGAAATTCATGGGGTTCAGCTTGGGGAGAAAATGGCACCATGCGGATCAAATATGGTTCCAATTCCATAGGACATTCGGCCGCCTATATCATCTTTGACGGCCCGGCACCCTCACCCACTCCTGATCCAACCCCTACACCCGTGCCGACACCCACACCCAGCCCGGATCCAAATCCAAAGTCATGCAAAGGCTATTGTGGTAAAAAATCACCAGGCGGATGCTGGTGCGACGAATTGTGTTTCAAGTACAATGATTGTTGCGATGATATAAAAATTGAATGTAAAGACATTCCCCCTCCGACTCCAACACCGACTCCAACCACAACGCCCACACCCAGCCCGGATCCAAATCCAAAGTCATGCAAAGGCTATTGCGGTAAAAAATCACCAGGCGGGTGCTGGTGCGATGATCTGTGTGAAAAATACAACGATTGCTGTTCAGATAAACAAAAACTTTGTAACTAATACTTCATTGGATCCCGCCATCCCCCAATGGTAACCGTTCATCACTCTAGACCAATAGGTGGCGGACTACACTACGGGATTAGGGTTGTAGAATATTCAGCCCATGAAACCATCGCTTGTAAAACCCTCTATCACGAGTAAGCAGTCTGTCTGCGCATGTTATTGCATGGGCTGCTATGAGAAAGTCTGGAATAAGATGCTCTCGTTTTCCACCAGCTTGTCGGTATTTCTTCCATACCTCTCCCGCCAACAGGGCAGCATCTTGGGGAATATGGGAATAGTCGATATTAAGAGTGTCAAGGCTGTCTATGAGGATTTCATTTTTCGAAAAACAGGGGCGCAATTCTGCAACAACAACTTCACAGACAACAAGAC
>JBFFBT010000403.1:0-2962 GCA_041560255.1 Myxococcota bacterium | reverse complement strand
TAGATCGGTTGCCTCCATACTGTCAACTGGGAGATGTAGGAGAGATCCTTTCGAGCCATTCCAAAGCCCAAGCGGTATCCTCAGGGTGACGCGGTGTTTCAAGAAGCACCGCGAGGATTTGTGCGCATTGATCATACTTTCCGAGTAAATACAATCCTTTGGCAAGCGAACGCAGGTTTTCCACCCGCAGGGCCGCATTTGCGGGTCCCAGCTCATAGGCCTGATGAAAGTATTGGATTGCAAGCTCGGGATTATCGAGCTGCAGCGCAATTTTTCCCAAGAGATACCACCCCTCTGTGAAGTCGGGGTGCTCCGAAAGATACTCTCTTGCCCGGAGCAACGCCGATGCGTCCGGTAGGGAGGCTTGTAGGACCAATGTCAAAAACGGCTCCGCCTTGGGTTGTTTTTGAAGCGCCGCCAGCTTGATGGTCACGAGTCGCTCGGTGGCATCGTCCAGAGAGGCGTCCAATAAAGTTTGGTAATGCGAATCGGCCTGCAGGTACCTGTGCATTGCAATCATCGCATCGCCCGATATGCCGTGAATGCGGGCCAGTTTGGCCTCCGACAATGCGGGGTCTTTTTGGATTCGAAGAAGCTCTTTTTCCGCCTCGAGAGGGCGGTTGCAGCGAAGCTTTACATCCGCCGAGATCATCCGCAAGTCCGCATCGTCAGGCAGGTGGTCGAGCGCTGCTTGGATCGAGCTCTCGGCGCGGGCGCATTTTCCCTGATGCATCCAGTGAAAAGTGCGATCCTTGAGGTACGCGATTTCGTGGGCGCAGCTTTTTCGAAAGATGCTGGGAGCCGCAAATCTTTCGGCGGCCATGGTTATCACGCCGGGCTCGAGCGGGAGCTTTTCGAGAAACGCCGCATACTCCGCAAACAGCTCGGAAGGCGGTTTGGAGTAGGCCTCTCGAAGGCTTCCGGATCGATAGGCATTTTTCAATCGTTCGGGGCCGTACCGATCCAAAAGAAAACGCACGAAAGATCCCGTCAAGTTGTACGATCCCCGCGCCGGGGCCGACCAGAAACCCAGCGGATCGAACAAAGACTCCAGTCGAGGCGCTTTGCCGATCTGCTTTTGGGCCGCACTCCAGGTGTGTGGATCGTATTTGACGACCGGCCACTCGACCGCCACGGCCAATCCCTCGAGCAAGCCAACGTTTTGCCAAACCCCGAAGCGCGCACTGGTTTTTGCCGGCCAAGAGCCGAACGAGGCGGCCATGACATGTATGAGCTCGTGCTTCAACGCCGCATGCGGAAATTCTTCTCCATGCAAATACAGCGAAAACTGCCAAGGTTTGGCGTACTGCACCCGTTCGGCGCCCAAGTGCCGTTTTTTCAGGCTCGAGCTGGAAAAAACATAACTGTGGATGCGGGGCAGTTTCAGAGGTCCCAGCACGGACTCGATTTGTCGGTAACGAAACTCATGATCATCGAGCAACCTGCGAGCCCGGCGGGCGGAAAGACCTGGTCGCACATGCAATACGAAGTGCTCGCTTTCCAGGGTTTGAGACAAAATGGATTGGATCGACGCATGCGAGCGCCCGAAACCCAGTGCATCCGAGTACATCCAAAGAAAAACACCTCCCAAAAACCAAATCCAAGTATGTCTCGAAGTTGGGCGCCAAAGGTAAAAACTTTGATGATCTCGGCTTTTGGGCTGTCGGTTTTTTAAAAACCCGGTCAAACCCAACACCGCCATGGATACACACAGGCCGAACAACCTCGAAAAAAAGAGCGCCGTGCCGGGTTCGACCACCTCGTCGTATATGGGACCTGCGATCCAACCGGTGAGCTGGTTGTAGGAGTCCATGTGCGGCCCAAACCAAAACTCGAGCAAGTTGAAGACCAAAACAAAAATCCATACCATGATGTAGACCGCACCGGCAGCGAAGCGTCTTTTGAACCAAAACCCAATCGCGCAGCCCCAACCGGTTGAAATCAGCACGGTTGAAAGCGGCATCAACCAGAAAAACAAAAATCCTTTGGCAAGGTTGCAGTTTTGTACGCGGAACGCGTTGAGTACGATTACCGCCAGGGGGGGCAGAAGGGTCAAGAGATTATAGAGGGCGGCTTTGAGGTAAAGTCTTTGTACGGATTGACCGAAGGCGGCTGTGGATTGGTATTTTTTGATCACCGCGATGGCGACCGGGCCCGCGGTCATCGACGCCAGAAACGAAAGCGCCGCGCAAAACTCGTACCCCAACAGATCGAACAAGGGCACCAAGGCCAGGTAGATCGAAAGAGCGAGCAGCAGCGTTACGGCTGCCCAAAACGATCTCGAAGGTCTAAGCTTCGATCGAGTATTCTTCAGATCGACCCGCACTGTCTCGGTTATGCCCACCCAGCATGTGTACCATAACTTCAGCCCGCGTCAAGACCGGCCTTGGGGTCGCACGCCGAAGCGTCCATGTACGCATCGGGCAGGCGGCCACCCCGTCCACCCAAAAATAGCGGCGACGCATGAAATTTCGAGGATTTTCCGATGGGAAAAATTCTTTGATATTGGGTCTGACTGGGTTATATTGTAGTACTTATTGTAATCCAAGCAAAGACCGGAAGGGAGGGCGGTGACGGTGCGCTTTGATGGGAGCGATGGCGTTGTCGATAGAAATATCAAGTACTTGTTTATAAAGAAAAATTATGGCGTTCAAGGCTTGACGTTGGGTCGATGCGGAACCTTTTCCATGGGTAGCAAGATGGCTGAGGAAAGCTTCAATCTCCGGTTTGCCCATGTTTTTTGGATGCGTACGGGCATGATGAAATTTGATGTACCTGATTATCCAGTCACAATAGGTTTTTTCTGTGCGATAAGAGTAATGATGGTATCGAAGCACCTCGCGGACTTGATCCATGAGACGAGATCCAGGATTGGGTCTAATTTGGGAGGATTTTCCATGCGATCAACCCAATAAAGGTAATAAGTGGAAAAGTCAATCCCGGATTTTCCACCTATTACACG
>JBFFBT010000402.1:0-2987 GCA_041560255.1 Myxococcota bacterium | reverse complement strand
CAACCCATAAGGAGGGTTCCAATGAGAGCGAGAAGGAGAAAAATCGGAAGTATTTTGGGCATCACAATGGTGTTGTTTTTGTTGGCCGGATGCGGCGGCATGTCCACAGGGACAGACAACCAAAACAACTCCATGGACGGTTGCTTCGCCGTCCAAAACCGCGACGCCTACAGTGTGGCTTTGACCCACAACGATGGATTGGCCATCGAGCTGGAGTTCGGACTTGGCGATTACGCCTTGAGTCAAAAATCCGAAGCCGGACAAGCTTTTTCCACCATCGATTTCTACGGCGCCGTTCGAACCCAGCTCAAGGGATTCGCCGAGCTGCCTTTTGTGCATGCGGCCGTCGAGCTTCCCAAAATCGGCAACGCCTCCCTCGAAGTCATCAGTACGGATTTCGTGGAGTACAAGCTTTCCAAGCCCTTGTTGCCGTCCAAAGGCGTGATTTACCGCAACCAGGATCCCCAGGCCATCCCCTACGAAATCGCCAAAGACTCCGTGGTGGACAAATGGTATCCAGAAAACCTGGCGACCGCCTCCGAGCCGTTCGTCATCCGAGAGGTGCGCGGCAGCAACGTGCATGTGTATCCTTTTCAATACAACGCGGCCAAAAACATCCTCCGGGTATACGAGCGGATTACCGTGCTCGTCACCATCGACTCGGCCAAATCGTCCATCAACCAGCTACAGGCTGTCTCCAACCCCATCCCGAAGGAAATGTATAACATTTATAATGATTTATTCATAAACTTCACCCACAATCGCACCCATTACAGCGACAGCTACGCCAGCCTCATCGGTGAGAAGGGCGACATTTTGGTCATCCACACCGCCCGGGACGCCAACGCCATCGCCCCGTATGTGCAATGGAAGCAAGAGAAGGGCTTCAAAGTGCAAACCCAACAGGTCGGCACGGGCACCAACGTCAAGAGCACCATCCAAAACGCATACAACGCCAACAAAAACATTCTGTATGCCCAGTTGGTAGGCGATTGGGCGGACATCAAGTCCGACCTAGGAGGTGGAGCCAACGCACCCATGGATCCGATGCTGGGCTGTGTGGCTGGCTCCGATAACTACCCCGATGTCATCATCGGGCGCTTTTCGGCCTCGAGCGCATCCCACGTCACCACCCAAGTGGACAAAGCCATCAACTACGAAAAGAACCCCGACCCCAACGGCAGCTGGTACACGGTGGGCCTGGGCATTGCCTCCAATGAGGGCGCAGGTAGCGGCGATGACGGCGAGGGCGATACCCAACACATGGATATCATCAAAGAAAACCGTCTCATTCCTTATACCTACAAAACGGTGCACGAAATTTACGGCAGCGGCAGCGCTTCGACCGTAAGCAACTATGTCAACCAGGGTCTTTCCATCATCAACTACGTAGGCCACGGTTCGGACCAATCTTGGGTGACCACCGGATTTTCCAACAGCAATATCGCCGGTCTCAACAACGGCAACAAGCTGCCGATCATCATCTCGGTGGCCTGCGTCAACGGAACCTTTCACAAGAGCTCGGATTGCTTCGCCGAAGCCTGGCTTAGAAAACAAGGCGGCGGCGCGGTGGCGACCCTCATGTCCACCATCAACCAGCCCTGGCAGCCCCCCATGCGTGGTCAGGACTACATGAATGATTTGCTCATCGGCGGTTACGATTACAGCAAAAAACCGGGCAACGGTACAAGCACCACCGAGGGCCGTACGACCTTCGGATCCATCGCCTTCAACGGCTTGATCCTGATGTACTCCGAGTCATCTGGTACGGAAGATCTCGAAACCATCCAAACCTGGACGTTGTTCGGCGACGCCGCCTTGCAGGTACGCACCCTACCAGGCCCCGGTCCCAGCCCGACTCCGACTCCCGGACCGACTCCGACTCCCGGACCGACTCCGACTCCCGGACCGACTCCGACTCCCGGACCGACTCCGACTCCAGAGCCGACTCCGACTCCCGGTCCGACCCCGACTCCAGAGCCGGGTCAATCCTGCGCCAATCCGGCCGGCGGCGATTACTGCGGTAAAAAATCCCCCGGCGGTTGCTGGTGCGACAATATGTGCCAGCAGTACGGTGACTGTTGCCCGGATAAGCAGCAAATCTGTGACGAGCCTCAACCGACTCCGACTCCCGAACCAACCCCCACACCGACTCCCGAGCCGACACCTGACCCGACTCCGACGCCTACCCCGACACCCGGAAAATCCTGCGCCAATCCGGCCGGCGGAAATTACTGCGGTAAAAAATCCCCGGACGGCTGTTGGTGCGACAACATGTGTGAGCAGTACGAAGATTGCTGCCCGGATAAGCAAGACGTCTGCGACAATCCGCAACCCACGCCTACTCCGGACCCGACACCCCAACCCAACCCGAATTCTTGCCAAGGATATTGTGGCAAAAAAGCACCCGGAGGATGTTGGTGCGACAATATGTGCGAACAGTATGGAGATTGTTGCTCGGATAAAACCGCGGTTTGTGGCTAGATTATTTATGATTGTTCCTCACACGCCTCTTGAAACCATTTTTGAGAGTTAACAAAGCTTCAGGAAACTTCTTCAGCAAAAAATAATTACAATTTGTTATGTTCGGATTACAGAAGTCCCTACTTTGGTAGAGGACCCCCAACAAATTGATGTATGATTTGTATGCAGTTGGATAGATATTCTTTTTCCCAAAACCCAACATGTACGAATTAAATTATGTTATCCCTTCCGACATTCAATTAAAATATTATAATAAAACTATGATTATCAGTAAGTTATTACAACATTCGGGTTCAATCTGACGATTGTTCTTTTTTCGTGACAATATATCTATATTTATTATACTCAGTTGCTTCACTCACCAACCCATAAGGAGGGTTCCAATGAGAGCGAGAAGGAGAAAAATCGGAAGTATTTTGGGCATCACAATGGTGTTGTTTTTGTTGGCCGGATGCGGCGGCATGTCCACAGGGACAGACAACCAAAACAACTCCATGGACGGT
>JBFFBT010000401.1:0-3019 GCA_041560255.1 Myxococcota bacterium | reverse complement strand
ATGCCCCGAGAAGATTTTCAAGAGTTGGTTTTGAGTCATCCTCAAGTTTTGGAGCTGGCTGCAGATTTGGGTGAAAGACATCTGGCCGAGACCAGCAACGCTCTGGCGAAAAAAGGGATTCTTTTATGAATAGATTCGTCATGTCGGCCGTCTTTCAGGGTAGAACGGCGTGCAACGTGCAATTTGGATGAGATTATGTATTTTTTCCTTGATCCAAAATGTGATATTGGGGTAAGCAACCTGAAGGCTTTTGGGCGATTAACTCAGCGGGAGAGTGCCATCCTCACACGGTGGAAGTCGACAGTTCAAATCTGTCATCGCCCATTTTTATATCGGTTGTCGGCGACGGGTCGGGTTTGAACGACTCGTCTTTTTTTGGTATTTTGTTGTAAGCATGGCTTGCATGATGATTGGAAGCATGGAGGTCACATGCGTCTTATAGTCAAAATGTGTTGCGGATTTTGTATTTTTCTCACTCTGGCTGGTCAAAATCGGCTCGTGTGGTCTCAAGAGAGCCCCAAGAAAATCAGAATCGCCGTGCTCGATCTCAAAGACAATGGTGTAGGAAAAGACGTAGCTTCATTGTTGACGGGTATTGTGACAAATCGGATAGCGGAGCTTGGTCTTTTTGAAGTTCTGAGCAGGCAAGACATCAAAAACATGCTCACACACGAGCAAGACAAGATGCTTTTGGGTTGCACCGAGGCAAGCTGTTTGGTGGATATCGGAGGAGCGCTCGGGGCAAAAGAGCTCATTTCTGGTGAGCTTGGAAGGGTAGGTAATAAGACCGTTATTAATCTTCAACGTATCGACATCCGCGCTGCGCGCGTCGTAAAAAGAACCGAACGTCAATTTGAAGGGACCCATGAGAAGCTTTTGGAAGAAATCGGCTACGCAGCTTACCACCTCATGGAGGACGTGCTCAAGGCAGCAAGCGGCACGGTGTTGTTGTCCATTTCGGAAGAAGGTGCGGACATTGCGGTTGATGGAAAAACGGTTGGGACCAGTCCTATGGACAAGCTCGTGATCCCGGCCGGCCCGAGAGATGTCCGGGTGAAAAAGAGCGGATTCATACAGTGGGCCCGAACCGTGCATATCGAACCAAAGGGAGTCCAACTTCTGGAGGTGTCGATGATTCCTTCGGCCAGTTTCATCGAAGGTTACGAGCGTGATGCAAACCATAAGCGGCTTTGGGCCTGGATCACCATGGGATCGGCAGTAGCACTGGAGGCAGCCGCATTGGGCCTTAGACTGTATACCTGGCAGGAGTATGATCCGATTGAAGATGATTACAATTCGCAAAATTTTCGAGGCATGACCCAGGCAGAATTTTACACCAAATACAAAGATGAAATGCAAACTGCCGAAACCCTGGACACAGTAGCCCTGGGAATGGGGTTGGCCGGAATCGTGGCGGGAGCGGTGAGTCTGTATTTCTTTTTGGAAGGCGACGATCCGAACCGCTATGATAAATATCGAGGTTTGAGACAGCCCTTGGAGACAAGCATGGGAAATATCTTGCCTTGTTTTGGCCCTGGCGATTTTGGTCTCAAGTGGGAGTTTTATTAACATCATGAAGGGTAAATTGAGGAAGATCCTCTTTGACGGCATACAAAAACACTTCGGTCTGATCGAACAACAAATTCCGGATATATCATTGGAGATACCCAACCAGCAGGTTCATGGAGATTTTGCATCCAATGCGGCCATGGTTTTGGCCAGACCTTTGCGGCGGTCTCCTATAGACATTGCGCGCAACTTGGTTGACTATCTCAATGAATCCGATCTCGTTGACAGGGTGGAGCTTGCCGGCCCGGGTTTTATCAATATATTTGTTCGAAAAGAAGCCTGGTATGAGACTTTGGTACATATTGCTCGACAAAAAGAGCATTACGGGCAGCAAGCAAATGACTCCACCCAAAATGTACTGATTGAGTTTGTCTCCGCAAACCCTACCGGGCCACTTCATTTCGGCCATGGTCGCGGGGCCGTGGTTGGAGATGTCTTGGCAAATCTTTTAGAATCTCAGGGACATAGGGTCACTCGGGAGTACTATGTCAATGACGCAGGATTGCAGGTACGCAATCTAGCAAGATCGGTTGTCTACCATTTGCTGGCTGGACACGGGGTGGAAATCGATTTTCCAGCGGACGGGTACCGGGGAGAGTATGTCAAGACAATCGCAGAGCAATTACCCAAAGATCTGGTTGAGTTTGTTCCGAATGAACCGACAGAAGATCAAATACAGGGAATCGAGAGCTTCGCCATTGGGTGTATGCTCGAGAATATCAAAGAGGTTTTGGATCTTTGTGGTATATGTATGCAGAAATACAGCTCTGAACGAGAACTCGTTGAAAGTGGACGGGTTGGTCAAATGTTTACTGAGCTCGAGTCTCGAGGCGTTTTAGAAAAAAGAGATGGAGCCACTTGGTTTGCATCCGATCGTTTTGGAGATGAAAAGCCGAGGGTGCTTATCAAAAGTGATGCCAGCCACACCTATTTCGCAACCGATATCGCATATCATTTCGATAAAATAAAGAGAGGGTACGAAAAACTCATCAACATTTGGGGAGCCGACCATGACGGATATGTCGCCAGGGTGAAAGCTTCATTGCAGGCTTTGGACACATCCCCAGATGTATTGGAAGTTATTTTACTGCAAATGGTCAGCCTGTCCAGAGACGGCACGCCGGTGGTTATGTCAAAACGCGGAGGGCATGTCATTACCCTTCGGGAAGTGATCGAAGAAGTGGGTCGGGACGCAACGCGCTTTTTCTTCTTGATGCGCAAGCCGGACAGTCAGATGGAATTTGATTTGGAGTTGGCGAAAAGAAAAAGCATGGATAATCCTGTATATTATGTTCAATACGGACACGCTCGACTTACGAGCATACTTGCCAAGGCTTCGGACAACCAGCTTGAAGTTCCGCTCCTGTCGGATGCACCCCGAATCGATCTGAGCCTGCTCGACTTGCCCGAAGAGCTTGGAATCATCAAAAAAATGAATGCCTTTGAGGAT
>JBFFBT010000400.1:0-3051 GCA_041560255.1 Myxococcota bacterium | reverse complement strand
GATTGAGCCGGGATTTAACTTTTTGTGGCTTTTGGAAACAATGTCATTCTGGCATGCTTTAAACCAGAATCTATAATTTTAACAATGGATCCTGGATAGAATCTATCCAGGATGACGGCATTTTATGCAACTGGCGAGTTTTCTTTCAGCTTGACAACCAAGCATGGATTTTTGCATTGCCAGAAGGACATCGAAACCACACTTATTATAAGGCGTAATCCATTCGAGCCGTGAAACTTCGCGTGATACGATCGAGTAAATTATCCTGCGCATCTTTGATGAGCAGCGTTACTCGATAGACCATACCTTCCTCTATGCCGTGTGTGATGATCCCATCCACTTCTTCCTTCCCGATGTATGTATAATGAATGAGGTTGGATTGATCGGGTTGGATATCTTCCTGCTTCCATTCAATTCTATAATCATCGACAAGACCCCAACTGGTGTTTCTCAACTTGAGTGCAAATCGATACTGGTCGGGATGTTCTGGATCTTTCACATAGGTTACTCGAGCGGTAAAATCAGCAACCACAGCTCGAGGGGTCGGCCTGGGCAAGAACCTACCCGTTATGATATCCAGAGGTTTTTCCGGGGCGACCTCTGTCAGCAATTGACGTGACTCGATGGAGTACTTCCAATAACTTGACCAGGCCCATATGCCTCGATAGGCACTATCGTTCCACAACACGTACAAATCATCATATCCATCATCATCAAAGTTACCGGTCGTCAATAACTTTGGGATTCTTCCTTCGATGATGGGTTTTCTTTCCCAGATATGGTTGATCCGTGAACACTGGAAAATACCGCTAGGATCGCCAACCAAGATATCGTCATTGTCCCAATCGGATGGATTGGCCGTATCCACATCTTCGTGCTTGAAATTGCCGCTGGTCAAACAGATCGGCGGCTGTGGAGCGCATACCGCGATGCTCTGATCCCATTCGGGAGACGTGCCGGGCTGGTAGTCTTTGATGTACTTCATCGAACCCACCCTGGAAGCGATGATTTCCACGCCTGGAGTAGCGTTTGGGTCCACATATATCTGTGCAGTTGTCAGAAAATCAGCAGGGGAAGTATCGATTTGATGCCATGGTCCATTGGCAGTCGACAACCTTACCCAAATACCGGTGAGCTCACCCGCATCTTTTTCCAAAGAAAGAATCAAATCGTCCCTTCCATCGTAGTCTAGATCATCCACGACAAGCGCTGTACAGTCATAACCCTCGGGTGGCGAGTAGAGATTTTGGGGTGGTTTTTGTACGTCGAAGTATCGTATGTTCACGCCTCTCGCATAATTTCCTGCGGGTTGATCCAAAAACATGAAAATCTCGTCCATACCGTCGCCATCAAAATCACCTGCGGCCATGTGCTTGGGAAAGACGGTATACCTCTTGTCCCAAACCTGTTCGATGCTGTATTTGTCATATGGCGCCATATCCCTGATCCAGATACCCCGATTGTCGTCATCAATCCTGGCGCTAACAATTAAATTATCCGAGTCTTCGATGTACACACTGCCTTCGACTTTTTTCGAACTTGCAACGGCAACACCGTTTCTATCAACGCTATCCAATATCAGCTCGACCGGATAATGACCACCTGCAATATATGTCGCTATTGGAACGCTGGTTGGAGTGCTGTCTTCACCATACAATTTCCACGATTCCGTAAAGGCAACTCCAGGCTCTATGTCGGTTGTGTTGTAGAATTGTATCTTGGTCTCACCTTCGCCCGAGGTCGAATCTTTGTGCTCCAGGCATTTTCTGACATAGAGTGGTCGAAACTCGGTTTGCAATCCGACCCTGATGCTGGCGACATTGCTCGAACCTACCTCGTTTCCGGCGCCGTCATACGCTTTGACCTGATAAAAATACTCGGCATTGTCCTGCAACTGCTCATCAAAGCAAATTTCCCCATCCACTGTCTGGATGTCTTGCCAGGTGCTTCGGTTGGCTGGATCATATTTGCGTCGATATACCTTTACAGTATTCCCACCACCGGTCTTGTCGACCCAGGACAGTTTGACCACTCGTTGTCCAAGCTGGTTGAGCTTCAGGTTATGCAAGCCGCTAACCGGCTTGAGGCTGACCGAGGGATCGCCGTACAGCGTCATATGATACAGGTTTTTAATATGCTCCATCTGCTCGGACACATTTGCACCTTTCGACAAATGCATGGCGTCACCAACCGGAACATTATACCTAACCATTCGATCCACAAAGTTTTTCTGCATGTCAACCATATCGGTATGCCCACCGGTGGTCCAAGCTATCGTGCCGATGGCTTGTTCGGATAGTATTTTGTATTGGAGGTTTGACCTTTGCAGTTGGGGAATCTCGGGATATTGCATGGGCAAGTAAGGATGGCCGTTGTAACACCCACCCTGGATCACAAAAGATGGATACGTATCGTCCAACCCAGTATTGATGTTGATCATATCGAGTTTGACCTTTTTCTCTATTTGTTCTTCCGGATCAAACACCGTCTTGCATTGACACTCGACATGACTGAATTGGGAGCTTCCATGGGAGAGATAGAACACCATTCCATATCCGTTTTCTGGGTTTTGGGGGCACCATGCATCCGCCAACGTGCTTTCCTCGCTCGTCCATTGGTTGAGCGGTTCGATTCCGATAAGGGACAGATCTTCTTCCGCTGCGGAATTGCAGTTTTTATAGCCTGGATGGCACATATTGGCGACCTGTTTTTGATACATTTCGGTGATTGTGTAGGATTCATCCTCAAACGCTTTTGTAAAGATTGGACCCCATTCCTTTCCATAATCGATTTCGACATATCGAAATGGCTCACCCTGACGGACATCCCCCTCCCAAAAAGCATAGCTGAAAGCTTGCAAATAATTACTGCGATACGCGATCTGTTGTGGATCGTTCGTGGTTTCGTAATCCACCACCCTTTGTAGTATGGCTGCAAGCTCATCCTTGAAGGTTGCATCGTACACGGGAATGCGACCCACAAAGACTTCGGGAAAATAGTCCATACCGCCCTTTTCGGTTACCCAGGCATAATCACTGTAGTACTGCCCTG
>JBFFBT010000399.1:0-3074 GCA_041560255.1 Myxococcota bacterium | reverse complement strand
AGCAGGCTGTCCGGAAACTTCTTGGGCAGGGATACCTTGATGGTATACAGGTTGAGCTTGTCTTTCTCGTCCGACGATCTTTCCCCGGGCAACGGCAGTTGCTCGGGCGTGCCGAAAACGGCCGCATACACCGTGCCTTCGTGTATGCGTACCAAATTCGACAATGGTTTATCGGTTTCGATTGAGCGATTCGGTGGCCAAACTTGAACCTCAGCATCCTGGTAGTTATTGTCCGAAAACATCAACACGATCCCGCGGATCTTGGGCATCACAAATGCATGAAACCGCTCGGTATCGCTTTTACGGTGGTACCACTCGCGGTAAACCTTATCGAAATCCACCGCGCCCTCTTCTTGGGGCTTGGGATAAGGCTTTCTCAGGTTGGCCTTGGTCACCCACTGGGATACCAGCTCCACACCGTCCAGACCCTCGAGACATCCGGACAAGCTTTGTATCCAATCGTCGTCTTTGGCGGCCCGGCAGTACATGACGAGGTTTTTGGGAGGCAACACCAGCGAGAGCTTGGCGCCGATCCGTTTGACCGGTTGGTTGTCGGCATCCAGGATATAATGCTCCTTGATCGGCCGCCTCGGGGCTTTGTTCGAGTTGGTAAAATCCGGCCGCAACCGATACATCTGCCCCCAGGCGTTGGTCCGAAACGCCAAATAGGTCTTGAGGTTTTCGTTGGGACCCGAAGCAAAAACGATCTGATCGGCTACCGGATCCAAGTTGTTGTAGACCGGTCTTTTGGGTTTTTTGCCCTCTGGTTGCTTGTCTTTCTCGGGTATGACATGACCGCTGAACAAAAACAGGGTCGTGATGCGTATGGCGTGGTTCCATTTCTCTTTCATCGTCATGGTTTCTTCCTAATAGTTGATAAGAGTGAGATCGCCCGCGGAATAATCGCTGTCCCCGTTAAAAACAATCTCTTTTTCTTTTGTTTGGATGTTGACCTTTTCGACGGTACCGGGAGCATAGTAAAAGTACTCGTTGCCCGGATCGAAAACTGCAAATCTGTATCGCCATTGATCTTCATCAACAAAAATAATCTCTTTTGGATCGTCGGTTTTAACGATGTAGGTTTTTGGGTAGTCGTTATACAAAAAGTATTTTCCATCCAATGACACGGTGTGAAACATCCGGTCGATCTCCTCTGTAAACTCGACGGACTTCAACAACTTGCCCTGAAAGCTATAGATATCGAAACCCTTCGAGGTCACCGCATAAAACTTCTTGCCGTCCTTGGTAAGATAAAACCCCTTGCCCCGCATCATCTTACGGCCGGTGAGCTCTCCGGTCTCCAGGTTGTACTCCTTGATCCAACCGTCCAGCACGAAGATGATCCGCTTGCTGTCCGGGGTCCACTGAAAATTGGGTTTGAACCCTCCGGTCGCGATGGTTTTTACGGTCATGGTCTTGAGGTCGAACAGCTCTTTCAAGATCGGCCCGTCGGAAAACATGCTTACAATCAAATAGCGGTTATCCGGAGAGCGCACCGGGGTCGCGCTGATGGAATGTCCGTTTGTGTATAAAAGCCCGTTGGGCAACACCCGCCTCAGATCGGTGCCGTCGACTTTAATGCTCCAAATTCCGTTTTTCTCGCTCTCATGTGGGCACCAACGAAATTGCAACCTGGGCATATCGAAAATCTTTGGATCCCCGTATGCTTCCAAAGGGTATACCTTGGGCGGCTTTTCCCATGGACGCTTGGCCCTGGATGCATTTCGGCTGTTCGGCTCGGACTCGGCCGGGTTTTTCTTGCAGCCTGTGGATGCAAGCAGCATCGATACCAACAGGCCGGTAATTGTCGCGATGGTTTTCTTTCGCATGCTCAGTCCTCCTCGATGTCAAACGGTAACAGCTCGTCCAAGTCCACGGACTCGAAAAGATAGTTACCCTCGTCACCCTCTTTTGTATCATGGATCAAATTGAGTTTTTTCCCCGTGGGGGGCTTGGGAAACCGGAGCTGCACCCAGTTTTCTTCCGCCTTTTCCAACTCGTCCACCCGAATGATGTGCCTCCAACCACCGTCGATGGTTTCCAAAATCACCTCGTCGTTTTGCACATCGGGATCATCCAGATCGATATGCAACCAGACCGGCGCACGCGCGCGTATCTTTTTGACCCGCAAGATATGCTCCCGGCCGGTATCCAGGTTGAGTCCGGACCATTTTTGGGGGATGTACAAGACGCCCGGATCGTCGCTCGAGCTCAACACAAAGGATTTCCCATCTTCCGTCTTTCGGGTGCATCCCAAGCTGTAATACATCATCCGGTTGACATCCTCGGGTTGTTCGACCCCGAAATTGAAATAGATCAGCTGCCGCCGGCTCAATCCATGTTTTAAAGCGACACTCTCGAGGGTTTCTCCATCCTGTACTTTATGCTCCTCAACCTCGATGATCCGAGATCCGCGCTGCAGCTTGTACTCATCGGTCATTTCGGTCCGGCCCTGGACATCGGGCTCCATATCGCTTTCAATCACATCGCCGCCTTGACCCACATAGCAAAAGCAGTCTCCAATGTAACTGTCTTGGATATCACATCCAAGCTCGCAAGCACCTGCGACAATCGCCCGGACATCGATCCTGCCGGTAAGCCCACCTGGGTACTCGGACGCATACCCGTCTGCAAACTTGATCTTCATCTTGACCCCGGCGGCCGAAATTCCGGTTGCATCATCCACCACCCGAAACACCGCCCAACTGTCTGCAGGCGGCTGCTTGGTTTCGGGTTGCGTTACGGACATCACTTTCTCTTCGATCTTGACCTCCGATGTCCAACATCCCGAAGACTGGTTTCGCCTTTCCACCACTCCAATACGTCCACCCGCAAGTAGCTCGGCTACGCGCTCCAACACCTCCCAATCCGTAAGCCTATACAGTTCAAATCCGCCCAATACTGTATCGTGGGTGAGTATATCCCGAAAAAAACCCATATTGAACGGATCGCGGGTAAGCCACGTCAAAAACTGACGCGCGGTTGAGGCATGAAAAAAATCCAACCGCTTACCTTCGGGCAGTTTGTCGCTCCAAAAGAAAAACTCGTACGTCGAAAACCCATCCACAATCGTT
>JBFFBT010000398.1:0-3135 GCA_041560255.1 Myxococcota bacterium | reverse complement strand
TCTGAGATCTTTATAGATTTCAATTGGTTCCATCCATCATCCTTTGCTGAAATAAAAAACCGCTTCCAATCCAATGACTTTACAAGAATCCTACCACAACGTTCAAAGATGTTAAATTAAATCGACGGGAAAGCCATGCCTGCGTCAGGTTGTCGAGTCAGCGAGTAATTTATATAAAATTCAATTGGTTATAAGTTTTACTAAGGCGGCGATCCATTCGAAGCGTTCAGACCCATCCGGGTGTTTCGGGGGTTTGAGTTGAATTGATGTAAAAGTGGGTTAGGCCCGGGCGGCCTTGGGACGCCACTGCCTGCGCGAAGAAGCAATTTTTTCCACTGCATGCATGGTAAAATCGATCTGATCGCGGGTGTTGTATGGACCGATGGACAATCGCACGGTTCCTCGAGGAGTGGTTTTGGTGTGCGCGTGCATGAGCGGCGCACAATGCAAACCCGTTCGGGACTGTATGTTGTAGTCCACGTCCAAAAATGCACCCACGTCTGCGGCGTCGTAGTTTTCAACCAGGATCGAAAGGGTTGCGACCCGGTTTTTGAGTTGACTGGATCCTTTGATCTCGACACCTGGGATCTCGGCAAGACCGTTTTGAAGATGTTCCAACAGGTGCATTTCATGCGCGTAGATGTTGTGGATTCCTTTTTCTTGGATCCAATCGATTCCAGCCGACAGGCCTGCGATACCGGCCAAGTTTAAAGTGCCGGCTTCCAGCCGGTAAGGATATTGTTCGAGGTGATACAGATCAATGCTGCGGACCCCGGTACCTCCGAAGATGGTTCCTTGAATCTCAGCGTCATCGGCCACGCATATGCCTCCGGTGCCCGTGGGTCCGAACAAACCTTTGTGACCGGTAAAAGAAAGAAAGCTGATGTTGCAAGTGGTCATGTCGATAGGCAGCACGCCGGCGGTTTGAGCGGCATCGATGGCGAATGGAACCCCTTCCTGCCTGCAAACCGCTCCGATGGATTGGATGTCTTGAACCACCCCGGTCACGTTGGACGCATGGTTGACAATCACTAGCTTGGTGTTTTCTCGAAGCGCATTTCGAATGTCTTCAGGGTCTATGTATCCGTCTTTATCGGGGCGTACAAACGTGGCGAACGATCCTTGTTTGGTTTTATGGTTGACCGGCCGTATGACCGAATTGTGCTCGGTCGTTGTAGTGACAATATGATCGCCCGGCCCGACGGTGCCGTTGATGATCAAATTGAGAGCCATGGTGGCGTTGAGGGTAAATACCAATCTGTTGGGATCTTTCTTGACGCCGGATTGCAAGAGGCTGGGGTTGAAAAAATCACTAAGCTTTTTGCGCGTATTCAAGATCATGTCTTCGGCTTGACATGCCAGGTCACATCCCGTGCGCCCGGGATTGACACCGCATGTCATGTAGAAATTATGCATTGTGTCATGAACGATTTTCGGTTTTGGAAAGCTGGTAGCGGCATTGTCCAAGTAAACTATTTCACCCATAGTCGGCCCCGTTTCTTTACAGTCGAGTCAAAAATACAAAACCAAACTTCAATTTTGGTGTCGTGTGGATCGGTTGATGATGGCACATCATGCATCCATGATGTATGCATTATGGATGCATGTCAAGCAAAAAGGTTTCTAGAAGTATAAGAGTTGTGAGTGCATTTTTTAAGAAAAATTATATTACATATAACTACATGAAATTATTTATAATAATTGTATTGAAAGCATGAAATTGATACCTGGAGATGGATAAAGTAAGGTGTTGCTCATGAGAAGAAAAGAAAACGAGATAACAGATCAAGTTGCCATGCATGCCATGATCCATCGCGCAAAGGTGTGTAGGCTTGCGATGCTCGACGGTGACCAACCCTACGTCGTTCCGCTTTGTTTCGGTTATGTGGACAATACGTTGTATTTTCACACTGCTGCGGTGGGCCTGAAAGTCGAGATCCTAAGGAAAAACCCCAAAGTTTGTTTCGAGATCGATTGGGTGACAAAGGTGGATATCGCAGATTCACCCTGCGAATCGAGTGTCGAGTACCAAAGTGTGATTGGATTCGGCCGAGCCGTTTTTTTGGCCGATCCGGCCGAAAAGATCCAAGCGCTGCACGCCATCATGACGAAATACTCCGATCGGTCATTTCAGATTCCCGACACCATGGTGGACAAAACCACAGTGATCAAAGTCGAGATAGATCGCATGACCGGGAAACAATCCAAGTCTTTATCATGATGGACGGGATGAAATGTCATCCCGGGATTGGATTTGTCAAAAGGCAAGCCAATCTTTGATGTTGGGCAGGAAAAAACTCGGGCAGACAAATCGTAGGGATTTCTTCAGTCTTTGCGCTTTTTGGAGTTTTATCTCATTTGCAGTGCGCATAGATACCAGCTCGCCTCCAAAAGTCTCTTGAAAATATTGCTCGGCTGCGAATCTTCGTTGTTGATCCGTGTCGAACTGTTTGCGGATTTTTCCGAGCTCACCCATATCCAACCAAATACCACCACAAGCCGGACACTCGTCTATTTCCACTTCACGTTTTATACTCATGAAGTGCTTCATCATGATTTGTTTGTCGCACTTGGGACAGAGTCTTGGTTGGGTATAGTCTATGACAATGTTGTTTCGTTTTTCGAATTGAAGCAAGAATTCTCCCGCAGCTTCTTGTTTTTCATCGACTTTTTGTAACTCAAAGTTGTCGAACCAAATCCCTGCGCAACCGTTTTTGCATACATCGACGGTTAGATTATCTGCCATGACTTCTACCAATTCATGACCACAGGCCGGGCATTGCATGTCGATCTCCTTTCAGATATTTACCCAAAACTCAACCAAACGATCCTGTTGGGAGGAGCAAGTCAACCTCTTGCTGTCGAAGCCAGTAAAATCCTTCGAATCGATGAGGTCGTATCCCCACGATTTTCCCCAGTATGCACAGATTGAACAGGACCATTGTATAACAGAATCATTAATATAGGAATAGGACCGTATTTTCGAGATGTCGTACTCGAGCCGATCATCGCAGACTTAATTCATTGTCACTAGTAGAGTTCAGCTTAACTGCCTAGAATTCAACCGTAAGCTATGTATGAGAAATCGCTGGATGTAGATGCATAAATTCGCAAGCACCTACGTCATGCCTGCGG
>JBFFBT010000397.1:0-3182 GCA_041560255.1 Myxococcota bacterium | reverse complement strand
GGCATGCTTTAAGCCAGAATCTATAATTTGAACAATGGATCCAGGATTGAATCTATCCAGGATGACGGCATTTTATGCAACTGGCGAGATAAGACGATCAAGAACTGAAGAAGAATAGACGATTGACACGTTTTCAGACAGATCAGTTATGATAAATGATCGCCATGAAGAGTATTTCTCAAATCCGCTTTTTCAACCACACATAGCTTGTTTATCCGGACAACAGTCGCCGTATTGATCGCACAGATCGTCACACCAACAATCACCGGATTTTTGACCGCACAAGCCTTCACACGAGTTTCCGGGATTCGGTGTGGGGGTCGGAGTCGGTTGTGGGCTGTCACATGCTTCTTGTTTATCCGGACAGCAATCACCGTATTGTTCGCATATATCATCACACCAGCAACCCCCGGGTGCTTTACCCCCGCAATTGCCCACACACGAATCGCTCGGACTGGGAGTCGGCTCAGGCGTTGGCTGTGGGGTCGGTTCCGGGGTCGGTTCCGGGGTCGGGTTGGGTGTCGGGGTTGGGGTCGGAGTCGGGTTGGTGCCACACCACTGATCATAATCCGGACAGCAATCCCCGTAATTTTTACAATACTCGTCACACCAGCACTTACCGGTCGATTGTTGGCCGCACCGGCCTTTACATGATTCCACACTCGGCTCAGGCGTCGGGGTCGGCTCAGGTGTCGGAGTCGGCTCAGGCGTCGGGGTCGGGTTGGGTGTCGGAGTCGGATTGGGTGTCGGAGCCGGCCCGGGCTTGGTGCGTACGTGCAAAGACGCATCGCCAAACAGCGTCCAGGTCTGGATGGTTTCCAAATCCTCGGAACCGGAAGACTCAGAGTACATCAGAATCAATCCGTTGAACACGATGGATCCGAACGTGGTGCGTCCCTCGGTGGTGCTGATGCCATTACCTGGGTTTTGGTTATAATTATACCCGCCGATGAGCAGATCGTTCATGTAGTCCTGCCCGCGCATGGGGGGTTGCCAGGGTTGGTTGATGGTGGACATAAGTGTCGCCACCGCGCCGCCGTTTTGTTTGCGTAGCCAGGCTTCGGCAAAGCAATCCGAGCTTTTGTGGAAGGTGCCGTTTACACAGGCTACCGAAATGATGACCGGAAGCTTGTTGCCGTTATTGAGGTTTGCGACGTTACTGTTGGAAAATCCGGTGGTAACCCAGCTCGTGTCGGCTCCATGACCTACGTAGTTTATGATGCCGAGGCCTTGGTTGAGATAGTTGCTTACGGTCGAGGCGCTTCCGTTCCCATATATTTCGTGTACGGTATTGTAATCGTACGGCATCAACTTGTTTTCTTTGATGATATCCATATGTTGGGTATCACCCTCGCCATCGTCTCCTTGGCCGGCGCCTTCGTCCGAAGCAATTCCCAAACCCACTGAGTACCAGCTTCCATTTGGATCCGGATTTTTTTCATAATTGACCGCCTTGTCGACTTGAATGGTCACTTGGCTGGTAGTGTTGGCCGAAAAACGGCCGATAATGAGATCCGGATAGTTATCGGATCCTGCCACGCATCCCAACATCGGGTCCATTGGTGCGCTCGCGCCACCTCCCAAATCTGATTTGATGTCCGCCCAATCGCCTACAAGCTGAACATACAAGATATTCTTGTTTGCAGAATACGCACTCTGAATCGCCGACTTGACATTTGCCCCGGTGCTAACCTGCTGAGTTTGCACCTTGAAGCCTTTTTGCTGTTTCCACTGCACATAGGGACCGACAACGTTGGTGTCCCTCGAAGTATGCAAGACCAAAATATCCCCATTCTCCCCGATTAGGCTTGCGTAATCGCTCGCGTAATTCGTCCTGTTGTGGGCAAAGTTTATGAACAAATCGTTATATGTGCTGTACATCGGTTTGGGCATGGGAGTATCTACAGCGCCGAGTTGGTTGATGGAAGAATAATTCGAATCGATGGTCACTAAAACAGTCACTCTCTCATATACTCGAAGTACTTTTTTGGCGGCATTGTATTGGAATGGGTAGATATAGATATTGCTGCCTCGAACGTCTCTCAAGATAAAAGGGTCGGTCGCCGATGCCAAGTTTGCAGGGTACCACGTATCCTGAAGAGATTCCTTCGCAATCGTATACGGTATCGATTGAGGGTCCTGATTACGGTATATCACGCCTTTGGAAGGCAACAATGGTTTGTCCAGCTTATAATCCACAAATTGACCGCTTGTAACTTCTAATCTGGGATTGCCTTTTTTAGGGAGCTCCACCGCCGCGTGAAGAAAAGGCAGCTCCGCAAACCCCTTTTTGCTGGTTTTCACAGAGCCCTGAAAGAAAATGGTCGAATACTCTTGGCCCGCATCAGCGTAGTTACCGACCGCATAATCGGCCAAACCGAACTCGAGCTCTATGGCCAACCCATCATTATGGGTCAAGCCGATGCTGTAGCCTCCCCGATTCTGTACGGCATAAAAGCCGTCCATTGATTTACCGTTACCGACAGTTCCCTGAGAGGTATCGCTGCAAGCTCCCAACAACGAACCAACCAGAGCAAGAGTCATCAGAAAAACTGCTTTATTCATGAGAAATCCTCCTCTTAGAGACCGCTCCTATTGATAGTTTTCAAAACATCATATTACTTTTGCCTCCGTTCTGCTCGCAGACCTCCTTTCTCATGCATGCTTGCATACACACATGTTCTTGAACGATTGTTCCTCCTAGCTGTACTCGAACCCGCCTCGCGCCGTTTGCGGGTCTTGCGAACAACCAATTCCAGCGCGGATAGCACTCGTGTATTTGCAGTAAGCCATCCAACTCATGTCACTACGCACGAGCCATGGAGATCAAAGCACTATTTTGGTATGGAACTACGTATCGTTAAAATTTTCGTGATTGCACGCACCTCCTTAATCATATTTTCTCATCAAGCAGAAAAATCATAGATGGAGAAAGGATCGGATGTCATCACTCTTTAGAACAATTTTTTACATACACACGGCGTTTTAACATAATACATTGATGGAAATATGGATTATCTAGACACTTGTTCCCCGGAACGGGATCATGCTATAAGCCCGATCGCTCATATTAGACTTTGGAGTAATTGCGATGAAAACCCGGTTCGAAGATAAAAAATAGAATATAGTATGAGCTTTAACCCCAACGTTGCATATAACGATGTATTGAGAGCGCACGAAAT
>JBFFBT010000396.1:0-3243 GCA_041560255.1 Myxococcota bacterium | reverse complement strand
TCAATACCGATTTTATCCACCAATCACAACGGTACATATAGGGGGAAGAGACATGACCTCGAAGCTGCGTATTTTTCATAATGCAACGATTTATCTGGACCAGGAACGCACAGTAAAAAATATGGCGGTACGCAACGGTACTGTCTGTGCCCTGAACGTGGACACGAGCAAGTGCCGGGACGCAGACATCGTCGACCTCAAAGGAGGCGTGGTATTCCCCGGTTTCAACGACAGCCATGTGCATCTCGTTGAGGCTGGATTCGCCAAGGACATGATTGATTTTCATACCGCCTCCAATGCACGGGATATCGCAGATATCTTGAAGCAAAAGGCGAAGAATATAGAGCCGAACGACGCCCCCATCATCGGCGCGGGTTTTTCTTTGAGCAACCAAAGCACCGATCCGAACAGTTACGACAACTGGTCTCTGAAAGATCTCAAGTTGGTGGACGAAGCTTCTGGAGAACATCCAGTGATGATCATCGACAAGCTGGGCCACAACTGCATCGTCAACACCCTGGGTCTGAAAATGGCCGGCATCACCGAATCCAACCATCAACCTCCTTTTGGGGGTGAAATCATCACCAACAACGGCAAACCCACGGGCATGCTCAGAGAATCGGCCATGACCCTGGCGGGCAACCGGTTTATCCCGCTCTTCGGCGACCAGGTCATCAAAAATGGAGCTCTCAAAGAATTTTCGAGATGGGCCGAGATGGGCTACACCTCTGTTGTCGATCTCATGGGCGCACCGCTCGGGCAAATCATGAAGCCCGAGCTGTGTATGCAGCTCGAGGCCGAAGACCGACTGCCTGTCAGAGTAAACTACCTGTATACCTTTTTCGATCTGGAAGATCTCGAGAACGTTCATCAATACATAGGCAACGATACCGACATGGTCCGCTTTGCCGGTTTGAAGCTTTTTGTGGACGGAGCCTTTGCAGGAGGCCTGGCCTGGACCAGCTGGGAGAACACCAACGACAAAAACAAAAACGGTCTGGCCTATGTTCACACCGACGACGACAAGGATAAAAAATACAACCTCAACCTCATCGTGAAGCGGGTCAACGAGCTGGGGCTCGACATCCACTATCACGTGCAGGGCGATATGGCAATCAACGCCGTGCTCGAAGCAATCCATAATGCAAAAACCAGTATGGGCTTTATTACCAGCACGCACACCCTGATCCACTTGGCTTTCATCAACGACCAACATATCGAAATCATGAAAAATCTGGCCCCACATGTGGCGGCCACCGTACAACCAGGTTTCTGGATCGAGGAGAAAAATGATGAAGACTGTTACGGAGAACACGCTGTGGAAGCTTATCCCATACACAAGCTGTTTCAAGCCGGTATTCCTACGGGAATAAGCACGGACTACAGCGTCTCTTCCCTTGAGCATTGCTTACCCATGACCATCATGGAGATCGCGGCTTCTGGCGCGGGAGGCGCCAAAGAGCATGTTCACATGCGGGATGTCGTTCTGGGTCTTACAGCCGGAAGTGCGGCCACGGTCCCTACAACAGACACGGGCAAGCTTGAAGTCGGCTTCAAAGCGGATTTCGTTGTGTATGACAAGGACCCATATACCGTACCGATCGATAAGTTCGATACAAACGCACCTTGCGTCCTGTCGACCTGGGTCAACGGAAAACAAGTCTACCCGCCCTGTTATCATAAATTATAATTTTTGTTTTATCCCTTCCAACGTATCGGACGACGAATATCATCGCATTCATCATCGGAACTTTAAATTTCATCGGCTTTTTTTGTTTGCTGAAAGCATTCTCCTCGGGATCACTTAGGAGCCGCCCAAAAATTATTTCGATATTTTTTGTTGTTTGATCGTGTAGTTCCATTTTGGAAGCGTTGTGTGTTTACGTAGGGAGAGTTGGTCTAGCGCCTCATCGGAGACCACGACTCCAGAGGGATAAATTTTGCTATTTAGCACTGCCCGTACTTTGAGGCCGGTTTCAGTTGTAGTGGTGCGGATAGACTTAAGTATTCTTTCATAACTTTCGAGTGGTTGCCCTTGCCAATTTTTGCTAATCTGGTTGAAAAGGAAATGTTCAATCGGATTCCACTTTGATGCTCCCGGTGGATAGTGACATAAGGTGGCCGAGACGCGATAGTGGTCGCAAAATCTTTCTTGAAGGCGGACTCTCCAGACTCGGCAACGACACCGTTGCCACCTCCGCAATCAGCCAAGATGAGGATATGTTTGGAATTCGGATAACGAACTCTTCCCTCGAGGCGCCACCATGTTCTGAGACAATCGACGACGAACTCGGGTGTCTCGCGTGATTTCCCGACGACTACAAAACCACGGTTGGCTTCTTGATCGTAGAAGCCAAAGGGGGCCGCCGTACCTTTGGCATTGGTACGGAAGTCATGGTCCAATACCTCAATAGCAGATTCTCGCCAAGCTTCTCCGGCGTTCTTGAAATCTCCAACCAATTCTTTTTTCTTACAGTCTATGCTGATGACCGGATCTCCTCGCTTGACAAATGTCCTACGCATTTTTTTGATATATCTAAATTGCGCATCGCGCTCGGGTGGAGATGTAGTGGAGCGTTTTTTATGATTAACCCGAAGCCGAAAGTCTATCGATTTGAGCAAACGTCCAACGGTATTTTTGCTGACATAAATATCAATTTTGCCTAGCGCATCCGCGATTTTTCTGGTTGTCCTGCGTGTCCACTTCAAATCGCCGATTGGGTCACCAGCGGTCTCGTACTTCATCAATGTGCGGAGCTCCTTCAAGATCTGGGGCGTTTTTTTTCCACCCGTGGTCGTCCGGAGCCCTTCTTACGGACCCGGTCAAATTTGATGTCACCATTGAGTAGTTCGCGTCGCCCCTTGGCCACTGTTTGGCGATGAACGCAAAGAATATCTGCAATCCATGATTCTGCGTTACGCCCAAAGACAATCGTTTCAAGACCGGCAAACAGGCGACGTTGTCTCTCGTCTAAAAGAGCGGCAAATAAAATAATAGCCGCTTTGACTTCTTCAGTTACGGTCTCTGGCATAAGAAGACCCAGGCCGCATCCAGCACCTTCTTTTGCAAGGTAGGCAGCAAGCTGGCGTCTTCGAACCGGGCCATTTTTTGAACAATAGAGATAGGACCGGGATATCCGTTCTCTAAACACACGTCCCTGGTTGACCAATCGAAGAAGTGATTCGCGGACTCCTACATGCAACCGGCTCTCCAGTTCCTCAGCAAAAAAACCCCGCTCGGAC
>JBFFBT010000395.1:0-3254 GCA_041560255.1 Myxococcota bacterium | reverse complement strand
TTTTTCTCTTGCGTACAATGCTGCGGTGATCGCCCACGCGCAAATGATACCGCCTATCTCATCTCCGACGCCTGGCAGAATCTGGGTTGGAGGGGTGTCGTTTTCTCCACAAGACATCATCAAGCCGCTACGCGCAATCCCGGTATAATCGAACGAGTGGGTTTTTGCATCCGGTCCTTTTCTACCCCAACCAGAGGCATGGGCGACAATCAGTCTGGGATTGATTTCCATCAATTGGTTGGGAGCGATGTTGAGCCTTTCGGGCACATCAATGCTCATGTTGTTGAGAAAAACGTCCGCGTTTTGTATGAGCCGATAAAAAACCTGCAGCCCGGAGGTCGTCTTGAGATCCAGCACAATGCTTCGTTTGTTGCGGTTACAATGTTCGAAATAATAGTCTTGCCCGGACAAACCGCACATGGCGCCGATGACTTTCATCATTTGCCTACCGGGGTCGCCTGTGGGCGGCTCTACCTTGATGACATCCGCACCCAAATCACCGAGCTTGGCTCCCGCAATGGGTCCTTGTTGAAACATCGTGATCTCGACAACTCGAATACCCTGTAATGGTCCTTTGTTCATGTCCTATACTCCTTGTAGGTTCGTTAACAAAAAAGGCCCACCAACCAGCGGTTGGTGGGCCCATGCAGGGATGCCTCAATGTTTACCGAGGCGCCTCGCACGGGCCCGGGCTAAAGAAAGTAAAGCTAAAAAAGAAAAAGCTGCTGCCTGCATCGGTAGATCGGAGGGTTAAATCCAATCGAAGGTGAATAGGTTTCGGTTTCATGATTTCCTCGGTCGACTGCCACGAATAACCAACAAAAAAGCCCACCAACCTGCGGTCAGTGGGCTCATGCGGTCTGCCTTGTTCGTGGTTTTCAAGGCATGGCGCACAAGCCCTTTCTAAAAAAGAAAAATCCGAAAAACGAATATTTTTTCGAGAGTTTGATTATGGTTGGGTTATTGTAGCTCGACATGGTATCTCAAGTCCTCAAGCGCCAATCTAGCAAAACGGTAAATTTATTGTCAAGCTGGATCGACAAAGTTATGGTTTTTTGAAGGAGGTGGAACAAAAATGAAGAAGTCCTTGCAAAAGAAGATCCAGACCGAAGGATTGCATTTTTATAGCTTGATTGAAAGCCTGGAACGACATTTTGCCAAGCTCGCCACCATCGGCATTCAAGCCGACGGATCAATTAGCAGATTGGCTTTTTCCGACGCTGAATCCGCTGCCATGGCATATATCCGGGCAGAAGGCGAGTCTTTTGGCTTGGAAGGTCATTACGACGGTATCGGAAATCTGGTGCTGTCCATGCCGGGTGGGCACCAAAGACGCATCTTGATAGGATCTCATGTCGACTCGGTTCCACATGGAGGCAACTATGATGGGACGGTCGGAGTGGTGGGCGCATTGGAGGCCCAAAGACAGATTGTAGATGAATGCCAAACCTTGGATTTGGGAATCGATCTGGTCGTATGGCGGGGAGAGGAGTACACTTTCAACGCGGTATACAAGGGCAGCAGCGCTGCTTTTGGTTGTTCGGAGCCCCAGATTTTGCATAACGTGTACAACGATCAATCCCTGCGTGACGCCATCCGCATGCAGGGTTTCGATCCTTCCTATGTCGATGAGAGTAGACCCTCGTTCGAACCAGGCTACATTGATTCCATTGAGGCATATTTGGAGATGCACATCGAGCAGGGAGTCTTTTTGGAAAGGGAAAACAAAGATTTGGGAATCGTTGAAAGCATTTCGGGTGATAGACGGTTTTTGATCGTTTTGGAAGGGCGCTTCGATCACTCGGGGGCTACTCCCATGGGAATGAAATACAGAAACGATGTCAATCTGGCCATGGCATATATTTTAACCCGCCTGGATCAATTGGGTCGGGACAGGCTTCAGCGTGGGCATGAATTTACGCAAACCGTCGGTATTATCAATGCCGATCCGGAAATCGACAAAAAATACCCTACGGTACACGGCAATTCGGTCACCAAGGTAAGCGGTACCGGTTATTTCACTTTGGATTTGATGGGTGCTGACGACGTATTTTTAGATACCTATGCGGCCGATATGCACAGATTGATTTGGCGTACCGCCAAAGAGTTTGGGGTGAAGGCTTTTATAGAGCAGACCGACGCGACTTCGGCAGTATCTGAGTTGGACGATCACATCAAAGCAAGGTTTCAAAAAGCCGCCGATACGAGAGGGTATACGACCATGCACATGCCCAGTGGTGCAGGTCATGATGCGGTTGTGGTGGCGCAAGCCGAAAGATCGTCACGAGGCCCGATACCGGTAGGCATGTTGTTTGTGCCCTGCAAGCATGGTATCAGCCACTCGAAAGACGAATATGTGACCGCCAAGGCAGTCGCCAGAGGTGTCGAGGTGGTTAGGGATGTGCTGGTTGAAATCGCTGGAGAACAGAATGCATAAGTGAGGGGTGTTACAAGATGATGACAAAACCAAATGTCAGGGTTGGATAAGATCGTACTCGGGAGTTTTCGACTCGGCCTGGTTTTCGATCCAGGATTTGATTTTCTCCGGGCCGGCGCCGCCGCCCATCCAAGGCATGTCCGGACCATAGGGATCGGCAGGAGCCGGAAAGTGCAGCTCGTACTTGCCCGCGGGTCCTACAAGGTGATTCATCCGGATTGCGGCGCCTTTAGGACAGGTGATATTTTTGAGGCCGATGCGGTAATGTCGTCCGGCTCCCAGCACATCCCCAAACGGACGAAGCATCCCTTCCATAAGCCGGTTGTCGCCCGGGCGGTGGTAATACAAAGAAAACGGAGCCACATAAACATGGTATTGCCGATCCCGAAGCCGAGCGAGCCTTTCGACCCGGTCATGCAACCGCTCGGGCCAAATCGCTTGGTTTTCCTGGTATGCGCGTTTTTCTTCTTCTGCGAAGCTTCCGAGCTTCCAATCCAGGCTCCTACAAAACTCGATACAATCGTTGTTTTGGTTCGTGGAGCGGTATCGAGACTCGAACCCGGACATCCAATCCCGGGATTGCGTACAGACAGCCACATCCGAGTCCAAACCGGTTTTTGATCCCACGCCTTGTTCGCCGCCTTGTTTCCCGAAGATCGCTTGGATAAATTTTTGAAACCCGTGGTGCGCCGATCCATTTTCGGCAAACGAGTCGTCCAAGCTGCAGGTCAACGCCGCCGGATTGACGGTCCCGAGATAACCCATTTTGGCGTGATACCAAGGTCCGTCGTCGTCCCAACCTTGGTAGTTGACGAGT
>JBFFBT010000394.1:0-3260 GCA_041560255.1 Myxococcota bacterium | reverse complement strand
TCATTTGGTAGTTTTCGAGTTGTCAATCCGTTTTGACGAGTTCACCGATATGAAGCACGCGGATCGGCAGCTTGTGTCTTCTTAGGCCGATTTTCAGGTTAATCATACAGCCCGGGCAGGCGGTGATTACTGCATCCGCTTCGGTTTTTCTTATGGCTTCGATCTTTTTGTTGAGGATGGCCCGACTGGTTTTTGATTGCTTGATGGCGAATGATCCTCCGAAGCCGCAGCATGTATCGGCGTTGTCCATCTCGATATACTTGATCCAATCCAAACCGGCCAAAAGTCGACGAGGCTCTTTGTAAATATTTTGGTAGCGTTTGAGATGACACGGATCGTGATAGGTGATCTTCATGCCGGGTTTGTATCGAGCCGGCCGGATTTTGTCGCTACTGGAGAGAAATTCTGTGAAATCCAGGGTTTTTTGAGCCAGTTGCCGGGCTTTGGGATACAATGGGTCATTGACGTCCAGCCAGGAAGGGTAGTTTTTCAATCCTGAGCTGCAGGTTGCGCATGGGCTGATTACTCGATCATAGGATTCTAGGGCTTGGATGTTCCGCCGGGCCATCCAGCGGGCGTTTTTTTGGTCGCCGATTGCGTAGAAAGCCTGCCCGCAGCAGGTCGCTTCGCAGGGTACCGAGACATCCAGCTTCAGGTTGAAAAGAAGCTTATGGATATGAGCGCCGATACCGCCATGCAGAGAGCCGAACACACACCCTGGAAAAAAGGCGGTATGGGTTGTTTTTTGATGGCATTTTGGAAACTGCACTGTGCTTTTTGAAAGCGATCGCGCAAGCAACGAGCTCCAAGAGGTAAAATTTTTCATGATCATTGTAGCGTTTTTCATTTGGTTCAGACAGTGGTGATCCATTGATACCATACTTGGCAGGATAGCGCTCAAACGGACAATTGTAGATGAGCTTGATCCATGCTGCCGCAACCCTTGGAGTAGTCTTTGTCGGAGCCAGAAGGTTTTCTTTTTTTTGAACACCCGGAGACGTTCCTGCTGGGTGATTTCGGCCGAGGAAAGCTTGGCGGGACAAACCGTTTCGCATTGCCGGCAAAGCAGGCAGTTTTCCAATACATCTCTGTAGCTCTGGTCGACATTTGCGTGATCTTCACGTGAGGTTCTAATCATGAGGTTTCGTCCGCGGGCCACGTGATTTTCTCGGTAGTCCACCCTGTAAACCGGACATACCGACATGCAAAATCCGCATTTCATGCATTTGGAAGGATCAGTATGTTTGTTTTGGGTGATCATGGTTTTGGTTCCATATTTTATTTGGATTGAGCAAACCTTTCGGATCGAAGGCGGATTTTATTTTTTCGTGCAACTCGATCAGGCTTGAACCCAAAGCTTGGCGTATAAACCCTTTTTTCTCGAGACCGATGCCGTGCTCTCCCGAAATGACACCTCCCAGCTCGAGCGCTGCTGTGAAGATCTCACCTGCGATCAAGTTGGCTTTTTTAAAGTGTTGAGGGTCCTTTTGGTTGGTGAGGATGCAAGGGTGAAGATTTCCGTCACCAGCGTGCCCGATGAGCACGATGGGTATGTCGTAGGTCCGACTCAACGCTTGCACCCGGATCATGAGTGTCGGCAATTTATCGATGGGGACGGTGACATCTTCGGCCAACACGGTGGGAGCATTACCAAAGATAGCAGAAAAACCCGCCCTGCGGGCAGCCCAAAAACCATCCGCCTCTTGCTGATTGGATGCCTTTCTCACCTCAGTGGCGTTCGAGATATTACAAAGGCGGATGATTTGAGAAGCTTCATCTTCAACTGCTATGGGGTTGCCGTCAACTTCGAAAAGTAAAATCGCTTCGGCGTTTACAGGCAGTCCCAAAGGGGTGGTTTCTTCAATGCGGCGGATAATCCAGTTGTCCATGATTTCTATCTTTGCGGGAAGAACACCACTGGAGATGACTCGATGGACAGCCTTGCCCGCGGTGACAACTTGATCGAAGCTGGCGAGGATTGTCTGTCTTGCCTGGGGTGCCGGCAACAGACGCAAGGTTACTTGAGTGACCACCGCTAAAGTTCCTTCGGAGCCGCAAATCAGCAGGGGTAGATCGTATCCGGTTACGTTTTTCATGGTTTTACCTCCCAAAGACACAATCTCCCCGGGGGGTAAAACGGCCTGTATTCCCAATAGGTAGTGTTTAAAAACCCCATACTTGAGGGCGTAGGGGCCGCCTGCGTTTTCAGATACGCATCCACCCAGGGTGGCCGCCAAGAAACTCTGCGGATCGGGAGGGAAAAATAGGTTGCGTTTTGCAAGCTCTACGTTCAGATCATGCAGAACCACGCCGGTTTCTGCAGTTGCGGTGAAATTGGCGGTGTCGATGTCGATGATTTTGTTCATCCTTGTTGTGCATAGCACGATACCTCCTGCAATGGGGATTGATCCTCCACTCAAGTTGGTTCCGGCTCCGCGTACGGTAACAGGTATCTCGTGTTGGTAAGCCAATCTCATGATTTCGGCAACCTGTTCGGTAGTGGAAGGAAAGACGACCGTATCGGGTACGGCACGCCAGCTGCTTGTACCATCGTAGGCGTAAGCATTGAGATCTGGTGCGGAGGTTGTCAGGTTGGTTTTCCCAATAATTTTAGAAATGCTGCGCAATACGTGCTTCGATGGCCTCATGAGTTTGCTTCTTTCTTGCCGATACCGAGCTCTTGCATTATCTCTTGGGTGTGTTCACCGAGCTTCGGAGCGGGTGTACGGTAAGAGGCCGGCGTGTCGCTGAAGCTCCAGGGGAAACCGACCCTTTTTGCGCATCCCGTATCGAGATTGCCGATATCGATGATGTATTGATTTGAGAGGGCTTGGGGGTCGGATACGACTTCGAGGGGTGTTTGGATCGGGGTCGCAATGCAGCCTTCTTTTTCAAGAACCCGCAGCCATTCCTCCCGGGCATGGTTTGCGAACCTGGCGTCGAGTATCTCAACCAATGCACGAGCGTTGCGGCTTCGGTTCATCACGGTATCGAAGCGGGGATCGTCTCTTAATTCTTCACATTCCAAGGCTTTACAAAGTTTGGGCCAATGCCGATCGGGTTCTAGATGTGCGATGGCCAGCCATTTGCCGTCCTGGCAGCAATAATGGTTGTAGAGAGGATTGCCGGCATGGGTTCTTGGTTCTCTGGGAAACTCCTGATTCAATATACTGGGGGCCGCCATAATGAGTCCAAGAGCGCAGATGATACTGCCCATCAAGGACGTATCTACGACTTGACCCCGGCCGGTTTTTTATATT
>JBFFBT010000393.1:0-3271 GCA_041560255.1 Myxococcota bacterium | reverse complement strand
GGGATAAGAGCTTTTCAGAGGAATTTTGACGGGTGAGGATTTGTCTTGGTTGGGTACCGGTTTGTGTATCATTGGTCTTCGAACAAACCGTGATGGTGCCCAAGGCATATAAACAAACCAAAAAACGTTGGAAAATGAAGGTATTTTTATCCATGATACTTTGAAGTATATAGATGTATCGAGTAGCGTTCAAGTGACCTCCGATTGGATGTTGCCGGCGTCATTTGAAAGTATGGGGTTTTGAAAAAAAACAAGGAGTATGGCCATGGAAGAATTTTCGGTATGTGACTCGGTCTGGATGGTGGGTGGGGCCGGGGTGTCCGATCGAGCGGATTGTTTGGTGTATTTGATTGAAGTGGGGGAGTTGGTGTTGGTGGACTGTGGGGCCGGTCCCGGGTGGGAAAAGATCCGTTCCAATATCACTTCGGTCGGTTTTGACCCCGACTCCTTGCATACCTTGATTCTCACCCACGCCCATGTCGATCACATCGGTTCGGCGGCCGAAGTCAAGCGCGCCACCGGTTGCCGGGTAGTGGCGCACCGATTGGACGCGCCCGCCATCGAAAACGCGGATCGGGCCTACACAGTGGCGGATCTGTACGGACTCGATCTCGAAGCGGTCCGGGTGGATTACTCCATGCAGGCCGAGAAAGATCGCTTGATGTTTTCAAACGGAAGGTTGGAGCTTTTGCACATACCGGGTCATACGCCGGGATCCCTGGCGGTGGTGTTTGATTCTCCATCCGGCAGGGTGCTGTTCGGTCAAGACCTCCACGGACCGTTCTGCCCGGCTTTCGGCTCTGATCTCGACGCCTGGCGGGCAAGTATGCTAGACTTGATGGCACTGGGCGCAGATTACCTTTGTGAAGGTCACTACGGGGTTTTTCAACCGGCTTCTTCGGTTCGAAGCTTTATCGAACGGCAACTTTCGAGCCCCAAAAACATGCTGCCCGTACCGGTGCCGATGTAAACCTTTGGTAGATTGAAGCGAGTAGGATCGATCCGAGCGTTTGGATCCAAAAACGACGGAATGTAAAAGTTGAAAGCGTTGCAACTCGCATGGATTTGGGCAGGGCTGCTTTTATTCGCGATGCAGGTCTTTGCCTCCGATGAGCAGGGCATCCCGTTTATCAAAAACTATAAACCGGGCGACTACGAAGGCAGCTCGGAAAACTGGTCGATAGTTCAGGACCATCGCGGGGTAATGTATTTTGCCAACACCAACGGTGTGCTGGTGTTTGATGGTAAAAAATGGCGTTTGCATCCATTGCCCAATTTCTCTTTGGTGCGCAGCTTGGCGATAGACGATCGCGGCGTGATCTATGTAGGTGGGGTGGGTGAGTTTGGGTATCTCGCGATCGATCCGAAAGGGAGAGTGCATTATGTGTCATTGTCTGCGAAACTTCCGGAAAAAGAGAGGGACTTCAAGAACGTATGGAGAGTGCACACTACCTCGCATGGCGTCTACTTCGACGCGGAGGATAAATTTTTTCGATACCGGCATGGAAAAATCGATTTGATGATAGCGGGTGCTTCGTATATTTCCGGGAAGGTGTTCGATGCGGTGATCTTCAGGAGGCAGGATCAGGGCCTGTTCATCATCAAAGACGGCAGAGAGTCATTGCTTCCATACACCCAAGATCTGACGCGGGTTTCCGCGGACCGGCTTGTGGTGTTGGCATACACGAACGACAAACTGCTCATTGTAAGCCAACACCGAGGGATGTTTGTGTATGCTGTCGGTGCTTTTTTGGAAAAAGGATCTTTTATCGCAAATATTTCGGAAAAGGGGGTATCACCGGACATTTTGACCAAGCTGCCTGGCGGGATCTATGAATATCTTTCCAAGCATGATCTGTATCACGGTGTGAAGATCGATGAAAACCGCTTTGCGTTGACGACCGTCATGGGTGGAATTGTTTTCATGGACAAAAGCGGCAGGCTCGATGCCGTGATCGATAAGAAGCGTGGTTTGGTGGGAAATTTCATAAGTTACCTATATAAGGATCGGGAGGGCAACCTCTGGGCGGCCGCCAACAACGGTATCTCCTATCTCGAAACCAGCTCTCCGATTACCCTGTACGATGAGAGATATGGCGTCATGGAAAGCCCCATGGCGGTCGTGATGCATTTTGATACGCTCTATTTAAGCACCATTCTCGGCGTGCAGTATTACTCGATGTTGCCTTCGGGGATCCCGAAGGAAAAGCTCGGCTTTCAGCCCGTTGCGGGCACCAAGGATTGTTGGGATTTCATGCCGGTGGGAGATGTGTTGTTCGCGGGCGGCCGGGGGGGCGTGAGCCAGATCAAAGATGGACTGGCTCGAGATATGCGTGTCGAAGGATTTGTATACAGCTTGGGGCGATCGAAGAAGTTTCCGGATGTTGTTTTTCTCGGCAAACGGAAAGGATTGGCCGCCCTAAGGTTGAAAAATGCCCGAGCGGATACAGATCTTGGGCGAGGATTCTATGAGGCTCAACACATCAATTTCGATCAATCCGTCATCAACGACATCATTCGAAAGATTGTCAGTGATCCCAGCGGAGATTTGTGGATTACGACCCGTTACCAGGGTGTGCTGTATATCCGGTTTACGGGCAAGGATCTGGATGCATACGAGGTCTACCGCTTTGATGTCCGACATGGTTTACCGAGAAACGATTGGAATTATGTACATGTTTTCGATGATCAAATTGTGGTGGCCGGGGTGGATGGAGTGTACCGGGCGATCCTTCCTGCGGACTTTCGATCCGATCCTCTAGGTGTGAGGTTTGTGCCGCATGATCTTTTTGGGGATATCATCAAAAACGGTGCAGTCAGCATTAGTCATATTCATCGAGATGCGCATGGAAACTATTTGGTGCAGACCGGACAGGGCATGGGCTTATTGAAAAAGGATCATAGCGGGGTTTTTCAATGGGATCAATCGGCGTATCGAAAGTTGAAGGTAAGGGATAGCAATTTTACGGTGGATACAAACGGGATCGTTTGGGTTTTGGGCCAGGGTGAGGTGTATCGATTCGATCAATCCGCCGAAATGAGCCGAAAATCCAAATTTCATGCGCTGATCAGGCAGGTGAAAATCCAGGATGGTACAGTCCTGTTTTTTGGCAACTACGTGGATGAAAACAGCCTTGTCGAGAACGTATATTCCATTGCGTCGGTGTCACCGCCCTCATTTTTGAAACCTACCCTGGATTACCATCAAAACTCGATCGCTTTCGAGTACTGCGCTACGTATTATGAGCACGCCTTGGAAAATCAGTTTCGT
>JBFFBT010000392.1:0-3284 GCA_041560255.1 Myxococcota bacterium | reverse complement strand
TGTTGATGGTTTCGTAATAACGCGGGATATTGGTGGAAAGCGCAGGTTAAAGCCAAGCAGCAAAACAAGCCTTGGTCAGGTGTCGATCTGGTCGTCTTGAATGAACTCTTCAAATGGTGGATGTTTTTCCCAGTATTCACAGAGAGCCTGACCGTATTGGTCCCAGATAGCTTCATGAAGTTGGTTTACGAATTCATGAAGAAAGTCGACTTTTTCTAGAGACCAGTCTTCTGGCAGCCGGATTGAGAAGTTCATGAGAGCTTCCTAGGTTTTTTGCCTATTTTCTTGGCAGCACGGTCTTGCGCTCGTTTTTTGGCCGACTCAACGGCCTCCTTGAGACGATAGGATTCACCCTTGATTTCGATGATCTCGGAGTTGTGAACCAATCTGTCAATGATGGTTACTACACATGCAGCATTGGGAAAGACTTCATTCCACTCAGAAAAGGTTTTGTTGGTGGTCACAATGGTTGGTTTCTCATGATACCTGCGGGTAACCACTTCGAACAAAAGGTCTGCGTGCCGGTTGTCGTAGGACAAGTACCCAACTTCATCAATGACCAATAACCCAGGCCGACAGTAGCGATGAAGACGTCGCTGTAAAGCCGTGGATGTATCCTTGGTTACCAAGTCGCCAAGCATCTTGGCCGCTGTGGTAAAAAGCACGGTGTGCCCAAGCAGAAGCGCTTGATGAGCTAGGTTTTTGGCAATCATAGACTTTCCGATTCCATTGGGTCCAACCAGGATTGCATTGGCCCCATCATTGAGAAAGCCAAAGGTAAACAGATCCTCTACTTGAGTCCGATCTATTTTCTTGGGCCAGTTCCAATCGAAGTCAGCCATGGGTTTGAAGCGTTTGATACCCGAGTAACGGATTCTTCGATCCAGGCTTCTTTGCTTGCGTTCGGTTTGCTCCCAATCAATCAGTTGAGATACCCAAGATTGGTTTTTGACCTCTTCCCAATGGACAACCAAACCCCATAAACCCAAAGAGTTGGCTTGTTCTAACAACGCATCACTCTGAGGAGTCTTTCTCTTCTGTGACATGATTTGTTACCTCCTTCAAGGCATCGTAGTTTTTCAAGTCATGCGCTTTTACTGAAAGATTGCGGACCCTTGGGTCATCCGGTAGAGACACGGGAACGGGAGGAGCCATGCCTGAAGCTTTATGGTTGCGTTCCAGGATATGACGAACCGAATTTGGATGAGGTGATTCGTTGGAAAGCGCTTCTGCAACTGCTTGTCCAACCGCATGGGAACCGTAGTGATCCACAAGACGAAGCAAAGCAGAGGTGGCGCTGCCTAGATTGGCTCCACGCTGCGCCAAGTGTTGCATCAAATCAGGGATATGGGGAACCATGTGCTGCAGCCTGTCCAAACCACGATGTTGACGGGCTTGACGTTTTTGCTCCTGCAATGCAACCAGATGTTCTGGTTTTTCTATTTGGGTTTTTTTGTCATAGCTGCGGACATGTTCTGCCAACACCTGGTTGCCTTCAAGGATACGAACAGTATGTTCAGAAGCCATTACCACCAGGGTGCGCCGCACCTTGGTGTGGGGAATCGAGTAATCGTTGAGATCAAAACGGACATAAGGGGTTTTTCCCACCTTGACCTCAACCCGCTCATCGGCAGGATAGGGATTGTCTGGTAAGCACAAAAGCTTAGGTTGCTCCTGTTCAAAGGCTTGACGTACGGTCATGGTGGAGTCTTCAGGACAAGGCCGGTCTGCAGATTCGCCCGCACACCATGCTTTTGCTTGCTCGTTGAGATCGTCCATATCTTTGAAGTCCCGAGCAGCAAAAAAGGAATGACGAATATACCGAATGGCTCTTTCCACCCGAGCTTTTTCATTGCCTCGATAAGGAGCTACAGGCCTGGGCTCAAAATGGTAATGAGCTGCCAGATCCAGAATGGTGGGATGAAACCGGATTGCATCGGCCCTTCTTTCGAGAACGACACTTTTGAGGTTGTCGTACAAGCACACTCTGGGGCAACCGCCAAAGGCGGAAAATGCTTCGATATGGCCCTGTAGAAAGTTGCTCATGCGTTGGTTGAGAAAAAACCGTAAGAAGATCTTGCGTGACCAACTCAATACGATCACAAATCCCATTAGCGGCCTTGTTGCCCGTCCTATCACCAATTTGCCAAAGTGAGCCCAGTCGACTTGCGCCTGTTCGCCAGGTAAGGTACGCAGTCTCAAGTAGGCTTCTGCTGCAGGCCGAGGGCGCATACGGGCAATGATGTGCCGAAAGTGGTCTTGGCCTCCTGGATATCCACGTTCCTTGACCATGCCAAAGATCCTACTGGCTTGAAGATTGGGGTACTTTTCCAAGGTCTCTTTGATAAAAGGGATGTACGGGTCAATCATGCAAGGTCTGCAAATCTTCTTGATACTTGGCAGATTGGCTTGGCACAACACCCGCTCCACTGTATCGTGGTGAATACCGATTTGTTGGGCAATAGTGCCCACACTCCACTTCTCCACCAAGTTGTAACGTAAAATTTGGGCTTCTATGTCCTTTGAGATCACGACAAGACTCCCAGGCAAAAACGGAGATTATGCGCTCCCAACACAAGCCGTTGGCAGGCGGGTCTGCCGACTGCGCGCTCGCCAAATGCGCAAGGGACCCAGCCTGGTAAATTGTCCACATGGCTTTCGACAAAAATGACAAAGAGTGGACCCGTCTTTTGTCGTTTGATGTACATCCAGATTTGTTTTTTCAAAAAACACCTCCTTTTGCACGGTGTGGTTGTGAAAAAAATAAAATACCGTGCCCAGGATCAGGCGTAACCCATCCGAAGTGTTATGGGGACCGTGATGCGTCACTTTATGCAAGAGTCGCAGTCGATACCGGCGCTGTCTTGCTGCGTGATGACGTCTACCTATCTTGGTCTTTTGATACCGAGCGCCAGCTTTGCGTACAGATTGGATTCGAACCAGGCTTGAACAAAAATCAGAACAGTAGATATTGCCCCGGTCACAATACGTACAAATACGAACTTGTCGATGGCAACGAGCGCAATTGAACAAACGGTGGGATGCGACCATGGATGCCTTGTCCTTGGGACTGGACAAAGCACAATAAAGCAGGCATATTCAGACTGATTGTTTTTTAAAGCACGTTGTCCCGGAGGTTCGGAGCTGCTACTCTGGACCTCCACTTTCCCTTTCATTCCGGGTTCCGTCTGTAACATTCGCCCTACCTGTTCTGCAAGTTTGTGAAGTATGGACAATAACCAATCATATGGTCATGTATGGCAGTCGTGCCCCCATGGGGGCAC
>JBFFBT010000391.1:0-3327 GCA_041560255.1 Myxococcota bacterium | reverse complement strand
CGCCGGTCAAAGTCTCGGCATTTGGAGTTATTTTCTCGGGTGATTTTTACGGTACGGGCAAAGACTCGTTTCTTTACCACGCATACAATCAACATAAGATGTACAAACCCGACAATGTAACAACAGGCTTACTCAATTACATCTCCAATGGAAACGGCGCAAGTGTACACATCAGATATAAGCCTTCATCCAAGTACAAAAATGCGCTCATGCCGTTTGTTATCCATACTGTCGAATCCATCGAGGTGGTCGACGAAGTATCCAATCAGATCTTGAAAACATCTTATGATTATTCGGGTGGATATTATGACTTCGTTAACATGGAATTTCGAGGTTTCGCCAATGCAACCAAGCGTAATCCAAACCAGTCCCTCGAGGTTTACCATTTTCACCAAGACGAGTTTAGAGCCGGCAAGCCCTATCTTGTTGAATATAAAGTACCTTCATCCGGAAACACTTACAACACCAAGAAAAAGACCACCATGGATTGGAGCATACATTATTTCAACATCGCGAAATCAAGTGCCTTTGTAAGCCCAACCAGGCAGAGAACCGAAAATTACATCGGCACGACAACGTTCGTCCAAGAGGACTACATTTATGATACCACAAACGGAAATTTGCTATCTCTTACACAATCCGGAAATTACGGGAATGTGGTCCAGAAGAAATTTCTCTACGAAAACCTTGGAAATTGGCTGTGGAGATTGAAACAAGAACAACTTGTCGATCTGGGCACAGCCAACAAACATAAAAACATCACAACGAGACAATCGCTCTATACCTACCATCAAGACGGTACCGGCAATCTCTTTAAGAATTGCAGTTGGCTCGATACCGGTCCCAATCCGTGCGTGACCATGCACTACGATGAATACGGCAATGTCACCACGCTGCTCGATCCCATGGGAAATTCGACTCAAATCATATATGATACCGAAACGAACACGCACGCAGTCAAGATCACGCGCTCACCAACCAAGGAGACAGCTCTTTCAATCGAATATAAATATTTACCAGGGGGTCTTTTGGCTTGGTCCAAAGATGAAAATGGAAACATGACGAACTATCACTATGATGAGCACAACAGACTCAGCTCATTATCTCAATCCGGCTTGGGCGGCCTGCAGAAATGGATCGAATATTCCGCCCCGGGTGTGATACCTCTCTTCATAAAAAACACGACCACCTTCAACTATGATCCGCAAGATACATCCGTCATGACAGAATATACCTATTATGATGGACTTGGAAGAGCCGTTCAAACTGCAAGTTTTGGAGAAAATGGAAAGGTGGTCATCAACAGAACCAAATATGAAGACACCTCGAACACATTACATTATGGTCCGTTTTTTGGAAATAATATCGGTTATCCTCAAGAACCGACTGATGATCACCCCTGGCAAAGAACGACCATCGATCACCTGGGAAGGATTATCAAAACCGTGGCCGGTGACGGAATACACGGACAGCTCATATCGAGTTATTCCTATGATGGTCTTTCCACGATGATTACCGATCCGGACGGAAGCAAAAAAACCGAGCAAAAAGACTATTTGGGGAGGATCATCAAAGTCATCGAGCATGCAAGCGACGGCGATTATATTACTCGATACACATACAATGCCGCCGGCGATCATACCGGCACGGTTGATCCTCTCAACAATGCATCTCTGACTCAATACGACTCATTGGGTAGAGCGGTATTGGTTTCGGATCTCGATATGGGTGTTTGGAGATACATTTACGACGTCAACGGAAACTTGATATTGCAGTTGGACTCCAAGGGGCAGAAAATTGTATCAACATACGATGATTTCAACCGGGAGATCAAAAAAGACTACTATACCCTGAGTTACCATCCCGTTATTCCCGACAACGGCGATCCGGCGCCGATGTATTCGGATGCAGTATGCAGTCAAATCAAATCCCTTGGTATAATCCCGAATGCCATACCTTTGAGCTGCGACACCGAGATACAGCCCAATGAATGTCGAGACGGTATGATCGATTGCGACGGCTTTTCATCTAACAAGTGTGAGACGGATCCCTTGAATCCACCGCCCGAATGTAGTGTAACCTGGACAAAAATCCACGCATCCGTGGTCAACACCTATGATGAGCCTAACGTCGCCAATGGAAAAGGCCGACCATACTCGACCAAAAACCCAAACGCAAGAATGACCTGCGAGAGGTACGATATACATGGAAATTGCCTGGAGGAGACCAAGACAATTGACGGGATTACCTACACCACCACATACAAAAAGAACAACCTAGGTGAAACCAAAGAGATTGTTTATCCAAATGACATGGTGGTGGCATACAATTATGCTTCCAACACAAGTCTACTTAAAAAAGTCATTGCAAAAAATCATCAGGGTAGCACAATTGCATCCTGCAACTTCTTGGACTATCTTCCTTTCGGTCAAGTGGGTAAAATCACTTGTTCCAACAACTCTGAAACCAAATATACATATGACAAAAAATCATATAGATTAAAAAACATCCTGACCTTATCCGGTGGCGAGATAGTCATCAAGAAAGACTACAACTACTCAAAATCCGGTGATATCGCAAGCATGCACGATCGGGTCAGAAATATCACGTATCAATACAGTTATGACAAACTTCATCGACTAAAATCTGAGAAAGCCAGTGACAATTCAAGCTCACTCGAGCTGACCTATGATCCTTTGGGGAGAATATTGACAAAGATCGACAACGGTGTCACCCTATCATACAAATACAGCTCTCACCATTTGCACGCAGTTGATAGCATTGTAAGATATGGTAATGAGTACAAATTTTCCTATGATCAAAATGGAAACATGCTGAAAGGATCGTATTTCATCCCGGGTAGTGGCGTAAAATCTAGAGAAATTTTGTACAACCTTGACGGTATGCCTATTAATATCAGTTCGGGAGGAAATCAACTATCTATTTTTTATGACGGCAACGGCCGACGAGTCAAAAAGATCGTCGACGCATCTGCTGGTACCATATACGTGGGTCCCCAATTCGAAGTTGAAGGCACACAAGAGACCAGCTATATATTTGCCGCCGGTATGAGAATTGCGATGATAAGAGACGATAATGCTTTCTTTTTTCATCAAGATCATATAGGAAGCAACAGTGCATTGACGGATGGCGATGGATCTACCGTCAGCTACAGCGAATACAACGCATTTGGGACCACGACGCGGCAGGTTCATTCTCCTTTGAGCCGTTACCAATACACCGATCATGAAAATGATTATGAGGTGGGACTGAGGTGGACCCCATTGTCAAGACCACTTAATGGTGAAGTTAAGATTTTCCCTGCGT
>JBFFBT010000390.1:0-3360 GCA_041560255.1 Myxococcota bacterium | reverse complement strand
TGATCCGAGCACTGGAATCCAATGCCGGTATGTATATCGGCGGAGGTTTTAACAACCCGGCGGTAAGATATAAAGAGCCGTGGGATTTCGAAAAAAGAACCATAACAGGATTGTATCCTGCTTGCAGGAGCACAAAGCTTCAGGCATTTGATTTGGGTTTTTTTATAGACGGTTATCCAAATCAATATGCCACAAATGACGTCTTGCTGGAGCCTGGCAAAGGCGGAATCGCAACTTCCACCATGAGAGTCATTTTATCAGACAAACAGGAATTGGTTGCTCAAATGTGGGACGGAACCAGATTGCAGCGTGCCGGGTTTCCAAACTCAAATATCGTGAGAGTGTCTTTCGTCCCGACAGATTCGGGCTATGGCAGCGGTTTGCGACTGGAAAATGCACAAGGAGAAAACATTCTGGTCGACTGGGTCAAATCCCAACCATGTATGCAATATGAGGATATCGCGTTATATATGACCAATAGACTCATTATGGGCCGGACCAATACGGGGAGTGCGGTATGCAGTTATCCTTTGTTTGGAACGGACAATGCGTTTCCTTTTGATCTTACCATTCGGCAGTTCTTCTTGAGAATAAAAGATATGTTTGACAGCAAAGGCCGTATAACGGATGAGTTGCTCACGGTCAGTGATGAATCCATATCGATGTAGGGCCCTTCTCAAGAATAATTTATAAGTCTCGAGACGGATACTATTTCATCAGCACCGATTCAGAACATATCGACTTCCAGGCGTTACGGTCTACGCGCCCATGACCGGTAAGGTCTATCTGTCCAAGACCGCCCTATGGTTGCTTGACCTGGTGTAATACGTTTTCGTATCGATACTCCCTAGCATAGTTCTTGGAAGGCGGCCAATTGGTTTTTTGGCGGCTTTTCTCATCATTCTATCCACAGATTCGATTTTTATTGCGTATCCGTACTTGATTCATTAGAAATATATGCTCGAATAAGTTTATGACGAACAATGGGAGGTTTTCATGAAAGACATTATTTACGGGTTGATGGTTTTTTCGTTGTTGATGGTTGCGGGTTGTCCGGGGCCGACTTGCCCCAAGGAAGAATGCAACCAGGATTGTCCCGGCAGTCAGGTGTTGTGTGGTGATCAGTGCGTGGATACTGAAACGGATCGATACCATTGCGGGGGCTGCTCTGATCAGAATGGCGTCGCCTGTCAAAGCGGCGAAGTATGTGTTGCCGGCAGCTGTCAAAAGAATTGCCCTGATGGGTTGGAAAAATGTCAGGATGTATGTGTGGATATCTCCACCAATCCCGATCACTGCGGCGTGTGTGGTAAAAAATGTGCCGAATTCGAATTCTGCTCTGAGAAAAGCTGCCTGGCCTATACACATGGAGACGGTACCACCCAACAACGGGCCGGGTTGTGGTGTAAACAAATTTTGGACGATGGATATGCAGACGGAGACGGGGTCTATTGGATCGATCCAAACAGCCTTCCACACGACGATGCATTTCAAGTATATTGTGATATGACCACCGATGGGGGTGGTTGGACCATGGTATATAAGCTGAGCCAAGATGTAAGCGCGAATGTGTATGCTATTTGGAACGGCCCGCCGCACAATGAAGACAACTTGGATCTGTTGGACTTGGGCGACGATCAAGCTCATTACATGAACCGGATCGTCCCCTATTACTGGAACGCCGGCGGCTTATCTCTTACCCAGGCCAGGGTTGCTCTTCGTGAAGGGGATCAGGAAGAAGTCTATGTGCAATTTGATGCCGTGGATACGAATAAGATCAATTGGTTTGCGGACGCGAAACTTTTATCATCCAGTTGGCAGGATCTCAAGACGCAGACCAAAAACCATTTTCATATCGGGGGTGACGGAGGTGGTTTTCGGTATTGGCAGATCAATCATCTCTATGCGGGCTGCCCGGCCGATGTCGGCTGGTTGGCCGTGGCGGTCAATTGGGAGGCGGATCCTTGCGATTGGGTGAAAAATCGCAAACCGGATATCAGCATCATTTATTCTTCTTCCGATATCAAGCTCAATTTCAACGATGGGTCCATAAGAGAAGCCGATACCTTGATCGTGTTTGTACGCTAGCACGTAGGATTCGATCGGGTGAGTTTTGGCTATGGGGATTATGATCCAATCCGGGATTTTGGCCTACACGCGATCTGCACTTGCCCGGGACGTCTGTGGTACGAGACTGGCAGTGGCGTATGTATGAGATGTATTGAAAGAGGGAAAACATGACGACACTTGTTGTGGGCGCAAGCGGAGCGACGGGCCGGTTGTTGGTAGAGCAGTTGCTCGATCGTGGAGAGTTGGTCAAAATCGTAGTACGCTCAAAAAACGCATTGCCCGAATCCGTCATCAATCATAAAAACCTGTCCATTATCCAAGCAAGCCTTCTCGATCTCGATGACACCGAGCTAGCTCGGCATATCAATGGGTGCGACGCAATAGCTTCCTGTTTGGGACACACGATAAGCTTTAAAGGCATATACGGCAGTCCCCGCAGGCTGGTTACAGAAGCAGTACGCCGATTATGCCAAGCCATCAAGGCAAATAGGCCCCAAAATCCGGTTCGATTTGTGTTGATGAACACAGCAGGCAACCGCAATCCGGATCTGTCCGAAGAGATATCTCTGAGCCAACGATGGGTGATCGGGTTGTTGCGACTGTTGTTGCCTCCTCATGCCGACAACGAAAAGGCCGCGGATTTTTTGCGCCTCGAAATCGGACGGAAAGATCGCGAGATCGAATGGGTGGTTGTGCGTCCGGATACATTGACCAATGAGGGGGAGGTGACCGCTTACGCGATCCATCCTTCACCGATTCGAAGCGCCTTGTTTGATCCAGGCACAACGAGTCGGATCAATGTGGGACATTTTATGGCCGAGCTTGTTACCAATCGGGATAAGTGGAACAAGTGGAAGGGTCAAATGCCGGTCATCTACAATAAAAACTAAAATGTTCTTCGAGCGGTATAAAAATCATTCCCCCGGTAAAGATATCGGGTTGGTTGCCGACCGGCAAGGATTTCGAGGATCCGACCATCGATCCGAACACGGTCATCAACGCGGACATCAACGGAGACGGGATGGACGAGCTGGTGTTTATCAACCGGAAAAGCCGTTTAAAGATTTGACTTCGTTGGCGGAGCCCTGTGGGGACAAGTACTTGGAACGGATCAGGCTCGAAGAGCCTGAAAATCTGCCCGAGAGCGAATATGGCATAGACGAGTTCTTCAGCCGAAAGATGGAGACCGGCCGTCCGGTCGTCATATGTAAGACCCAATCTTGGTTGTATGAAATCGTGATCGTGGCCCGTTCGATAAAGGCCCGGTTGAGCCTTCGGTTTACGACCGGC
>JBFFBT010000389.1:0-3361 GCA_041560255.1 Myxococcota bacterium | reverse complement strand
GTATCAGATTATTCTCCAGCTGCTGCAGATCCACCTGATACACGGCGACTTGGTCCGAACCGCTTCGATCTTCGAGGCTCAGTAACGCCTTGTCGCCGTTGAAGCTGATATCACAAATGCCGGCCAGGCCCGCAGCCGGGACATAGGCAAGCGTGTTGAATTGCCCGACCAATCTGCATCTTTTTGTACCCGCGGCAAGTGAGCAACTCAACAGGGCCTCATGACCCAAATTGGTGGTCTGCTTCCAAATCACCCGCTGGTTATCTCCGCGACTGGTGATAAGATTGGTAAAATCCACACCCACTCCCGGTATAACGGCCTGCAGCAGATTAAGCGGACTCGAGCACGGTACTGCATCGTTGTCACAATAAGAAAGCCGCATACGGCCTCCTTCGATTTGCATGAATCCAACCCGGTCGATATCACCGTCTTTACGAAATCCGGCCGGCAGAATCATCTTGTCCGATTGTAAAAACTTGGTATGGCTTCCGTCCGCCGGATGGTAGATCTCCAACCGGTACGGCTGTGTGCCCCCCGGCTCGATCCGAGCGTACAACATCACATTGTTGTCAATCCGCGGCAGAGCCTGCAAACCCTCACGGGCAAACACCCACGGTTGGCTGGTCAAATCCAATACATGCAGCTGCAAGCCCTCCGAACCCACATCCCGCCAATAGGTCACCAAGTGATCCAGGATGGCGGCTCTGCGATCTTCCGTACCCCCGCCGACTATTACTTTCGCCGTGCAGCTTCTCGAACCGGGCAAACCGGTACAGATGGTATCGTCATGCAGGTCGACCATGAAAATGTCCGCGGTACCGGCCAGCGAGTCCTGAAACACCACACGACCCGCTTCAGCATCCACATCCCGCATTTCAATCAATCCATCCTTGAGCTTGTCGATGGTATGATTTTGCAGATCATAAGATTTCAAAGCCAATTGAAACGTCTCCCCGCTCAACCAAAACAAGTTGTCACATACCGGCTCACCCATCAACTCGTCCCAGATACAATCGAATGATATACTTTGATTGTCCAAATTGGACTGGGATACCGAGTTTTCCAATACGGTTTTCGTCGCAACACCGTCATGTATCACGAGAGTAAAAACACCTGCATCCATTACCCCCCAGGCCATATGATCACCTCCCACAGCCACCAAAGCACATTGTTCGACCGGCGTATCCACATCTTTGTGACCCAGAACGGAGAATAGACATTCTTCGGATGAGGTATCACAAACCGTATCCAACGAAGCCGAGTAAACCCGGCATGCGTCCGACCAAATCCGAGGGCCTTCCAACCAGGCGACTTTCATCCCGTCAAAATCAAATGCCACGATATCGTTGTCTTGCGGGCGAACCAAGGGTTGCTGCAAACCGCTTTCCAAATAACCGGCCGGCAGGGTCACCCACTGCCGAACGGGATATCCAGAGGCATAATCGACCAGTACGAGCGAAGAGGTTTCAAAGCTGCGAATCGCATCAATGACATTCTGTGGATAGGAAGGTGGGCAATTGATCTCGTCCGCCAAACAATCACATATGTCCTGACGGCCTTGGCCGCCTACAACCAAATCAGTCCAATCGTTGCATATCTTGTATAAGGGTACGCTTACCACCATGCGATAACCCTTCATCCTCACCTGGCTGTTATACTCGGTCTCAAACCAATCCGTCTGACCGGTTCGAAGGTCGTACATCAATACCCCCCGGAGACTTGCGCCGGTAGACAGATCCTGACCTTCGAATTGGGCCACCGACAACATCTGCTCCAAGGCGACGGTCTCTACCCGCATCACCCGGAAGCTGCTAGGCGCCCACATGCTTTGATCGGCAGTAAACGTGCTTTTCTTGACAGGAATCGAGTTTTCTTCAACGACCGCCAGGCTCGTACCAGATCGGTTGCCGGCATTATCGATACCTCTCAGGTGAACCGTATTGGTTTCGTTTTGACGCAACTCGATTTTGAATTGGATTACAGATGCCGGCATTTGATTGGAGGGAAGATCGGGCTGAAATTTCCCGTCGACGTGGGGCTGGCATTTGTATTCTCCATTGATGGTGCATTCATAACCGGAAAGACCGTTGAGATCGGCAGCCGGTGTTTTGATGGAAATACTCACCGCGTCGGCGTTTATCTCGGACTCGGCAGGATACATGATGGCCGGGGACGGGGGTGTCGAGTCTTCGGTGAAATAGACACTCTGCCCGCCGGATAAATTTTGGGCCAGATCACGCGCCCGAATTTCAATCTGGTTGGTCCGATTCTCAGACAACAAAATCACAGGTATTTGAAAACCACCTTTCAAGACGCCCGTATCACTCCAGGAAGTCCAATCATTCCATAACAAACAACTTAGATCCTGAGGATTGAAACCCGTCTCACAGGTGCGAAGCCGGACCTGAAACTGATCGAAGTTGGGATCGGTTTGGCTATCGGCCGGCTTCACCCAAACCGTGACCGCTTCGGCGTTGACCACTTTGGGGCCGGGCTGAGGGATGTCCAGATTGGATACCGGTGTAATGCTCGCTCCGGGCGTCACCGGGGCTTGGGAGTCCAAGATCAATGTTACCATAGACGCATCACCGATGTTACCGGCCCGATCCACTGCCCGGACCTTAACCTTGTAAGGACAACTCGAACCACTGCAAGCATCCAAGTCCACACTCTCGGGTTTTTGGTACGGGATCCAGGGGGTGGCGGGCCACCAACTGGGAGCTGGTTCAATCTGATATTCATACCCTCTAAGTTGTCCGGAGTTGTCCGTGCTCGCACTATCCAAATCGATCATCAAATCGGTTGTATTCGAATATCCGGACGGATGGTTGGTCACGACACTCGGCAGGGTCGGTGCCACCAAATCCAGTACGGCCCGCTTGTCGGCAGGAATTTGTGAAGGGGCGGTGGCGTTTCCAGCCGCATCAATCAAGCGCAGGTACACGCGTTGCGGATCGGAAGTGTTTTCGAGCAACACCAAGGCATTGACCGAATAGGCTTGCAAGGGTCCGAAATCACCTTCTGTGCCGGTCAATGAAAACTGCATCTTCAAAGTGGACGCATCACTGAGATTGTCGGACGCACCGACCCGCACCAGAGCCGATTCCGAATTGGTATAACAATCATCCCCCACACATTGCTTCGCCGGGTCTTTGACCGCGAGTTGTAAGCTGCCACTGGGCGCAGTGGTATCGAGATACACCCGCGCTATGGCCGGTCCACTTACATGACCCGCCAAATCCCGCACGATGACAAACACAATGTGTTCTTTCTCGGACGCCTCGAGCACAAAGTCTTTCGAGCCTGAGAATTCTTCCCAGCTTGTATCGGAAAAAGTAGGATCTTCGGATACCATCATTTC
>JBFFBT010000388.1:0-3426 GCA_041560255.1 Myxococcota bacterium | reverse complement strand
TGCACCTTCATGCTTTACCGCTTGGTGCGCCAAGAGCATCGCCAAACCAAAGCTATGGAGAGATTTGTGGCTTCGGTTACCCACGAGATGAAAACCCCCTTGTGTGGGATCAAATCCATGCTCGAGACTTTTGTGGCTCAAAAAGTGCCGGATGGTGTAAAGAACAAGTTGTATGCCATGGGACTGAAAGAGGCCGAGCGACTCGAGCATATGATAGAAAACGTGCTCATGTCGGGGCGGTTGAAGGATAATCGATTGGTGGTTCGCAATGAGGTAGTGCCGCTCAAGATCTTTTTGGACAAGTTTCTCGATCACCGCAGGCGTTACATCATTGATCAACCCGACACGCTTTCATTGACTTGGGAGCCTGAGGCCGCAAGCAAGGATGTGTCAGCCGATCCGCATGCTTTGCGGGTCGTGTTGGAAAATTTGTTCGATAATGCGATGAAATATGGCGGCGATCCGCCTGAAGTTCGGCTGGTGGTGCGTGAAGTAACCTCTGGGATCGAGTTGTCGGTAGAGGATCGAGGTGTCGGATTTGGTCCTGAACAAGCCAAAGAGCTGTTCAAGCCGTTTGGAAGATCGGTGGATAGCAGATCGGCAGTGCAGCACGGAACCGGTTTGGGGCTTTCTATCGCGAACGCGTTGGTCAGACGTATGGGTGGACGACTTTCGGCATACAGCGATGGCCCAGGTAAAGGCAGTAGATTTTGCGTGGTGCTGAAGGAGGCTTGAGGGATGAAAAACGGTAGGATACTTCTGGTTGAGGACGAAGAGTTGGTCGGCACCATGGTGCGTATGAACCTGGAGAGCGCGGGTTATGAGGTGGTTTGGCAGCGTGATGGAGAATGTGGACTGGAGATGTTGAAAACCGAATCGTTTGATCTGCTTTTACTGGATATTACCTTGCCCAAGATGAATGGACTCGATGTATTGGCTCAAGTCCGTTCTTGGGGTGTGGTGGTGCCCGTGATGATGCTGACGGCCAGAGGTGATGTGCCTACCAAGGTGGCTGCTTTAGAGCAAGGGGCCGATGATTATCTGCCCAAACCGTTTGATGTCGCGGAGCTTGTCGCCAGGGTCAATGCATTGGTTCGCCGCTCGCAGTCTCAGCGACAAATCCCTTCGGATCGGATTGTTCATTTCGGTGCATACAAAGTCAATCTGGAAACTCGGGAAGCAGTGACCAATGAAGGTACAATAGTCTTGTCGGAGAAAGAAGCTGCGGTCTTGAATTTGCTGGTGCGTGAACGTGGGCGGGCGCTTTCTCGATCGGATATCTTGGAAGAAATTTGGGGCATGGATGTATCTCCCACCGAGCGTACAGTGGATAATTTCATTGTGAGACTTCGAAAATTATTTGAGCCGGAGGCAGATAAAACCCGCCATTTTCTTACGGTGCGGGGTGTAGGATACCGATTCGTGCCATGATGGGTAATCTGGAAAATAACACAAATCGATAGCATCTCCATGCAAAAGAACGGTTTGCTTTGGAGATCAAGGAGGTTTTCATGTTTCCCACCCACAGACCCAGAAGATTGCGAACAAGTCAAATGATGCGCAGCATGGTTCGGGAGACCCACTTGCGCCCCCAGGATTTTATCTATCCGCTTTTTGTCGAGGAGGGAGCGGACAAACCCATCCCCATCCAAGCCATGCCGGGTCAGTACCGGCACAGTGTGGATTCACTATTAAAAGAGGCCGAAAAGGCAGTGGATGCAGGGGTTTTGGCCGTTCTTCTGTTTGGGATTCCCAAAAATAAGGACGAGATGGGTCGGGGAGCTTGGGTGGAAGATGGTATCGTACAAAAAGCCACCCGGGCAATCAAGGCGCGTCAATTCCCGCTGTTGGTGGTCACCGATGTGTGTATGTGCGAGTATACTTCACATGGACATTGTGGAGTCATCCATTCCAACGATGTCGACAACGATCCTTCCCTCGAACTTTTGGAAAAAACCGCCATATCCCAGGCCGAGGCAGGTGCCGACATTGTGGCTCCTTCCGATATGATGGACGGAAGAGTGGGACGGATCCGAAGAGCTTTGGATGAAAATAGTTACGAACGAACCGCCATCATGTCTTATGCGGCCAAGTACGCCAGTGGGTTTTATGGTCCCTTCAGGGAGGCGGCCGGATCGGCCCCACAATTTGGAGATCGACAAACATACCAGATGGATCCGGCCAACGTGAAGGAGGCCTTGAAAGAAGTACAGATGGATATTGATGAAGGGGCGGATATGATCATGGTAAAACCTGCCTTGGCTTACCTGGATGTGATTTCCAAAGTAAGACAGATGACCAATCTACCGGTTGCCGCATACAATGTAAGCGGCGAATATGCCATGATCGAGTATGGAGCCAAAGCCGGAATTATCGACCGAGAACGCATCATTAAAGAGGTGCTCACTTCGATAAAGAGAGCCGGCGCGGATTTGATATTGACCTATCATGCCTTGGAAGCTGCCGCTTGGTCCCGGGCTGGATGAACACGGCGGTCACCCCGATACAATTCCAACCTCCAAATCACCTTTTACTCTGGCTCGTTATGGTCTAATTTTGAAGTCGGATCTGACCGATGGGTGGGTATCGACCCTGGTGTTCTTGTGTCAAACCATATGGCCGATGCTTGGCAATGGACGTGGCATTTTTTTAATGCTTTGAAAACAAAAGAATTTCTATAAAAGCGGGTAGGCTTCTACATTTTCCTCAAGAGGCACAAAACTTGCTTAACATAGCAATTGGTTGGACTTGCGTGTGTTCAGCGAGAGCGTCAGGGAACCATTTGCGTTACTGACGCCTTGGATACACATAAGATTAGCTTCGAAAGGCTTGAGCATAAGGAGAAAGGAGCAATGGAAAGACGTCCGGTAATCATGATGGTTGAAGGCGACAAAGAACAACAGTGGCTATACCGTCGATGGCTCGAGGATGGTGGATTTTATGTCATTCAAGCCGAGGACGGAGCTTGGGCGCTATCCAGGCTGGTGTCGGATTCGCCCGATCTGGTATTGCTCGATTTGGGATTGCCGGCCGCGAGTGGATTCGAGGTATGCCGCAACATCAAATCGTCCGGAAGTGAAGACCTTCCGGTAGTGGTGATGATGTCGAAGCGGGAAGAACATCTCAAATTGCTTGCCAAACAGGCCGGTGCGGATGTGGTGTTGGTCAAGCCATTCAGTCGGGTCGAGCTGATCGCCTATATCAACAAAGTGCTCAATATACAACAAGACTGGGAAGAAGACGAAAAAATCAGAGAGTTGGAGGACAGAGTATCGAGACGCCTGGTCAGTGAGTAATCCGCCTTTTTGCGGGCAATCCGTATGTGGCCATCAAGCCTTCCTTCGTTGTGCTATGAGCAATCCCATCAGTGCAAAGGCGAAAACCCACTCGAAAACCGACTCGGGGCTGTTATTTGAAACCATACCG
>JBFFBT010000387.1:0-3463 GCA_041560255.1 Myxococcota bacterium | reverse complement strand
GTTAAATACCACCCTTCGGTCGTATAAATAGCACATATTCGACCAAATTGAGGTTGTTGAATTGTGTCTAAGATGAGGCGTCAATTCGGTGATTCGGTTTGTGATTTTGAGGCGGTTGAGCACCGAGGGAAAACTCGTAGAGTTTTCCCTCGGTGCTCAGGGTTTTGGTCGTTGGTGTTCAACTTCATGTCTTGGATTCATTTGGTTGGAGCAGACGGGTCAAACTTGGTGCATTTTCCAAAAAAAACGCATAATGCTCGGTCGACGAAAACTGAACCATTATGCGCTACCCAAAGGGTAAAAACTACTGTATCAACCGAAATGATCTAAATCAATATAAACTTCAGATCAAGCTCATCCAATGCCCGAAGTGTGGACGGGTGGGGTTTCTTATTGGCCATGGATTTCTAAGGGGTTATGCAGAAATGGGCCAAGATATGATCATTAGAGGGCGTCGGTTTTTTTGCTCCAATCGACATCGGCGACAAGGTTGCGGCCATACCTTTTCGGTATTACTTGCAGACTTCTTGCGAGGATTCATGGTGACGACTCAAACCCTTTGGAAATATCTTCAAGCTGTGTCTGATGGTTCGAGCCGTCATGCCGCCTGGCAGCAAATTGGGTGTGGGTTCTCTTTACAAAGTGCTTATCGACTCTGGAACAAGCTCCGCAAGGCACAAGCCCATATCCGCTCACTGCTATGCCGACAGCGTCCTCCTCCGCAATCGAATACATCTGAACCCTTATGCCAACTCTCAGCACATCTTTGCTTTGTCTTCCCATCTTCGTCTTGCCCTTTTGCATGCTTCCAATCTTATTTTCAAACCCCTCTTTTTGGTTGATTGTCAGAGATTGCTTTTGCATTGGTCTGCCATTTTGCTGTCGTAGCTTTATCCACAGCTCTCATTGAAACCAAACGACAACACCAGACGGTTATAAGTGTCGTCTTTCTACATGGCCTATGGTGGTCGCACGGACCAAAACAAAAAAGGAGGCAAAAAATGAAGCGAGTCAGTCCGTATTTGAAAATGCGAGTGCTGGGCGCCATCGAGTTCGCTCCGGGAAAATCTATCATTGCGCGGATCAAACACGTAAGCAATATGCCTTTTGACGACGAATCCGGTCACCCTCATCAATTCACCTGGCGCACCATTCAGACTTGGTATTCCCGATACAAAAAGGACGGTATTACCACCATGAAGCCCAAACCACGCTCAGACAAGGGTCGAACACGCAAGGTAGAACCTGAGCAACTCCTGTCTGCCATTGAGCAAGTATTGCCTTCCTTTCATGGCATTCCTTCAAACAAAACAGCCATCTATCGCTCTTGTATAGAGCATGGTCTGCTCAGGCGCGAGGAGGTTGCTCCCAACACCTTCAGCCGCTTGGTCAACCAGTACGATCTACTCAAACCTCAAAGCAAAACCGAGGACAAACGCAGATTGGCATTTGCAAAAGCCCATGCAAACCAAATGTGGCAGGCAGATACCATGTTTGGTCCTCATGTAAAAACCCTCTCCGGACACATTCAAACCAAGCTTATCGCCTTTATTGACGATGCCAGCAGAGTCTGTTGTCATGGTGAGTTCTTTCTTACTGAAAACACCGACACACTCATCAAGGCGCTCAAAAGCGCCCTTTACAAAAGGGGTGTGCCGGAGTCCATGTACGTGGACAACGGTTCGATCTATACTTCCAAGGAAATCTCCCAAATATGTGTCCGGCTTGGATGCCTACTCTGCCATGCCCCGGTTCGCGATGGTGCTGCCAAAGGCAAAGTAGAACGCTTCTTCCGCTCCGTACGTCAGGACTTTCTATCACGCATGCTGGATCTTTCCAGCTTGGATTCTCTCAATCGCGCTTTCATCACTTGGGCAGAAGATGAATACAATTCAAGAAAACATTCTGTCTTGAATATGCGCCCCATTGACCGCTTTGGCTTGGACCTATCTCGCATCCGATTTCTTCCACCCAGCCAGGCCAACGATGAGCTCTTCTTTGTTGAAGAAAACCGTACCGTGCTCAATGACAACACCTTCTCCTTCAATCGCATCCGATACGAAGCACCTCGCAATCTCTGCTCCCGCAAGATCCAGGTCAGATACAATCGCCTCAACTTCGACCGCCTGATTGTCTATTACAAAGGCCAACGCATGGGTGAGGCCAAACCCTTGGATTTTACCGCCAATGACCGCAAACCAAACCACAAAGGAGATTAGTCTCATGATTCGCTCTTACTTCGGGCTCGACCACAACCCCTTCTGTAAAGATGCCATCGACCTCTTGCCTCACCAAAAAGATATCTTTGACACTCTTAGGGTTCATTCTCAACAGGGTGGCCTATGCCTGTTACTAGGTGAACCAGGTACCGGAAAAAGTGTCATAAAACAATCCCTTTGCTCATTCGACCCCAAACGTATCATCACTCCGGTGGTCAACCGCACCTTGCATACCTATTTCAGTATCCTGCGCATCTTATGTGACGCCTTTCAGATCGATACCCAGGGCAAAAACTTCCTGTGTGAAAAACGTCTCATAGAAGAAGCCCACCGCATCAACCAAGTGGGTAAAATGCTGGTTCCCATCATTGATGACGCTCACCTCATGGACATAGACTCTCTAAGACGCCTTAGACTCCTTTTTGAAGACTTCCCAAAAAACCACATCCTGGTTCTCATCGCTCAACCAACCTTGCTCTCCAAACTCTCCCTCACTGTCAATGATGACATCAAAAGCAGGGTTACCTATTCCTGCCTCATCCCAAAGCTCAATCCAGACGATATGCACGACTTTATCCTAACCCAACTCGATCACGTGGCTTTGGCACACAGCACCTTTACAGAAGACGCCCTCAACCTCATCGTGCGCTCCTCAGAAGGCATCTTGAGACGCACCCGCAACCTCTGTCTTGGGTCTCTTCTGGAGGCTGTCCGAGATCGCACCAAAACCGTCGACCTCAAACAAGTCAATCGGGTCCTCCTTCAACCTCACTGGAGACAAGAATATGATCTCGATTGATTTACCTATCCATATCGCAATAAACAAAAAACCAAGGAGAACATGATGAGCTATCTTATCCGCCTTCCCGATCACTGGCCAATTGAAAAAGTCGATTTCTTTCTTGAAATCATAAATCAGCTACACGAAGCTATCTGGGACCAATACGGTCAGTCTCTATGTGAATACTGGGAAGAACATCCTCCCTTCGAGGACATCTACGAAGACCTATATGTCAATCCTTGACCTCAATACCATACAATCACAAATCGGTAATCCCTAAACTCGTACCTCGATTGCTGCTGCAATTCGGCAATATATTCCTACTTTCATACAATACACCCAGCCACTCCTGTCGTATTTTTTCTATTCCATACGACCAAAATGAATGTGTTTTACGATGTCAGCGTGGAATTTTTGCTGATTTCTTATGACGCCAATTTGGCAAGCTCATACGATATGAATT
>JBFFBT010000386.1:0-3479 GCA_041560255.1 Myxococcota bacterium | reverse complement strand
AGACTGATAGTCTATATGCGTGGAGTGATATTGTCAAGCCGAATGGAGTCTTTGGACTGTCGGCTTGAACTATGCCGGTGACAAAATCTGCAGCATGTATTATATAGTACAATCCGGAGTGTCTTGTGAGCTTCGGTTGCATGGAGTTTTATCATACTCTATGTGGGTATTGTAGAGATTTTCAGTATGGGCAGCGGTTTTTTATTTTGTTGGAGCTGGTTTTTTGAAAAAACGGAGGTGGTCTTGATGCAGTAGCAGTACGGGGGCGAAAATCTTATTGTTTGAAGAGGAGGTAGTCATGAGAGGCGGTTTCCGGATGTTGAAAATGTTATTTCCATTGTTATTGGGACTCATCACGTTCGGTTGTGGTGAGGGACCTGGGTTAGGGGAGACTTCGTCGGTGAAGAACCGACTCAGGCCGAAAAGCCCGGAAAGAGACACAATCGATGTAAACAATCGACCGATTTCCAATCTGTCGGGTGAAGAGCCGTTTTTCGTCCAGTTGGACGTGCCGTCCGTGGCCCAATTTGCACAACAAGCCATGCAGTACGGGGGTGCTTTCCCGGTTCGAGCGCGACAAAGCGATCATGCCCGGATGATTGATATGCAGCACCAAGGCGTACGACGGGCCTTAGAACATATGGGCGTAAAACATCAGGCCGGTCTTCGGGTCGGTGTCAACGGGATTATGGTATCGGCCACCGCCAAGGACGTGGCGGCTATCTTAAATATTCCCGGGGTGAAATCCGTTGCCAGAATTGCTCACCATTCGGTTGCCAATGAGTCCAGCGTCCCCTGGACGGGCGCGCCCGAAGTATGGTCGGCGCTCGGCGCCACGGGTAAAAATGTCACCATTGCGGTGATTGACACGGGTGTCGATTATCTGCATGCCAATTTCGGCGGATCCGGCGATCCTGCCGAATATGCGGCCAACAATAAAGAAATTATCGAGCCGGATACTTTCCCCACCGCCAAGGTCATCGGAGGCTATGATTTTGCAGGGTCCGCGTATGACTCCCAGGGGAAATTGGGTCCCAAAACCCCGAGTCCGGATCCCGATCCTCTGGACGTCGGTGGTCATGGTTCCCACGTGGCAGGGACCGCGGCGGGCTTCGGCATCGAGGGCAAGATAGGTCCGGGAGTTGCCCCGGATGCCTTGATATATGCCTTGAAAGTATTTGGTGATTCGGGTGGCTCGACGAGCTTGACCTCGCTGGCCATCGAATGGGCCCTGGATCCCAACGGCGATGGCAGCACGGATGATCATGTGGATGTCATCAATATGAGTCTGGGATCGAATTTTGGAAGCCCCAATGATCCCACGGCGCTGGCCGCGCAACACGCCGCAGATTTGGGAATTATCGTGGTGGCTTCGGCGGGCAACTCGGGCGACGTTTCTTACATCACGGGTTCTCCTGCGGTAGCCCCGGGTGCCATTTCTGTCGCCAACTCTGTGGACGGCGGTTTCGGAGTCATCGCCATGGTCGTCAATCCGGGCTCGAGTGTCGCAGGGCTCTATCCTGCCACCGAAGGCTCTATAGGGCCTCCCCTTTCGGTGGTTGGTCCGGTCACCTCGGATGTGATTGCGGCTGATCCGCTCGAAGCCTGCAGCCCTTTGCTCAATGACCTGACGGGTAAGATCGCATTGATCCAACGCGGTTCGTGCTCGTTTACCCAAAAACACCAAAGCGCTCATGCGGCCGGCGCCATCGGCGTCATTGTTTTCAATAACGAAGCCGGTGGAGACGACTTGATCAACATGGGTGGAGACGCCGTGCCTCTGCCCGGCATGTTTATCGGTCATACGGGTGGTCTGGCCATCCTGGTGGCACTGGACAATGCAGAGACGGTCAACGCAAGTATTCAAACCAAAATCGAAATACCCAAACCGGAGCTTACAGACACATTGGCCGCTTCCAGCTCGAGAGGGCCGGGCCGCAGTGGTTCGGGGTTCAAGCCGGATTTATCCGCCCCGGGATACGGGATTCGCTCCGCGGCTGTGGGATCCGGTGTGGGCTATACCAACAAGACTGGGACATCCATGGCCGCACCCCATGTAGCCGGGGCCGGGGCCCTGTTGCATCAGCTGTATCCGGATCTACCTCCGGCAGGCGTCAAGGCGATGCTGCAAAATTCCACCAATACCGCTTACGTGAAAGAAGCTGATTCGGACAATCCCTATCCCTTGAGCTTGCAGGGTACCGGTGTGTTGCGCGTGGATCAGGCAGCTGGGTTGGAGGGTTTTGCAAGTCCTGGTGGTTTGTCTTTCGGGAGGCTCAACCCTACGGTATTTGATCGCCTGAAAGCGGGCATCGAAATCACCAATCTGAGCGAAATACCCCAATTGTATTCGATCACCAATGTAGCCAACCGAACCAAAGAGGGTGTATATATCGCGTTTCCATCCTATGTCTATGTCCCGGCGCGAACCACCCGCAACTTGCATGTCAAGATGTACATGCAGGCGGGGTTGGATTCGGCCGACGATGGATTTTACAGCCAATCCGAGGTGGATGGATGGTTGATGTTGGACAACGGAAGACAGCAATTGCGGGTGGGTTATCTGGCGGTGGTCGATTCGGCTTCTTCTGTTGACGCGCGCGCCAGACGAAAAAACATCTCTGTGTACAACCGCTCAAAAACCCTTGGTTGGGCGGAAGCCTTTACCCTGGTTGGGGTCGATGGCCAAAACCTGGATGAAAAACCTCAAGCCATCGAGGCATTGGGTGTGCGTACCGGTGAGATCGAAGGTAAAAAGGTGGTGGAGTTTGGTTTGGCCACTGAAAAACCTTGGGATGCTCCTTCGGGGTATGAAGTGGACATCTACCTGGATACCAATGAAGACGGCGTGTACGAGTACCTTTTGGCGGCCTTTGACTTGGGTTGGATGACCGACAAGCCTCCCATGGGCAAGCTGGCCACCGGGTTGTTCGATTTGATCAACGGAGGTGGTTTGGTACAATATTTTGTCAACACGGATTTCAACGATCAAGTTATGGTGCTTACGGTTGATCGCCATGGTGAGGCGGGATTTTTGGACGAATCCGATCAAACGTTTGCGTATCGTATGGAAGTCCATAACGTGATGGATGGGAGCTTTGATGTCCAAGAAGGAAACATCGATTTGGCTCAGGAAGTCGTTCTCGAGAAAAACAGCTTCGGCTTGCAGGCGAGAGAATACACTCGGATCGGCGTAACCCAGGGTTCGGGTAAAACCTTATGGTTGTTTGCCAACAACCCGGCGGGACGACAATCCAAAATCGTAGGTGAATGATCTCCCTGAGCTCGTCCTGTTTGAACAATTCATACTAACATACTACTTGATGACGCCTACGGGTTATGAAAAACTCGTAGGCGTAGTAGTCCGCGTAGCGTTTGTGCATTTGAGGTTCGGAGGCGAGTTGATCCAATATGGCAAGAGCTTCTGCATCCCGGGCATATCTTGTGCGTAGCTGCTCGATGCGTCGCTCCATGGGTGT
>JBFFBT010000385.1:0-3488 GCA_041560255.1 Myxococcota bacterium | reverse complement strand
TGGTTTCATTAGGGCTAACGGCCCGTACATACTCGAGCTTTCGTATCTCGTCGATCACCTCCTGCTCGGTTCTGACGGCAACTCCGTTGAAGGCGACATAGTACTCTCCAAGATAGATCGTCTCGACCTGCCGAGCCATCTGAGGATTTTTGGTCATCAAGGTTGTCTCGATTGAAGCGATATCTGCTTTGAGCTGTTGATGCGATGAGCGTAACGCGACCCAAGCCGCACTCCGATTGATAGGTTGTTCTTTTGCCGACGCCGCGAGCTTGGATAAACTGGGCGACTTCAGTTGAACAATCACTTCTTGGCGCGAGCCAATCGTTGAAAAAATCAACTCGGGAGTTTTAGTTTGCTGCTCAAAAAACACTCCTTTGGGTGCATGGGTGTTCATGATTGTATCCCGGCTGTATCCATCGACCACCCGGATGGGATTTTGGGTATCCGTGCTTTCTATCGGCTCTTGCAGATGGCAACCCATACACAAACCGAGAGGTACGAGCACCCAAGGCAAAAGAACCCCAGTTTTTCTATGCATGCGATTTTTCATTGCATCCTCCTTGTTGACATTGTTCTTGATCAATATGGGAACATTCCCGCGACGAGAGAGATGCTATGTAGATTTCCTATCGGCGTGAAGATATCTCAGACGACAAAAACAGATCTTTTTACGACAAACGACCTGCCCGACTCAAACCCAAACCGGTGGTACCTTAATCTGGAGTAAGCCCAGGAAGCTTGATGGAGTTATCGATCAGCTCGGTTTCTTCGCGATTTTGGCCCAGGTATCCCGAAGGGACACAATCCGATTGTACACCGGGGTCTCAAGGGTCGAGTCTACGGGATCCGGCATGAAATAACCCTGGCGCTCAAACTGGTAACGGCTCCAAGGTTTGGGTTCGGCGAGTATGGGTTCGAGATAGGCGTTTCGAAGTACTTCCAAAGAAGCCGGATTGAGCAACTGATCCAAATCCTTTTTTTCTCCTGCCGGGTTTTCATTTAAAAAGAGCCGGTCATATAGACGCACTTCGGCTTTCCTGGCGTGTTGAGCGGATACCCAGTGCAAGGTGCCTTTTACTTTTCTGCCGGCGGCATGTCCGCTTCGGGTCTCAGGGTCATAGGTACAGACAAGCTCTCGGATTTCACCACTGTCCGGATCCTTGATCACCCGTTCGCATTTTATGATATAAGCCCAACGCAGTCTTACTTCTTTACCCGGCGCCAGCCTGAAAAATTTCTTGGGCGGATCCTCCATGAAGTCATCCCGTTCGATGTACAGCTCCTTGCAAAACGGTATGTTGCGCGCTCCCATGCGGGGAGGATCATCCGGGAAATTGGGAGCCTCGAGCTGCTCTACGGTATCATCCGGAAAGTTTTCAATCACGATTTTCAGTGGTCTCAACACCGCCATGGCCCGGGGAACTTTCTGGTTGAGATCGTCTCGGACCGCGTTTTCCAAAAGTCCCACATCCACCAAGCTGTCGCGTTTGGCCACTCCGATCCGATCGGCGAAAGCCCGGATCGATTCGGGAGTAAATCCCCGCCGGCGTAAGCCCGCGATGGTAGGCATGCGCGGATCATCCCATCCTGTAACCAACTCCTTTTCCACCAGTTCTAAAAGCCTGCGTTTGCTCATGAGCGTATAACTCAGGTTCAATCTGGCAAACTCGATCTGTTGAGGATGGGCCGGCGTGCTCAATTGATCCAACAACCAGTCGTACAACGGCCGATTGTTTTCAAACTCCAACGTGCACAACGAGTGGGTGATGCCCTCCTGGGCGTCCGAGAGACAATGGGCGAAATCATACATCGGATAGATGCACCAATCGCCCGCAGTGCGGTGATGATGTTGTTTTCGGATGCGGTACAGGGTCGGATCCCGCATGACCATATTGGGTGAGGCCATATCGATCCTGGCGCGAAGTACTCTTGATCCTTCTTTAAACTCTCCCTTTCGCATTCTCCTGAAAAGATCCAGGTTTTCTTCCACCGAGCGGTTGCGGTAGGGGCTTTCTCGGCCCGGCTCTTTCAAGGTGCCACGATAGCTGCGGATCTCGTCTGCCGACAAATCGCAAACATAGGCCTTGCCGAGCCCGATGAGCTTTTCGGCATGCGCATACAGGATCTCGAAATAGTCGGAAGTGTAGTAAAGGTGTCGGCCCCAATCGAATCCGAGCCACTTCACATCGTGTATGATGGCTTGGGTGTACTCCTCGTCTTCTTTGAGCGGATTGGTGTCGTCAAATCTTAGATGACACCTGCCCTTGTAATCGGACGCTATACCAAAATTGAGACAGATGGATTTGGCGTGCCCGATATGAAGATAACCGTTGGGTTCGGGTGGAAACCGGGTTACAACCTGACTATGGTTTTTTCCGGCCTCCAAATCGGCGTCGATGATATCCCGGATAAAATTTGAAGGGGTTTCGGGTTGTTTTTCAGTCATGGTTTGATCTTTCCTGTCGATTCGTCACCAAGCCGTCTTTAACACGAACCGCCCATACAGTAAAGACCAAACCCCTCTCACACTCCGGATGAAGGTGGTACGCAGACCTTGGCCTCTCCCCCCTCGACCGGATCAATGCTGGAGCTGCAGTTGGATTCGTTGATTTCCTCCCGATTTTGATTGCAATCCGCCTTTTCTTTGCAAACCAAAAAACAATATGTTTCGGTTTCCAGCTGCACACAAACCGAACCCTCCGGGCAATCCTGGTTTTTGGTGCAATCTTTCCGGCCGCAATACCCACCTTTAAATTCGGTCAAACATTCCAGCGCCGGCGTATCATCATCTTTGTCATCACATTGCTCCACCGTCCCACACTCACCGCCGATTAACTGCTGGTTGGCATCATCCTCCCCACAACCCTGAAGAGGTATCACACCCAACATCCCCATCAAACAAGCCAAACATCCTGCACTCAAAAGATACAAGCCATAGTTCACGATACGCATGAGATTATTCCTCCTGGTTAGGTTATTATGGGATCGTTTTCGTCCTGCCGACTCCCTACGTATTTCCACCTCGACCTTCGATCATCCGATCATCGATTACGTGAATCCACTGTAACCGTTTACCTGGGATAGCAGTGGCTCTTGAGATTTCGAGGACTTGTCTGAGCAGGGTTTACAAGCAATCGATTTTTGATTGCTTGTAAACCCGCTAGTTTCGCAGAAATCGAAAGAGTCTCCGCTATCCCAGGTAAACGGTTACGTATTCACTCTGGGGTATAGCTGAAGCAAATTTAGTGCCAAAAAAATCTGTGCTTGTCGAAACCGGCCTGCTTCACCAATCATGGCATTTTTGGCGAAATCCACCAACCATTGGTAAAAAATATCATAGCCCTTCGCAAAAATAAAAGAATAATATCTATATATATCAGTATATTGAAGTGTTTCTTGGGGTGGCCCACAATTTGCAGATACACAACCGCAGAAACTGGGACGATTTTCGCCACTTGACAAACGGATATTCACCTCCAGATTATTTG
>JBFFBT010000384.1:0-3606 GCA_041560255.1 Myxococcota bacterium | reverse complement strand
CGGTCCCAAGCCTATCGAAGGTGTCGGCACAAGCACGGCTGGATTTGTGGGTCAAACCGAGCGGGGACCCGTCGAACCCAGGTTGGTGACCAACTGGCTCGAGTTTCGCCGCTGGTATGGCGGGCATTTGGATGTCTCCGTATCTTATTTGCCCTACGCCATACAGGGATTTTTTGAAAACGGGGGCAAGAAAGCTTTTATCGTCCGGGTGGTAGGCAAAGATGCAACCCCGGCCGGCGTGTTGTTGAAACAAGCAGAAACCTATCGAAGCCCTCCGGCGCCGCGGGTCGATATGCCCGGTGATGATCCTGGCGATAATGCCGAGCCATTTTCACCAACCATGCCTTCTCAACCTGCCGGCCGTGAAGAGGACGGCGACAAGGGCCTGCAGTTGGAGGCCCGGGGCCCCGGATCCTGGGGAAAGCGGATTTTTGCCAGAGTGACCGAGGGCAAACGATCGGGCTTCAAGCTGACTCTGGCCTACTATAGAAAAGACGTATCCTTGCATTTGTTGGATGATAATGATGATTTTATAATTGAGCCGGATGTTATCGAGGATTTCGACAATCTGAGCGCAGAAGCTCAAAGCTCGGATTTTGTCGGTAAGATCGTAAACAGCGCCTCTACACTCGTGAAAGTTATCGTCGATGACGAGCTCGCTCAACCGAAAGAAACCGATGGTTTTGTGGGTTTCGACCTCAAAGGCGATCCGGGTGATCCGGTAACGGCGCAGGACTATATCGGTGCTGACAGTAAATTGGACAACCTAAAAGGACTCAAAGCCATCGAGTCTATCGACGAGGTGGCTATTGTGTGTGTGCCCGATGAGGTCAAAGCCGGATTTGATGATATAGGGCTCATCCGAACCGCACTGATTTCACAGTGCGAAAAGCTCAAGGATCGATTTGCGATTGTCCAGGTTGCTGAAGGACAAGGCGATGTGAGCAAGATTAAACCGAACGTAGACACGTCCTATGCAGCTCTGTACTATCCCTGGATACGCACGGTCAATCCCCACAACGGTCAGTCTTTACTGGTGCCTCCGGGCGGTCATATAACCGGGGTGTATGCCCGTACCGACATCGACCGGGGTGTGCATAAAGCTCCGGCCAATGAGGTGTTGCGCGGTATCGTAACCCGGGATCTACCCGAAGGCGGCCCGCTTGAGTTTCGTATCAACCGGGAGCAACAATCCGTGCTCAACCCGAGGGGCGTGAATGTCATCCGGGATTTTCGGGCCGACGGCCGAGGGATCCGGGTTTGGGGAGCTCGGACACTTTCGAGCGACGGGCAATGGAAATACGTCAATGTCAGGCGTTTGTTCATCTTTATCGAAGAATCCATTGAGGAGGGCACCCAGTGGGTGGTGTTCGAGCCCAACCACGAGCCGACCTGGGCAAAGGTCAAACGCAGCGTGTCCAATTTTCTAGACAGTGTGTGGAAGAGTGGTGCGCTTGCGGGTGTTACCCAAGATGAAGCTTATTTCGTCAAATGTGATCGTACCACCATGTCGCAGGACGACATCGATAACGGGCGCTTGATTTGTTACATCGGAGTGGCTCCGGTCCGTCCGGCTGAATTTGTCATATTTCGAATCAGTCAAAAGACAGTTGAGGCTAAATCTTAATACCATGATAGCTATGATAAGGAGGCCGCTATGGCTGCAACCGGTGATCGAAACGACCCATATTCCGCGTTCAATTTTTTGGTTGAAATCGATGACATTACCCAGGCGGGTTTTTCGGAGTGCAGTGGATTGAGCACCGAATCGGGTGTGATCGAATACCGCAACGGCAACGAAGACATTACGGTGAGAAAGCTGCCCGGACTGAAAAAGTTTACCAACATCTCTCTCAAACGTGGATTTACCAACAGCAAAGAACTGTGGGAATGGAGAAAAAAAGTACTCGAAGGCAAGACCGAACGAAAAGGCGGGGCCATCCAGTTGCTCAATGAAGCCCGGGAGGCGGTGTTGCGTTGGAATTTCAAAAACGGATGGCCGACAAAATGGGAGGGACCCGCGTTCAACGGAAAAAACGATGAAGTAGCGATCGAAACCCTCGAGATCGCGGTCGAAAGTGTCGAGCTGGATCAATGATCGGCGAAGCGATGAGCGTATGAAAAAACACATGAATTGTATCCAATGAGACGGATTGTCTGCCAGGGGCAGGTTGTAAGCCTGCCCCGGCGGACCGGGACGTAGCTACAATCGCACCAAGCAGACAGTTGTCCGGTGCGGATGAAGAGGATCGGGATGAGCATACAAAATCAAGCTCCGGGATTGTACTTGAGCAAAAGCCCAGTCGGGCTCGACCGATGGTCGACGCAGCGGACCGATATTGCGGGGTTCGTGGGGATTGCCCAACGTGGTCCGATCCACCAAGCCGTCAGGATCGAAAGCTACAATCAATATGTGCATGTGTTCGGCAGGGAGATCCCCCAAGCCTATTTGTCCCATTCGGTCAAAGGTTTTTTTGAAAACGGCGGCCGGGCATGTTGGGTTGTGCGGGTTTGTGATCCGGGCAAACATCGTTGTCGAACATCTGTTTTGTGGCTGTTGGATGAAGACCAACGACCCAGTGTAGAAATCTCTGCCCTGTCGCCGGGTGGTTGGGGTAATCGGGTTTTGGTGAGTCTAGAGCGCACCGGATTGGATCGTTTTGTTATCAGAGTAAGAGACGATCAGGGCAATACGGAAATCTGGCAGGATCTGACCCTGGTGTCGGCCAGCCAAGATCTGACCGATCAACATCATAGACCCGCTTTGCGGGTCAAGGCGGTTCATCCGGATTTGTGGCAGCGTGTCGTTTGGATCGAGGTGAGCAACCATGGATCCGGATTGTTCGACATAAGCGTGTCTTTGGATGACGACAACACCTGCGTGGAGATCTGGCGGGATTTGAGCCTGGATCCCGCTCATGAACGTTATGCCGTCGATGTCGTCAATCATCCGCAAACCGGTTCGAAAAGGATTTGGATTTCGATGCTTGGATGTGCAGCTTCATTGAGCGAGCCGTCCGCTTGTCCCGCAAACACCAAAACCGCACTCAACCCTGAAGCAAATTACATGCCGGCGGTGATCAATCATCCGCAAACCGGTTCCTTTATGATGCGGGTCCGTCATGCAGAGTCTCAAACCGCATATCCCGGCAATACACCCGATCCCAACGCGAAAAACTTGAAAAACGGGTCGGCCTGGCTCACGGGTGGCGCCGATGGTGTCGAAACATTGAAACCCGAGCATTTCACCGGAGAAACCGCGCCTGGCGGGAAAATCTTGGGAATACGTTGTTTCGATCCCATTGATGAGATCGCCTGTTTGGTGGTGCCGGATGTCATGTATAAGCCCTTTCGTCAGCTTGAATCCAAACCTGTCGCCCCGGATTGTACACGAATCGATTGGCGCCCGGAGCCGGATCCTCCACCTGAAGAACCGCCCGAATTTATGCCGAAGCTCGACGATCGGCAAATCGCATCGGTGCAAAGCGCCATGATCCGGCATTGTGAGAAGCATAAAAATCGGGTAGCCCTGTTGGATACTCCCGGAGATCGAACCAGCGCGGAAAGTATTGTTCAGTGGCGGAGAATATATGACAGCAGCTATGT
>JBFFBT010000383.1:0-3625 GCA_041560255.1 Myxococcota bacterium | reverse complement strand
TCGTATCGGGACACGGATTCCGGTTACCATGCCCATGCGGATTACAAGTGATTTGGCAGCATTGGTCGGCAAATACCGAAATCCAGGGGTTCGCGACATCTGTCTCGTCACCCATGTTCAGCACGCAAGTGAAATCACACCCGAAATGCTGCGGGCCGTCGATCGGATGAAACGCCAGGGTATCAGTATATTCAATCAACATGTATATACTTTTCATGTCTCCAGGCGATTTGAGGCCGCGGCGCTTCGGATGTTGCTCCGCCGCTGTGGTATCAATCCCTACTATACCTTCGTGACCAAAGGCAAAGAGGAGACCAACGCGTATCGGGTCCCCATTGCCAGGTTACTCCAGGAACAGAAAGAAGAAGCTCGGTTGCTGCCCGGCATCCGTCGCACGGATGAGGTGGTTTTCAATGTGCCCCGGTTGGGTAAGAACCATATCCGGGCATACCAGCATAGGGATTTACTCGCGGTGTTGCCCGGCGGGGAACGGGTGTATGAGTTTCATCCTTGGGAAAAGCATGTGATCCAAAGGGAAAGTTATATCAGCGAAGACATTTCGATTCTTGGATACCTGAGACGGCTCTCGGAGATCGGAGAAGATCCTGAGGAGTATGAAAGTATTTGGTATTATTATTGAAATTTTTACTCAATGCCGCCAGCGTTTGTAAACGCATAGCATGAAAACGTTGGAACGGTTTTCCAAAAGGACTGAAAAGATGAAAAAGCTGGCCAGTTGGATGTTTGCGGTGATATCTCTGGGTTGTGGGTTGCAACAATGTACTTCGACCAGACAAGGCGTGCAACCGGTACCTGATGCAAAACAAAAAGAGATTGATGCCCAAGCGGCTACCGGTGTAGTCGAGCCTGAAGTAAAGGGGCCGAAGCTCGAAGTTTTCTACTCGAACAGCGTGAACGCTCTGAACCTTATAGAAAAAGCCAGCTCCTGGCGCCCGGCTCTTGATTCCAATGTGTTGCAGGTCCTAGATCATAGGGTTGGATTGGAACCCGATTTCAGGGATGCTTTGAAGAAATTTGGGTTTATGCGCTCTCGGCTTGAAAACAAGAGTGTGCGGGATATACAGTCCGCCACATTTGAAGAGCCTTTTGGACCGGAAGGTCTATTTCCAAAATCATCCGACACTTTGGTGGAGCATTTTTGGGAGTCCATGCTTGAAGTAGAGGAAGTTTCTCGAACGAAAAGCGGTTTGAAAGATATTCTCACGCCTGCCGATGAGATGACGGTTGCTTTTTTAATGCCGGCGATGACCGCGTGTATTGATAAGCTCGGGAATATTTCCAAATTTGCAGATCAATCTACGACCGACCTAACCAGTCTGCTTTTGAAATCCCCGGTTGGAGAGCAGCTCGAAGCGTTTGGCAGGTTTTTGGGTGTGGATGCCTCCATATTGGACTATTTGATTCATCCCGTATGGATCCCGGATTATCATCATTTGGAGGCGCAGGCATACGGCAACCGTATTTTGGTCTCGGTGCCGGAAACCAAAGGAGCCGGGATTGAGCAGGCTGCCTTGGCGGTGCATGAAATCGCTCGACGGATGGTGTCTATGATGCACAAGGAAAAGAAATCCGCATATACAATACGGTTTGTGGAGCAGGCAGGCTATGACGGACGAATCTTTTATCTGCTCGAGGGTGTCTTGGATGCATTCAGCCATGGATTGGTGGCGCCTCTTCTGGGTGGAAAAGAAAAAATCGAGTTGAAATGGCCGGGTGACGAGAACCGGCAGAAGTATGCCCAAGCTCTAGTACCACTGTTGGGGCAATACCTGGAGCAGAAGAAGCATTTGGATATGGGATTTGTCAACCAGGCTGCGAAGCTTTGCCGTGGGCTTTTCTCACCCAAACCGGCGGACTATTTGGATGGCGCCATGGTTATCGGCCGAGAGGAAAGCATCCAGGCTTTCAAGTCACAAGTCGTGCGTTGGACCGTATGGAAATTTCCTCTTATGAAACAATATAATTACAGCAAAAAACTGAGTGACAATCCAGGCAAGTCGGTTTTGCTGTTGGCTCTCTATTCGGATCTCGAATTGGTGAGGTCTCGATTGGGTGATGTGTCCGGCATGACTTCATCTTTGGATAATGTGGCCCGCTATCTTGTGAATAACAAAAAAGTATTTCTTTCTTTACCCAGAGAGCATCGGGGGTACTTTTTTATTTTGGTTGCGCCCACATCCGGGGAAATGAAAAAGTTGGCCCGGGCATTTTATGAGCTCAACAAGATGCCTTACCAAGCGATCGTTTTGGATTAATTGTAGATTCTTCGATTTGAGTAGGTCTTCGAGCTTCGGTTGATCTTGAAGTTGAATTTGTACACCGTATACGTTTCCACGGGTTGCCCGTTGATTTTGAACGGTTTGAAGCGCCACGTTTTGATGGATTCGACAACCGCATCGTGGAAATAAGAGTTGTCTTCGATAAAATGATGGCTTTTCACATTTCCTGCCCGGTCGATGTTAATCCTGACGACAATATCAGCTTCTTTTCTTCTTCGAAGGGCCCGTTTCGGGTACTCGGGCTGATTACCGCTGATACGCCGTTTCATTAACTCTTGTTTGGATTGATGGACCGGCTCTTCGATTTTCGGCGGTTCAGCCTGCAACTTGGCGACTATGACTTCAGATGTTTTTGTGGCTTCTGGGGAGGTCTTGGGGCTCGGTTGGTTCGTGTTGGTGAAAATGCTGTTCATTTCTGTCGTTGCAGGTTTGTTCGAGGAGCTTTTGGGTTTTTGGTTCTCGAGCAGGCCCAAGAATGCAGCTGTTGATGGAGAGTCCTTGGCGGGATTCTGGGTCGATTCTTTGATCGTGCTTGGATTCTTGTCATCTTTTTGGGAGGGAGTGCTTGTTTTTTGTCTGGTTGCAGCTTCGATAGAAGTCGCGGCGCGTAAATCCCCTTTGCGTTTCGGATTGGGTTTTTTCGATCGAGTGGTTTGCTGGCGCTTTTTCGATTTTTGGTTTTGAGATGCCGCTCTATCATCATCGGCCATGGCGATGGTGTCATCCCCTTGGTTGTCCGCATCGCCGGCTGTCTCGACGTTGGCTAAAGCCGTATCATCAGCCTTGACCAGGTTTTCGAGCTGAACATCTATTCTCCTTTGGCCGTGCTCTTCGCCTGGGACCTTGACCGAATAATCCGAGTGTCCATCCAACTTCAGCACCACCAGGTGCTCCTCTCCCGGATTGATACGGAGGTTCAGGCCGACCGACCCGGTGTTTCCGATTTTTTCCCCGTTGATGTAGATATCCGCTCCCGGGGGAGTCGTGCGCACAAACAAGTTATCGGAAACGACGTTTTCTTCCCTCGTCTCAATGGCTGTCGGCTCGGATACCAGAGCCGGAGGTTCTTGGAAGAAATATTTGTACAGCAAAGTGATTCCACCGGTCGCCACCACCAGGATAATGGAAGCAACCAATGCAGGAACCAGCCAGCGTCGTTGGGTTGCAGTGTCATCGATTTTAATTTCACTTCCCGTTCCGGCTCGGGCTTTGAATTGACTGATGTCACTGATGTTGATGGTTTGATTCGTGACGATGGGTTGGTCTTCTTCACGCTCTTCTTCTACATTGAATGCCGGTGGCTGGCTCGCTTTGAGCATGGCCCG
>JBFFBT010000382.1:0-3692 GCA_041560255.1 Myxococcota bacterium | reverse complement strand
GCGGTCTTTGTATTTAAGCTCATATTTCCCTTAAAGAGATCGACCATTCATCCGTGATTGATCTCGAAATCGTCAACAAACAAGGCCGTCTCGTTTTTGGATCTGTATCCATTCGGCAGAACGCATCTTGCAAGCAAGTGAAAAGTGCTGTCCATGGAGGCATTTGGCGAACCGCAAGATTTTTTTTGATGGACATGTATATGATTTTTCTACAATTAGTGTTATTCATAGAAAATAAATCCACCCGTTTCCGCCTTGTACATGCACTAATTAGTTCCCGTAACAAAACTAAGAACTGCTGAGAAATACAAAAGAAATTGAAAAAAACATTGGGGCAAAATTGCAACTTTCGTGTAAAGTGGATTTGCGAAAAACACATACAGAAAGGAACAAAAGCCCCAATGAGAACAACCATACAGCCTCAGCTATCACTTGTCCAACCTCATTTTGAGCATGACCATACAAAGGAATTACAAGCCATTAGCTTGGTTTTGGACGAAGAGCCGAAGATAGCAGAGATGATATTTGCCGATTTGGCAGGACATGAAGGTCGAATCGACACGGGACGAAAAGGAATGACTGCGGAGCAGGTCATTCGAGCGATCATCATAAAGCAAATGAATCAATACAGCTATGAAGAGCTGGCGTTTCACTTGACCGATTCTCGCAGTTATCGCAGTTTTTGTCGATTTGGTATTGGAGACCGAACACCCACCAAAGCCACGCTTCAACGGAATATCAAGAGAGTATCAACAAAAACCATGGAAGCCATTAACCAGATCATAATCCAACGCGCACAAAGAGAGGGTATCGAGCGGGGAAAGAAAATTAGAGTGGACTGTACAGTCATGGAGACGAATATACACGATCCCACAGACTCATGGCTGCTTTGGGACTGCGTGCGAGTAATGACCAGAAGTTTACATCGAACAAAGGATCTAACAGATTTTTGTTTTACGGATCATACTCGACGAGCCAAGAGACGGTATATAGCAATCAGAAATGTCAGAGGAGAAAAGAAGCGGCTGAAGCTTTATAAGGATCTTTTGAAAGTTACAAAGAAAACACAGGCTGCGGCACACAGAGCCATTGAAGCCCTTGATGCATATGAACCAGCAGATCCCAAGTTGTGGATGATGGCGGAGGGTCTTATTCTTGGATTGAAAGAGATCCTGGGAAAGACCTGCAAGATCATAGGTCAAACCGAAAGACGGTTATTGAATGGGAGAGTGCGTGCCATCAAATGAAAAGTTGGTATCTATATTTGAATCCCATACAGACATCATCAAAAAAGCCCAGCGAGAGACGGTATATGGACATAAGATGTGTTTATCTGTAGGAAAATCGGGATTGTTGTTTGATTGTACGGTAGAAAGAGGCAATCCATCTGATTCAACGCTTGCAGTGCAAATGATGGAACGGCACAAGAAGAAATACGGCATGGTTCCGCGTCAAGCCAGCTATGATGGTGGATTTGCATCCAAGAAAAATCTGGAAGCAATCAAAGGGATGGGAGTCCAAGACGTGGTATTCAGCAAGGGTCGAGGATTGAAGGTTGCAGGTATGGCCAAGGAGATATGGAGAGTAGACCGGGGGAATTTCACCCCCGGCCCCTCGCAGAACCGGACATGAACCTCTCGACTCATCCGGCTCCCATCAGGCAAACGCACCAACCATTCCTCGCTGCCAGTGAACAAACAGGTGCGGTTCTCTCACAACAATATCTTGGAGAAATTTAACCGCCCGCGTTTTATTACCCTTAAGACGTTTGTACTTTCGCATTGCCCAAGCAATCAGAGTTTGGTTGAAGTGACGCAGAACAGGATACATCGCCGACGGCTGATAGCACCCATAGTAGTTCAACCACCCACGCAACACTGGATTGAACCAGCGGGCAATGTCATTGAGGCTAGTGTCAGTTCGATTCCTGATATTACTCCGTCGGACTTTTCTCCTCATCGCCTTAACGGCCGCCTTGCTTACTGCCGGGGTAAAGCTCAAGAACAGCTTCTTGGTTTTGCGATTCTCTACTACACGTGAACGGAAGGTGTATCCCAGAAAGTCAAACTGCTTCCTAGGGTACACTTGCCTCCTTACTGCATCCTTGCAGTAGACAATCTTTGTCTTCGTTGGATGAAGTTCAAGACCACATCCACAGAAGCGCTGCTCCAGTTCATGCCGGAGATGCTGTGCTTGCTGCTCGGTACGACAGTGCACCAACCCATCATCCGCATATCGACACCAGCGGACATCTGGATGACATCTTTGCATCCAGACATCGAACACATAATGCAGAAACAGATTAGCCAACACCGGGCTGATTACACCACCTTGCGGAGTTCCCTTTGTGCGATCAACAAGCGTCCCATCAGATTGTTGCATGGGTGCTCTCAGCCATCTCTTGATATAAAGCATGACCCATGGATTGTCCGTGTGATACCCAACAGCCTTTAGAAGCAGCTCGTGTGGTATGCTGTCAAACAGGCCTTTTATGTCAAACTCAAGCACCCATCCATACTCCCAGCATCGACGCCGCGTGATACCGATTGCATCCAGCGCCGATTTACCTGGCCTGTAGCCGTAGGAATCTGGGAGAAAGTGGGTTTCAACATTTGGTTCGAACACCAGTTTGACTACCATTTGTGCAATCCGATCTGCAACAGTCGGCACGCCAAGTACACGTTCACCGCCAGTCTTCTTCGGGATACTCACAGCCTTAACTGGCGGGGGGAAATAGCTCCCTGATGACATACGGTTCCATAACTTGTAAAGATTGTCCTTAAGCTTCACAGCAAAATCTTCTAGTGACTGTTGATCAACTCCTGCTGCTCCCCTATTGGCTTTAACAAGCCGGTAGGCTTCCATCACCAGTTGTTTTGAAATGGAAAACGGTTTTGTCTCGCTCATAACCTCCTCCTGCATTACAGCAGTTGGGTTAAAACCTAGACTGCCTGACCCAACCCCTTTGCTCAGGCCGCATTACCAGCCTTCACCGCTCTTACGGGTTGGTCCGCCCCAGTGCTCAGCATCGGTACTCTCGCCTCGTGGATTCTGCCACTTGTGCTTCTCCCTTTACATCTGAGCGACTGGTTCCCGCAGTTCCGCACGAGAGCCAGGTACAGGTTCACGCCCCCTACACGCCGGCCGTCGCCTGCCCAGTAACCAGATTTCCGACAGGCTTATCCCAGAGGTTTGACACGCCTCTGGTTTTGACGACTAGTGCACATTCACGACGAGTCAGCAGGGGTTCACTTTCGTTCGTCTCCCTGGCACCATACCTGCATTGAATATTTTTCAACACTTTGACTCCAACGCTCACCACCAACGGCTTTTAACCGCAGCAGCTTGGAGTGGTTTGAAGCTTGCTTCTGGAAGCCAACTTCGGAGGGCCTTCCTCCATCTCTCATGCAGCTTATGCACAGTATTGGTTAGACCATTTCTAACCTCCAAACCGTGCGCCTGCGGCGCACTGTCAAAAGTTGTGTTTGAGCATATGAGCGCATCCATCAATTTCCTCGATCAAGCAGCCACTTCGTTCAACACACCATCTGCAAATTGCACACCCTTGATGACCTTGGCCATGAGTTGATGGCCGTTGAGTCTTCGCCATCTTTTTTCGGCTTCCAGCGCAAGCTTGAAGACCATCGTGAGTGTCGCAGTCCTTGAACCGCAACCTTTCGTTTGGCGGGTGC
>JBFFBT010000381.1:0-3699 GCA_041560255.1 Myxococcota bacterium | reverse complement strand
GAAGGTATATCGGTGGACACGCACAAAATGGTCAACATCAAGCTCGAAGCCATCAACGGGATCGTTTTTTGTTTCACGGAAGTCCATCCTGCCAAGGTTGCGCTGGAATATTTTGGGGCGTTGGCGCCTTCGAAGACCATCTACCTGCATGCATTGCAAAAGCTTGCCAATCGATATTTTATCAAGGAGCAATTCGACAACGCTGCCATGATCTACCGGCGCATCATCGAGTTCTCCAACGATGTTGAGAAAAACCTGGATTATGCGCAAAGAATATACGACGCTTCGGCCTATTCCAAAAACAAAGAGCGTGTCGATGAGGACGTGAGAGCGTTGGTCAAGGCAGCCTCACGTTACGTGTACTCCTGGAGGGTGGCTGATCAAGAAAAAAGCCAATTGTCGAAAGAGTTCGAAGTGTACACCCGGGATATTGTGACCAAGCTTCATTTGTTGGCCCAGAAACGTCAAGAAAAGAGAGCTTTTCGGGTTGCAGCTCGGGCATACCGCGAATACCTGCGTTTTTTCGATGCAGGCGACAAGATTGAGGACATCCAGGCGAATTTTGCCGAAAGCCTTTACAACTCGGATCAGTATTTGGATGCCGGGCGGATTTATGAAGATTTAGCGCGTGCCATGCGTGATGGTCCGAAACGCAAGGAGGTGTTGTACTCGGCCGTGCAGTCGTTTCATCGCGCTTTGGCAGATGTGCAGGCATTGAGCAGGTACGAGCTGGTCGAGGCCCGGCAAGGCATGAAACAATTGGGCGGGTTGTATGTAAGGAAATATCCCCAGGACAAGGCGGTCGCGGTCATCAAATTCAACGTGGCCAGGATGTACTACGAGCAGGGTGAATACCAGCAGGCCATCGATTCGTTTATGGAATACATCAAACAATACCCGAATCACCAAGAAGTGCCGGTAGCCGGACATCTGGTTTTGGATTGCTACAAACAATTGGAGGATTACCAGGGTTTGGCCAAGCAGGGCCGGGATTTTATCGCCGATACCGCCATCCGGCATGCTCAGTTCAAACGAGAAGTGGGGACCATTGTGGCTCAAGCGGAAAACCGGGAGATCGACAAAAAGACCTTGGAGGTTTCCCAGGATGGAAAAGAGGCCGCCCAGGCGCTTTTGGACTATGCCCAGGAAGTCGGTAAAGGCCAGGCAGAGAACGTTATCTATCGTTCTTTTGTGATGGCGAAAGAAAAACGCAATCTTCAAATGGCGTTCAAGGCCGGTAGCGCATTGGCCATGCAGTACCCTCAATCCGAGCATCTGTACGATGTGTATGTGACGCTGGGTAGTTTTTGTGCGCAAGCCGCCGACTTCGAAAGAGCCGCTGTGGTGTACGAAGACTTTTTCCGAAGGTTTCCAAACAAGAAAGAGGCCAGACAGGCCGTATTGGTTGCGGCGCGTTTCCATAGCTATTTGGGCAACCAGCAGCAAGCCGTCAAGGATTACCGTGCGTTGATGGAAATTGCTTCCGGGGATCAGCAAAGGTTGCTGCAGGAGAACATGAGCGAGGCGTATGCTGAAATGGGTGATTGGTCAATGACGTTGATCTCGGCGCGAAAGGCGGTATCCAGCAATCCTTCCAGTGTCAAAAGCCAGCTTCTTTTGGCAAGAGCGCTCGAGAAACAGGGAAAAGTCGAAGAAGCCAAACAAATGTATCTGGCGGTGGCCGGATCGAGCGGCCCTGGGAACGCGGCGCTTGGGGCCGAAGCTCAGTTCAGGTTGGGAGATTTGATTGCAAAGCAGTTCATCAACCTGCGATTCGGCGGCGGACAGGACGATCAGGCGGTCTTGGAAAGTAAAATGCAAATGCTCGGCACCTTGGAACAGGTGTATGGCGGAGTCGTCGGTATGCGGGATGCACAATGGGCCATTGCTGCGTTGCACGGACTTTACCGGGCATATTCCCATTTTGCGGAGTTTTTGAGACAGGCTCCCGTTCCGGCCGATTTGTCGGCCCAGCAGAAATCGCAATACCAAAATATGTTGGCCGAGCAGGTAAAGACGCAGGAGAGCACCGCGGCGACCTACCTTGGCTCATGTACCAAAACCGTAAGGGATAAAAACGTGTTCGGCCGCTATGCCCTGGCTTGTATCAAGCGGACCGACCGGATCGAGGACGAAGTCGTCAGGCGGCGCAGCGGCAGCCGGGCTTCGGGGCAGAAGGTCGAAGGGTTGCAGGCCAAACTGCTGGAAAATCCCAATCAGGCGGATGTGTTGATGGGTTTGGCCCGCGAGTCGATCCAGGCCGGCGATCATCACATGGCGCGGTTGGTGTTGAGTAAAGCCCTCGAGATCAACGAACGTTCGGCGCCCGCGCTCAATCTGATGGGAGTGATTGCGTTGCATTTGGGCGAAGATCAAGAAGCCTACGATTATTTTCGAAAATCCACCGGGGAAAATGCAGGTTTTTTGCCTGCCAGAATCAACCAGGCAGCGCTTTACCTTCGGTATGACGACAGCAAGAAAGCCCGTTCGGTTGTGGATAGTGTAAGCTCCAAAATCAGGAGCATGGATTTGTCGACCACGGATATTCATCCGATCGGCCTTGAAACCTTGCGGGCCCTTCGGATCATTTGAGTGATGATCGGATGCCTGTCGACATACGCAGGGAGATCATCATGACGGTTGGAGAAGACATGTTTGCTTGGATCGAAAACAAAATCGGTATTCTCGGGAAATGGTTTATCGTGGCCGTCGTGTCGGCGGTTTTTGGATTGCCGTCAGGGGGTTGCGGCGGTTCTTTGTCGCATGTGGTGTCTGAGGATTTGATCAAACGGTTGCCCAAAAACAGCCGCAAGACGGTTTTTCAATCCGAGACGGTCGTCACCATCGCGATGGACAGAAAAAGCTTGGAGGCCCGCAAGATCAAGTCATTGCAGAGAGACATCGCTCGGACGGAGCAAAAAATCAAGTTGGTGGAGAAAGAACGCAACACCTCTTCCGGAACGAAAGCAGATAAACTGGAGAGAGAAATCGATATGCTACATGAAAAAGTAGAATATTTGGAAGAGGTGATCGATCATCAGAGGGAGAGGCTCGAACTGGCCGACAAAGAGCTTACGCTGGCAAAAGCGCAATTCGAGCTTTCCAAGGTAAAATTGATCAAGAAGCACTCCATTGCATTTGATGGGGATGAAAGTGATTTTGTCGATCAAGTCCGCTCGATTCAAGAGGATGTGGAAGGAAAGCGCAAAGAGGTCGGGCAGGACGAGGCGCGGTTGAAAAGGAAAGAATCGGAGTGGTTGGCTGCAAAAAAACGTTATTATTCCTCGATTGGCGAGTCCTCCAAGGGCTGGTGGACCGAATGAGAGGCTAGAGAACCGGAGCCTATGATCATGCGACAATATCGACTTGTGGTGTTCATGTACCTGGTCATGTCTTCTTGGCATGCATGGGCGGATCCGCAGACCGAGGGAAAATCTTCGGAGGCGCAGAAGAAACAGGTTTCCAAGGAAGCCGTGCTGCGCAGCCGGGATAAGATAAAAGGTGACCAGGCCATCCAGGAGATTATCGCAGATTATAAAGAGATCTTGGCCGAAAATCCGAAAGACGCCGAAGCGCACTTTACTCTGGCTTTGGCGTATCATTCCGATGGTGATTTTTTGAATGCGGAAATGTATTACAAGAAATCCATCGAGCATAACCCGAACGAGATAGACTCCAGGCTCAATCTTGGAGCTTTGT
>JBFFBT010000380.1:0-3723 GCA_041560255.1 Myxococcota bacterium | reverse complement strand
GCATGTTTGAAAAACTAAACGCCCGGGTACACATGAGAAATCCCTACGAGTGGGATTGACGCAGCTGCGAGGCTCTTGACAGGCGGGCCCGTTTTCATCAAAAAATCTACAAATATCATTGAGTACGGATTTATCCCCTTCGCATATCCAACGATTTGCTTTATAAAAGGGTAATGCAGTGGACCCGGACATCTCTTTTGATGTCGTTGAAATTGTATGACAACTTCAAGGATACCCATATGAGTGCGAACTACCCCGACTGGCTCTATGACGAGATCCGACAAACCGGTGTTGATTATACAGACGCGGATTTGGTCGCAGACTACGACAGACAACATGAAAGATTCAGGGATTATAGGCGGGAAGCCCTGAAGATTGCATCGAGCTTGGGCTTGTCGAAAAAATCTGTGGTGTTGGACATAGGCTGCGGCACCGGGGGTTTGGCGCTACATTTGGCCAAGATATGCAAGCGGGTTTACGCTGCAGACATCTCAAGCGCCATGGTGAAAACGCTCGCGGATAAGATCGAAAGTCACAAGCTCGACAATGTGAGCGCCGTGCAGTCCGGGTTTTTGACCTACCAACACACGGGAGAGGCTCTGGATGCGGTCGTTGCAAACGTCACGCTGCATCATTTGCCGGATTTTTGGAAGCAGATCGCCCTATGCAGGCTTTACGATCTGTGTAAGCCGGGGGGCAGAATGTTTCTGGCCGACGTCGTATTCACATTTGATCCAGGAAGCTACCGAGACAAGATCGACAGTTGGATTGACGACATGCTAAAACTCGCCGGCCCACAGATAGGAAAAGAGTCCGTGCTTCACGTACGCGATGAGTTCAGCACCTGGGATTGGGTGATGAACGGCATGCTGGAGCGGGCCGGATTTCGAGTGGATGGCGTTTTTGAGATCGGACCCCAAATGCTTGCCTACATTTGCACAAAAACCACCTGATCGAAGACATATTTCGAAATTTGTATTTTCACGCCGCTCATCCGGGCGAATTCTTTTTGTTCTGCCCGGAATCGGAGCCGAACTTATGCCCCCACTCCACCACGGACTGCATGATCGACTTCAGGGATGATCCTTTTTTGGTCAGGCTGTATTCCACCTTGGGAGGAACCTCGGGATAGATCTTCCTGCGGACCAGACCGTCAGACTCCATTTTTCTCAATTGTTGGGTTAACATTTTCGGGCTGATCTCCGGGATCTCCCGGCCGAGCTCGCCAAACCGCTTCGTACCCTCAAACAATCTGGCAATGATTCGGATTACCCACTTGTTGCCAATCAACTGGAGGGTGCTCATGATGGCACAGGACGTATTGTCACATTTTTCTCTCATGATAACTCCTCGATATGTCATAATACTTTCTTTTTAGAAAGTATATAACAAAAAGGTGCTTACTTTACAAACGAAAATTAAGGATTTAGGGTTTTTGTGTCTGGGAAAAATGTGAGCTTTGATTTTATCAAAAACATCGTTGAAGGAGGAAAACATGAAGATGCTGCATATCGCGGGAAGCCCGAAACCACATGGCAACAGCAACACCCTGGCGAATCACTTGGGTCTCAAAGCGGAAAAACTGGGAGTCGAGGTCGCATCGTATCCGCTCAATGATTTGCAATATCAGGGATGTCAGGCATGTTACGGGTGTAAAACAACCAGTGATCACTGTGTGCTTTCAGATGATTTGACTGCAGTTTTTGAGAAAATGTATACAATGGATATCTTGCTCCTCTCGACTCCGGTGTACTTCGCAGATGTAACCGGACAAATGAAATGCTTTATCGATCGCCTTTTTTCCTTTGCCAAACCGGACTATCAAACCAATCCCGAACCTTCCCGCCTGCCCGCCGGAAAAACCTTGATCTTCATACAAACCCAAGGAGCCGAGGAGGGTGAGCACAAAGATATCTACGATAAGTATGCCCGCTACTTCACCACGTCCGGATTTGAGCAGGTTCATTTGATTCGGGCATGCGGCGCACTTACACCGAAAGACATCTTGGCCGATCAACGGCTGATCAATCGGATAGACGAAGTGATCGCTCAAGCAATCAAAAAAAAACCAAACTCCCAAACTGACCTGAAACGATATTCCGCAGCTTGAGAAGTCCTGCGTCGCAAGCATACGTCCGGCTTCCAAGACAAAAAACAAATTATATGCAAAACAATTGACTATATAGCACGAAAGCCCGACCAAAAGACCCCCCGTTCTTTTTGCCCGTCAAAATCCCTTTTTTTTCGATTTGATCCCCACCCGATTGTCTCTTCTCAACCGGTTGACTCTGACATGGTTTACGGGTTAGATCCTCGGTACTGAGACTTGGATCCAGGTAGGAGATTGCGGTATGAACATTTCCCATACAAAAGTTATCATGTTGATGAGCTTCCTACTTTGCCTTTCGGCTTGCAGTCGCGATTTCGATCCGCCGCCCGCTCTGGGCGCATTGGTGGGTAAGGTCAAATACAACAGCACTCCGGCTCAGTATTTGACGGCAGCTACGATCCGTTTGGTCGAGTGTGGACTTTCGGCCGTATCGAACGCCGCTGGATACTTTCAGATAGATGATGTTCCTCAAGGCGATTATACGCTTTTGATCACCGCAACGATCATGCCTGAGGGCAAAAAGACCCTGATTGTATACGAAGCCGAAAACCCGGTGGCCGTACGCCAAGGAGTCCGGGATCTGGGCGACATCTCTGTGCTTCCATCCGGATGGATCGAGGGTAGGGTCGAACTCTCGGATGGAGGATCACCCTTGAATGCGGTGATCTACCTCCTAGAGGGAGTCAGCCTGACGCATGCGTCGGTCGGCGGCGGTTTTCTCATGTCGGGCGTGCCGGCGGGCGATCGCTTGGTCGGAGCGGCTCTGCCCGGATATATGTTGGCCGCACCCGAGCGCGTAAAGATCGAGCCCGGCAAGACTACCGAAAGCATTGTACTTCGGTTGCAGCCGGTTCCTGAGGATGCCAAGGGGAACGTATCCGGATCGGTGCTGCTCGGCAACCCGAGCGACCGGGCGGGTGTGTTGGTCTCTCTTACCGATCGGTTCGAGAGCAGGCAATACACAGCCAAGACAGACGAAAAGGGAAGCTATGCGTTCTTGGAGCTTCCGGCAGGCTATTACCAAATGACCGCTTCCCACACCGGATACCGGACGGTAGGCTTGCCGAGCTTGGAGATACGCAAACAAGCGGACTTGACGCTTCGCACCCTGACCCTCCCCACGATGGAAGGCTCAAGCATACTGCGACCCATCGACAGCGACCCAAACGGCAACCTGGATGACGATCTCGACGGAATCGCCGATCTGCAGGACAACTGCCCCATCATCCCCAACCCCATGCAACTGGACACCGATAGGGACGGAATCGGCAACGCTTGTGATCCCGACGGGGATCCCTTGGACAAGGACAGAGACGGTGTTTTGGACAGCGAGGACAACTGTCCCAGCGTGTTCAACAACGGACAGAAAAACCATGACGACGATCCTTTGGGAGACGCCTGTGATCCCGACGACGACAATGACGGCATCCTGGACGGCTCCGACAACTGCCCATTGGTGGCGAATCCGGATCAAAACAGCGATATATGCAACTGGCCCAAACCCCTTATCTACTCGGCGCAAGATCCGGGAGGAGATATCCATCTGTACGCCTACCAGCCGAATCATGCAACCCTGGATCCCCCGCGACAGCTTACCAAGGGCATGCAGGGAG
>JBFFBT010000379.1:0-3726 GCA_041560255.1 Myxococcota bacterium | reverse complement strand
GCGCTGCCATAGGCCGACTGAACGCTTGTCTGGCTTCGGCCTCCGGCCCGGGCCGTGATGTACTTCTCATCCACCCCGATGGCTTGCTCGTAATACACCGCCACCCGGCCTCCGCCTCCGGTAGAGCTGCTCTTGGCCCAATCACCGGCCCCGTTGGCCTCGATCCGACCCGTACCGCCCACACCGGTAAGCGTAGCAACCTCGATGAGGATGCTTCCTCCGGCTCCGGAGCCCGTGTTCAACATCATTCCGTCGGCCTTGATGCCGCCATCCGAAAGCTCCAATCCGGCCGCCCGGATTGTTACGACGCCTCCGCCCGCACATTTTTTTGCATCCGAGCAATAACCTCCCGAACCGGGAAGCCTGGGATGCAGGTAATCTCCGTACGCGGGCAGGGTATCATCCTGATAGTAGTCTCCTCCGATACCTGCGTGGCTGCCTCCCGCGGTTGAATGCGGGATGTTGTTCAACGTGCGGTTTCCCATATATCCCTTACCGCTTACATCGATGGAGGAGCCGGTTTCCAACTGGATTTCGCCGCCTACATTGATATTGAGTTTTTTCACTCCGGTTGCTTGGGGCACAGGCAGGGTCAACACAGCGTTTTCTCGCATGATCAGATCGCCTGCTACGGTAAGGTTTTCTACGGTTACCAGACATCCGGTACATCGGGCGTCGGCGTTCGTGACGATCGAAGCCGCGGCAATTTCGCCTTGCGGATCCACCACCAAACCACCATCGATATAGGCCGTATCACTGTCTGTGGCGGTCTCCAATCGTCCGCCCGCCTGCACGCGTACGCCTCGTACATGGGTATCGTCTGCAAAAATCAGTACGCCGCCGCTTTGCACCACGATCTTGAGCTCCTGCATGCCGCCGTCGACCACCGTCGGAGTGTTTATGGTGTAAAGATCCGGTTCCGGAAGGACCACCAACATCGAAGTCGCTTCCAGTCCCGCGAAGGCCGCGCGCACGACGGTGCTGCCTACTCCCAGTATCTCGACGCGTCCATCCCGATCATGCCGGGCTACCGTCTCGTCATCGCTCGTATAGCTGGTTCCGTATCGCTGAGCGGTCACATTCACCCTGTACATCACACCTTGTACGTCGAGATCTGCAACCACGCTCAGATCGACAGTCAAGGTTTCAAACGAATCGAGCTCCACTTCATACACCGCGGGGGTTACCTGGAGAGCCGTTACGTACGCGGCGATGTTCATGCTGGCGGCGTCTTTGGGATCGCTTTGGGTTTTTACCTCCAATCCATCCTCGATGCCGTCTCCGTCGGTGTCCTTGTTGTTGGGATCGGTACCCAATTGTTGGATCTCTTGAGCATCCGACACAAGGTCTCCGTCGCTGTCCGGATTTTTCGGATCGGTGGCATGCACGTCGATCTCGTCTCCATCTTTCAGACCATCCCCGTCACTGTCCGGGTTGTTGGGATCGGTGGCATACACTCCTATCTCCTCACCGTCCGTCAATCCGTCCGCATCACTGTCCGCCGAGGTGGGATCGGTGCCGTATCGGTTGATCTCTTCACCATCCAAAAGTCCGTCCGCATCCGTATCACTTTTACCCGGATGGGTGCCGGCAGCCACTTCTTCAGCGTTGGTCAATCCGTCGTTGTCGGTATCCTCTAGACCGTCCGGCCTCGCGTCCTTATCCGTGTCCGCATGGATGGGGCTCAAACCAATCGCGTGCTCCAACTCGTTTGCAAGCCCGTCCGCGTCGTAATCCTTACCTGCATGCAACGCCAGGATCGAACGGGTATTGGCCGCCGATAACGGTGCTCCCTGCAATCCACCCGATAACTGGATTCGTACGACCTGCCCTTCCGCAACAGCGTTCTGGGCAAATCCCGGCACCACAAATGACTGGGTGCCCCAATCAAAATCAGCAGTCAATCCGTCTAGTGCGATCACGCCGTCGGTAATAGCTACAGGGTTTACTCCCTGACCGAAGAGGACCTGGATTTTCGCGCCGGTATGCTCCAACAGATAACCCGCGGTTTGTACCGGGATGCCCACTTTGGGGCTGCATACCAAAAGCTGCTGGGTCAAGATGGGATCGCTCTCGGCCGCACCCAATAGGCCCGATTGGCTCGTGCCGACTTGGTAGCAACGATTGAGCGCGATATCTACGTCCGGCTCGAACACCACGGTATCAATGCCCACCTCAAAGTCGCCCGGCACCTCTTGACCGTCCAGCTTAATAGAAGCGGGCGCGGCGTCCGGACGGGTTTCGTCCGCTCGCACCGCTTCGGTAAATGTAAGCTTGATGGGCAACCGCAGGCTGTCATGGGTAGACATAAATCCCGCGACCCCGATCGCCGGCGGCAACTTGCCAAACTCGAGCTCCAGCGTCTTCGATCTGTCGAACTCGGCCGGCACGGTTTGTATATCCGCAACCGACAGGGTAACGACCTCACGGATGTCGTCGCTTACGGCAAACTCCTTGACGCCGTAACGCAACTGCAAGGCCAACTGATTTTGGCCGTCACTATGCGCGTTGCCCGATATCATGACCGTGGCATCGAAATGCGCGCCGACAAATCCGGTGTCTCTCTCGATCCAATTCACCAGGTTATCGTAGGCATCCACCACGCTCAGCTTGATCCTGGCGCTTTCTCCCACTTCCAATCTTATGGGGTCTCCCATGGCGTGATTGGTCATGGATACGACTTCGTACCGCAGACCTGCGGGTTTCGCGGGAAATACCCGCAACTCGACCGTATCTCGTGGAAGCGGAGCGGTGTGCGGCAATCCGTCGTGATCGTACAATACGTCGATCGGACCCAAGGCATCGACTTCGAGATTCGCAAGATAGGTGCCGACTTTTTCACTCACCCGCAATCTGGCATCGCCTCGGCCGGCTACAAATCCCACGACGGCCGTCTGTCCGGTGATACATCGGCAAGTTGGATCGTATATGTCTTCGATGATGACGTTTTCATCAAAATAGAACATGAAATCCGGATGCACCACCCGAATGCGCAACAAGGAGTCGTGCGTTACGGGCACCGGATTGCCACCCTGATCCACGGTCTTGAAGACAAACTCGACATCTTTGCCCGCCGCGACTTTCGGGATGTGTTGAAGCTCGATGTGGTCGAAATCGCCCGATAACAGCTCAAACTGGTGGATCGCCAAGATGGACGGAAAATCCTTGACCCTGGCTTCGATACGATAATTTCCCACTTTCCAACCAGGTTGCAGATACCAAACCGCCAATCCATCGGAGGTGGTCGCCGAGCTATGGACCGCCAGTTGGGTTTTACCGTCAGAGGTCTTGGCAGCCCACTCCACCGTGACACCCTGGACGGGCTTCGAGGCGGTATCCACCACCCTGACCTGGAAGATCGCCATCTGACCGGCAGCCAGTCGGCTTGGATTGGGTTGGTTTGCGCCTTGACTGTAAAACACCATTCCGGCAGGAGAAACCCGTATGGGCACGGCCTTTACGGCGCTGTCGGACGACTGGCCCAGCGAGTCGGTCACGCGCACGAAAAACCGCAACGTATCACCCTGCGATACGTCTTCGAACACCGGGATGCTGGTTCGTATCAGGCTTCTTCCAACAAACTCGCCCACCACTTTGGGTTGGCTCGTGCTGGTGTCGATGATGGTGGTGGTAAGCTTGTTGTACGGCTCGTCATCGATGCTCATGGGACCTATCTCGACGGGCGCAAGAGTCCCGTAAAACACGTGACTCGGGACCTTGATTGTC
>JBFFBT010000378.1:0-3728 GCA_041560255.1 Myxococcota bacterium | reverse complement strand
TTCTGGTCGGGTACCGTCAGATTTCGGGGGTATTGTTCCCCAAAAGTTTTCTTTCCCGACCTACAGAGCTTTACGACCCGAAGGCCTTCATCACTCACGCGGCGTCGCTGCGTCAGACTTTCGCCCATTGCGCAATATTCCCCACTGCTGCCTCCCGTAGGAGTCTGGACCGTGTCTCAGTTCCAGTGTGGCTGGACATCCTCTCAGACCAGCTACCCGTCTTAGCCTTGGTGAGCCGTTACCTCACCAACAAGCTGATGGGGCGTGGGCCCATCCTCAGGCGATAGCTTCCATGGAGAGGCCACCTTTTACCTCACTCCGCATGCGGAGCGTGGTCTCATCCGGTATTAGCACCTCTTTCGAGATGTTATCCCAAACCCGAGGGCAGGTTACCCACGTATTACTCACCCGTGCGCCACTTTACTCACACCCGAAGGTGCTTTCTCGTTCGACTTGCATGTGTTAGGCACGCCGCCAGCGTTCGTCCTGAGCCAGGATCAAACTCTCCAGTTCAAACCTGAAAGGCGTCTGTGTAACCAGCGCCTTGAATTCTACTAAAGCTCGGAACCCTTGAATGATTCGACTTTCCCCTTTTCCATATAAGGTCCAGAGGATGAACCATCGAAGACTTCGCACGTATTATGGTTCTCACCTACATCAAATTGTTTCCCGGTTTTCAAAGACCGAACCAGCCGACGTCCCGATCAAGCTCGATCGAGACACCCTGTCACCAGCAAAACTACAGCATACATACTTGCTAACTGACAGTCAAGGCTCATTTTTCAATCCTACACAATCTTGCTTATCAGCAACTTTTTTTTTTCACTTGCTGATGGAGCAGAGGTTCTAGTTGAACGTGCGTCGATTGTCAACAAAAAAAATAAAAAAGTTTCGATTTCTTCTTTTTATGCTCGTTCAATAAAATAAGTGTATACATAACAGCTAGTTACAAATTCATCTGTTTTGCTTCAAAAATGAGATTTTCGATCAAAGACGAAAAGTTCTTTTGGGGTTCTCTTAACCCCAGGAGTATTTCCTCGGTCCAAACCAGGGTCTCATCCAGGTTAAAATTGACGACCAGGTGATCATAGAGGCGCGCTTGTTCAAGTTCACGTACCACTGATTTCATCCTAGTACTGATTTGCGTTCGATTTTCAGTTGATCGTTGCTCGAGACGCCTGATGAGCTCCTGGATAGACGGAGGCAGCAGAAAGACCAAAATTGCTCGGGGCTCCTTTTGCTTGATTTGCATACCTCCCTGAACATCGATATCGAACAAAACCGTCCTACCACTTTGAATCAATTCAAAAGTGTCTTTTTTTCCGGTACCATAGTACTCTCCGTGCACCTTCGCCCATTCGAGCAAATCATCATTTTGCACCATCTTTTCAAAAGCAGCTTTTTCGACAAAATGATAATCCACACCATGCAATTCGCAGCCTCGTCGGGCCCGGGTAGTGTACGAAATTGAAAGGGCTAAATCCTTATTATTATCCAACAATTTTCGACATATGGTGCTTTTGCCTGTCCCGGAAGGCGCAGATATGACCAAGAGCTTTCCTCGATTTTCTTTCACGTCGCTCACTCCACATTTTGGGCTTGTTCGCGGATTTTCTCTACCTCGGCCTTTATGGATACTGCCAAATTGGTCAATGCAATGGATGCAAGCTTGGATAGCAATGTATTTATCTCTCGGTTCATTTCCTGAAGCAGAAAATCCAGCTCACGACCTATAGGTTGGTCTGTACGCGCAGATATGATCCGAAATTGCGCCAGGTGACTCTTGAACCGCGTAATTTCCTCACTAACATCCAGCCTTTCGGCCAAGATGGCAACCTCCTGTGCAATGCGCTCTTGAGACACCTCGTTTGAAGCCGTCAAAGCCTGGATTCTTTCTTTCAATCTATCGATTGAATTTGCTTGTTCCTCTGGAAGCTGGACCTCGATGGATGCAAGCATTTCTTCGACACTGTCAAGCAGTGACTCGAGCTGTCGAGCCAGCGCCGCGCCTTCGGCCAAGCGCATTGTGTCTACTTCCTGCAACGCTTTTTTCAATAACGCCCGCACTTGATTTCTTTCATCCTCAGAATCCGCAATCGTTTCACCAAAAACCACTACACCTTCCGCTTTCGCCACCAGGTCGAAGTCGGGCGTCTCCTGTACTCCTGTCTCTCTCCACATCTCCTCGGCCAACTCACGGTAAGCCTTGAGATATTCCAAGGCACAATCCCGATCCAAAACGGGCTTACCGACACTGTATCCTCCGCTGACTGGACGAACCGCACACTCCACCCTTCCCCTGCCGACCAACTCACGAATCAATTTCTCGGCGATGACCTCCAGCGCCATCCAACCGCGTGGGAGCTTGAGCCTTATGTCGGTGTAGCGATGATTGTAACACCTAATCTCGGCAACCACTTGGCGGTCTCCCACCGTTCCTTCCGCCCTACCGTAACCTGTCATGCTTTTCAATTGTTCACCTACCTATCTTTTCTTTCGGCCGCTGGAAAGCGTCCTACGATGATTGTTTTTCAACCTCGAGCAATCTCCTGCATGCATCCATAATCGCGTCCATGTGACAATCCGCATCGCCGCCGGATACGTCGAGGTTTTTGACAAAAGAGTAACCATGTCCCCACCTTTTGGGCTCCCCACTTGGGAAAAGCACCAAAGTGGGAGTCCCGACCGCGACCGCCAGGTGCATGGGTCCGGTATCGTTGGTCACCACCAAATCCAAACCTCTCATTATGCCCGCCAACTCGGACAAGGTTGTATCAGGGGTTGCTACTCCATAGGGTTTGAACCCATCAAGCAATCTACCTCGCAACTGCTCTTCGCCCGGTCCCCATAAAACCAAAAGACCGGCATTCATTTCTTGGTGCAACTTCCGGCCGACTTGGACGAAGTTGTCATGATCCCATCTACGCTCGGTTTTTCGAGCGCCGGCCCAAATACCAATCCGCAGGCCGAAGCGTATATGCATCTCCAACCACTGTTTCCATCTTGCGATCTGTTCACCACCTAGAGACGTCCGCAACACCGGCGGCTCGGTATGGACTCCCAACGGAGCAAGCAATCTCATATGCTGACGAAGCTCTTGCTCGTCACTTGGACCGGGATGCACCAAATGGGTATGAAATCCATCCTGCAGGGTCTTTCCGTTGCATTGCTCGACCGGATCACGCTGGTACCCGATGCGCATAGGTGCACCCGAGAAATGGGTCAGTACGGCATGCGTCAATGAATAGGCATGCCACGCAGACGCATCGACGGCCACCTGGTAACCCATACCCCGTACAGTGCGAATTGCTTTGCTCCAACGCCAGGGACAGCGAAAAAACCAGCGTTTGTCTATCTCATGCAACCAGTCCAGACCTTCCAAGGTCTCAGTTACGCGTTGCATACGCGCACTCGCCCATAAGCCCACTCGGGCCGCCGGTAATCGGGTTTTTACGGCATCCAACAGGGACTGCATCATGATGAGATTACCGACCCGTTCATCAACCCTAACCAATAAAACCCGCTCCAAAGCGTCCCGAGTCGGAAATACCGCTGTTCTTTCAGCATATATTTTCCCGGCCACCCAATACAGAAGACGGCGATCAACACCTTGGGTTCGGATCATGACTGCTCGAGCTCCTGTCTACCAGTCAAACCATGCGATACGAATGCAAACCGCCTTGATGCTCAATCCGGTTGTTGGGTGGATTCTAGCTTTTCCACCGTGG
>JBFFBT010000377.1:0-3745 GCA_041560255.1 Myxococcota bacterium | reverse complement strand
TTGTAAACCCTGCTCAGACAAGTCCTCGAAATCTCAAGAGTCGCCGCTATCCCATGGTGAACGGTTACAAGTGTTCAGCCGAAAAATATATGCATTTATCGTGCCATTTTGCTATCATGTTTTTTGATATGTTCCGTAAGAAAACAACTTATCAGGCAAGACAGGCGAGAAAAAGCCTTTGGTTCGTATTTGGGTTTTTGCTAGGGGGCTTGGTTGTATCGGCCGTATTTTGTATCTGGCGACCCTCTTTTGAGCCGGCTTGGCTCGAAGATCTTCGGGCCTTTCTGGTACGATCGGACGAAAAATCCGTCGGCTCATGCTCTCATCTGTATCCGGCCGTCCCTCCCTGGCCGATTCTCATGGATTCGGCCGAATGCCGCACCGACCCTGGTGAAATACCCAAAAATCTTGAGAGCAGGGTAGCCTTTTGGAAGCGGATTTGGGGAGATACCCCGGATCGTGTGTACTTGCTGGTGGACGAACGTAAACCCTGGATTGTATACCGACAGGTCGATTGCAGAGATCTTTTCCAGTATGGTCAAGCAAACCAGGAAAAAGAAAAACTTTGCGACGAGAGGTTGCTTGGCGTCAAAAAACAGCTCATACGTAAACTTTCTATTCAAAAGAAAAAATTAAAAAAAGACTTTGCAAAGCTCTTTGACAACAACTTCAGGCAGGCTCGCACTGCCTATCGAAACATCCAGGTGGTGCAAGGCCGCAAAGACAGCCTGGAAGCCGCCATCAAACCATATGCCCGATATGCAGGGGCGGTCGAGGGCATTTTTCACTCAGCCTCCCTCCCTCCTTGTCTTGCGCGGTTGGCAATCATCGAATCACTGGCCGATACCAAAGCCGTCTCCCCGGCGGGAGCAGTGGGAGCGTATCAGTTTGTTGACACCACCGCCCAAAAATACATCTTTGTAAGCGAAAAAATCGACGAGCGCTTGGATCCGTTGCGATCCGGATGGGCCGCGGCCTGCTATTTGAAAAAGCTCTATGATGACCTGGGAAGCTGGCCGCTTGCGCTGACCGCGTACAACACAGGGCCTACCCGACTTCGCAAGCTCATGCAACGCCGCAAGACTTCCGATCTGGGACTCCTTATCGATCTCGGTCAATTTGGGAGTTTCGGTTTTCAAAGTCAAAACTATTACGCCCAGTATGCAGCCGTGGTGCAACTTATTGACTCCAAATCCTTACCCCTGAACGCTTCGATGGCATACAGTTTTGCGCGACTTACCAAAGCCATGTCCCTCTCACAATTGGCAAACTGCCTTCAATATACGACCGACGATCTTGCCAAAGCCAATCCCGCCTTCGGAGAAACCATTTTGACCACAGAGGAGAATATCCCCAAAAACTACCTTATCAACGTCCCAAACGAACCTTTATTGGTTCGACCAGAGCGCCCTAAAGACTCATAACTATTTATAATTTATCGATTTTTATATCCCAAGGGGAGAAATATCAAGCGCAGAATGAAAATCAATGCAAGCACGAGCAACAGACCAAAACTGATTGCATTGATCCGGCGGGACAACACGTTACCCTCGGCCAAGATCTCGATCCCGCGAAGATAAAGTATCTCACAAGCTCCGAGTCCCGTATCCGTACGCGTCGTGCTGGTTTTCAACCGGATTGCAGAAGGAATGAATGATCCCGGAGACTTGACCGGTACGGCGGACACATCCACCAACCATCCTTTCAACCGTACTTGATCTCCTACCTCGACTTCTTCGAGCCTGTCGCGCAACTCTTCGTTTGCGGCCAACAGATGTGTGTTCGACAACGACTTGAAATCAAAAGGGACTCCCCCTCGGCTGGTGGCGTAACACACATTTCCGTGGTGCACGAAACTCAATCCCGAGTGCCGATATGCACGGCTTTTGACATTGTTGCCGAAGATCATGCAAAGATCCAAATGAAACAGGTTGCCCCTGCTTAGGCCCATCAAGGTGTAATCATCTCTACTTACAACTAAACCATTGATTTCATAGTCGAATCTTGGCACAAGGTTATAATGATGTCCTTCATAGGTAAGCCTGACATTTTTTTGTTTTATTTTGGTCTGTAGGGGTGAGCGCCATAAGGCCGGGTCGATCTGTTCAATGCTTCGATACCGGTTGCGGGTAAAGATGGTCACTCCATAGATCAACAACAAGACCAAAAACACAACATACAATCTTTTTACGATCCCTAAAAGCCACGTGGTTCGAGGATCAAACGATTGTCGTCCCATCCCGCCCCGCAGCCCGGAGTCATCCTTGAATCCCGCATGAAAAGTACTTACCGCCGAAGCACCCCGTAAAGGTTGTTGCCAATCAACTTCACCTCCCAGCTCCTGGACCGCCAAAACAAATCGTTCTATCAATCCGGCAGTGTCTTGATTTTCGATTTGCTTGAGAAGCGATCTCGCATGGGGTGTTACGCGATGGTCCGGATAGCTTTCGACCAGATAACGAAGCATTCCGATCGCCGGTTGCACGCGCGCAGTCGGTCCCAATAACAATCCGGCGCACCGGAACATGAGATGCGGCGAATCCGGGTTTTTCAGATCGATCTCGGCGGCCCTGCGATACGTGCGGGCCGCTTCCAGATACATACCGGCTTGCTCGAGAAAACCGGCCAATTTTACGGTTTGGGTATAGGGTAGGCCGGGCTCACGCCCCGAAGCCTGCAGCAACCGATAGGCACCCAGTACCCTCTGCCTATCGTCGCATTCCAGGCCGATACGCATGGCCTCGACTGGGTTGTCGTGGGCCAGTGCATCTACATCCAAGCCTTCACGATCCCAGTGTCCGTCTCCCCAAGTCGGCTGATCGCTCAACCCCGGCTCCAGGTTTCCAAAAAGACATCATGTTGACTTTTCTTTTATGATAAACCCAAAACCCGAAGAGATCCAATATATGCTCTACACCAACATATGCATCAACGCCTATTGGGATGCGGAGCTATCGGTTTTTTTCTTTTTATTCTTGGCCTTGGGTCTGCTATTTCCGAAAGAATGACTAAATCGCTTACCCTTTGCGCTTCTTTTATCGCCTTTTCCCATTCCAGTCCTCCAAATATCCGTTTCGTTGACCACAACCAGGTCGAATCATAAACAAATCAAAACAAAACACAAGGCTTTATGCAACCGTACGATAGATTTCCCACCGCCCGTCCACCGGTTGAAAAACCCCAAAATAAAACCCGGGCCTCTGCCGATTTGGCCTTGACACCACGGCCCTTCGATGCTAAAAGCCCGGAGTTCGTCATTGGAGTGCGCGACGAACCGTGACAAGTCGGATATGGGGCTGTAGCTCAGCTGGGAGAGCGCCTGAATGGCATTCAGGAGGTCGACAGTTCGATCCTGTTCAGCTCCATTGTTGGATTTGGTAATGGATTTGGGTTGTCCCCAACCAACAAATCCCCTTCGAGCCTCTGATGAAAGCTGCTTTTCATCAGAGGCTTTTTTCTGTGTATAACCCTAAATAATCGCTTTATTTTATACCGATCTATGACAGGTCGAGATGAGTGAATAGCTAAAAACCCCATAAAATCGACCATCGACCACCAAAAAGAATAACTATTTTTTTGAAGCTGGAGTCGTTTACTTTGCGTTTGTATTGATAACAGATACAGATCCATCGTCCTGCCAAAATAAAGGCGGACAGAAAGGAGCGTGGTATGCGTTGGGTTAATAACTTTCTAGTATTGTTGATGATCTTGTTCACGGCCGCCTGTGGTATGGAAATCGATCAGA
>JBFFBT010000376.1:0-3813 GCA_041560255.1 Myxococcota bacterium | reverse complement strand
TTTCACTTTTTGTGGCTATTGGAAACAATGTCATTCTGGCAAGCTTTAAGCCGGAATCTATAATTTTAACAATGGATCCTGGATAGAATCTATCCAGGATGACGGCATTTTATGCAACTGGCGAGTCTATCTTCCGGTCAAAGTCGAGGACGGATCCAAACGAGCCGCCCGGTTGGCGGGAAACGCCGCGCCCACGACACAGAAAAGAACGGCAAACAGCACCGAGCCTGCAAACAACCACCAAGGAAAAGAAAAATAGCTTTCCGGTTTGAAGGGGAAGTCGGGCAGCGCCCGGCCGGCCAGTAAATCGACCAGCCGGCTTGCCAAAAAGCCCAGGCCCGCTCCCAAAACGCCGCCGGTAAACCCGACGAAAGAAGCTTCACCCAAAACCATGGATCGGATGTCCGTACGGGTTGCACCCAAGGCGCGCATCAATCCAATCTCGCGCTTGCGCTCGTACACCAACATGAAAAAGGTGTGGGCGATATTGACGGCCGCCAAACCCACGATGGTCAAGCTGATGAGTGAAAACCCCAAAGTCACCAACACCACTGCCAGTGCAACGCTTTCGGCCATGCGCTTTTCGCTGGTATCCAAGTCGAAACCATGCTGGTTGATGTCTTGTTGAACCGAACCTAAAAAATCGGAGCTTTTCGCTTCGACAATGGCGGCTTCGTATACTTCGGCGGCTCGTTCGCCCGCAAACTGTCGGTTGAGCCGTTTGGCTGTATCGAGCGGGACCGTGATACCTCCCATGATGGCGTATCGGCTCAGACCTATAAATTTCATCCGGGTCCGATGTGCCGGGCCTTGCACGTCTCTAGAGAGAAAAGAGTGGTTGAGGGTAAGCGGAAGGGTTGGTAAAAAAGGAATCAGGGTCTGATCGATTTTTGGAAGACCCCTGGATTGAGCAAAGCTGGCGTTGTAAATTTCCACCATACGGGTCGACAAAAGTACCGGTATGGGTTGCCCTGGCTTGGGATCTTGAAAAGCTTGGGCGACGGATTCTTCTTCTACCAGCCGAGGATCGATGCCGTTGCCCATGATCTCGAGCCACATGCGAATGTTTTTGAGGGATGAGACCATGTTCGGGGTCATGCCGGGTATTTTTGAGAGCATTTGCAAGGTGGCTTCGGGAATATCGCCGCCGCTTACCGTAGTCGTCGCCAAAAAAGACAATTTCATCCGTGGGTAGACGGCCTTGACGCCGGGGATAGCTCGAAGCTCGGCCAAGGCCTGTTCGTCGAGCAGCCGGCTTCCTTGGGCCGATCCGAATTGCATCAGTCTCGGAACCACCTGAATTCGGTTGGCGTCGACCGGGAAAATCTGGGTCGTGACCACCTGGTTGATGCCGCGGCCCAAGCTGATGAAAAACACGAAGCTCATGATGCCCACCACGATGCCGATGGAGGAAAAAACCAGATTTTTCCGGTTACGGCGCAGGTTTTGGTGGATGAGCTTTCCCAAACTTCGGGTTTTCATAGACGGGATCCTCTCGTCAAGCGGCCGTCTTCCAACCGAATTATGACAGTGGCGTTTTGGAACAAGTTTTCTTCGTGGGTTACCACCACCACCGTCAAGCCGTCCTCGGTCGATAGCTTTTCGAACAGGTTGATGATCTGGGTGCCGGTGTGGGTATCCAAGTTGCCGGTGGGCTCATCGGCCAGAATCAGGTCGGGCCCGGCAAACAGCGCCCGGGCGATGGCCACGCGTTGTTTTTGTCCCCCCGAGAGTTGACCGGGCAACTGATTCAGCTTTTCGCCCAAACCAACCCTGCACAGCACTTCTTCGGCTCTCTCGGCGGCTTGGGGGCCCGGGGCGCTCTGGTTGCTTTGAGAGAAGAAGGATCCGAGCATCACGTTTTGCAATGCGTCGAGGTGGTCGAGCAAATGAAAGTGTTGAAAGACAAAGCCCACGGTTTGAGAACGAAAACGGCTCAACTGCCGATCGTCCAGCTTGGAAAGATCGCAGCCCGCCACCCGGGCGCGGCCTTCGAATTGGGAGTCCAATCCCCCTATGATGTTCAAAAGCGTGGTTTTTCCGCAACCCGAGGTGCCCACCACGAGAGCAAAAGAGCCTTTCGGAATCTCGAGGGTGATCCCTTCCAGTGCCTGGGTGGCGGCTTGGTCGAGTCCATATTTTCGGCTTATGTTTTCGAGTCGAATCATGTCCGCATTTTTGGATATCACCGAAGGCGTACGGCGTCAAATGATCCAGGTGTTCGAAACCATCGAAAAAATTTTGTAACTGTAGGTTATTATTGATCAATATTATTAACAGGTTTGTGCCCAAAAAGGATACAATATGAGAGAAGAGCTTGATTTGAAAGGTCTATTCATATGCAAAGCCGGTTATTGAATATGGGGATATGGAAAATCTTGGTGTGTCTGACCGTCTGGCTGCTTGGTGGATGCAGCGAGTTGCTGGCGCCCGGTCCCAAGCCCGAGAGCATGCAACCCAATGGAGCCTACCGGGGTGAGCAAGTGGCCGTAGAGATTGTGGGAAGTGGGTTTTACCCTGCTATCAAAGTAAGTTACACCGATAAAAACAACTCCTATCTCAAAAAATCTTTTACCGCGCGTCTCGGCGACACCGAGCTATTGGAGGTGGTGTATGTCGATACAAATCATTTGACGGCCATCGTTCCGGCTGGTTTGGAAGCCGGGAGTTACGATTTGACGGTCGTGGACGCCGAGGGCAATTCGGGCGTGCTGTCCGACGCCTTTACGGTGGTTGTACATGAGATGCGGGTGGTGATCGAGGATCTTCCCGGAGGGATTGGGGTCGAAGTCGAAGATTTGGAACTCAAGCTGGGACAAACCCGCACGATGTACGCCGTCGGCCGCAATGCCGTAGGATCGTACATGCAGGATATACAGGCAGATTGGACCCTGGACACCAATGCGTCGGCGCTCGATGTATCTGCGGGCAGCCAAGTCACCCTCACGCCGGTATCCGAAGGTACCGCGGTGTTGACTGCCGCCCATCCGGTTTTCGGATCGGATCAAACCGGTACCATTACCATAACCGCCTGCACCCAGGACAGCGAATGCGCGGATCCATGCCGCAGCGGCAATGCCTGTGTAAGCGGAGCCTGTGTGATAGCCGGGGTCGATAAAGACAGCGATGGTGACGGGTTCATCGACGCGGGTTGCCCGGGAGGAGACGATTGCAACGACGATCCGCTGGATTGCGGATCGGCATGCCGCCCGGGAGGGTTGGAGCTGTGTGATGGATGGGACAACGACTGTGACGCGGGTAGCGCGGACGGAAGCCAAGATCCGCTGCTGGGGGCGGCCTGTGACGGGGCGGACTCCGATCTTTGTCTGGATGATCAATATGCCTGTGGAGCAGGGAGTCTGGTGTGCAGTACGGGAGCCGATAATCTGGATGTGTGTGACGGAGTGGACAACGACTGTGACGGAGCCAGCGCGGACGGGAGTGAAGATCCGCTGTTGGGTACGGCCTGCGACGGAGCGGACAGCGACCTGTGCGCGGATGACAGCTATACCGGGTGCAGCGCAGGCGGTTTGGTGTGCAGTACGGGGGCCGATAATCTGGATGTGTGCGACGGAGTGGACAACGACTGTGACGGAGCCAGCGCGGACGGGAGCGAGGATCCGTTATTGGGTACGGCCTGCGTCGGTGCGGACAGCGACCTGTGCGCGGATGACAGATATACGGGGTGTGCGGCCGGCAGCTTGGTGTGCAGTACAGGAGCAGACAACATAGAGGTATGTGACGGAGTGGACAACGACTGTGACGTGGCTACGCCGGACGGGAGCGAAGACCCATTGTTGGGTACGGCCTGTG
>JBFFBT010000375.1:0-3837 GCA_041560255.1 Myxococcota bacterium | reverse complement strand
TTGATTGTATTTTTTCGATCCTTCCATCTCCACCCAGGCCGAGGTGACGGCGATGTATACGGCTTGGTTGCCTTCGGGAATACCCAAATTGCGGATGACCAATCCGTCGCCGGTTTGGCTCGAACGGGTTTTGACTATAGGCGCCCGTTGAATATGGTCGAGCACTTCGAGGTTCAAGCGTACCTTGTCGGCTCCGGTCATTTCGATCCTGAGGACCGAGTCCGCAGGAAGATCTTTCGTCTCCACCAAGTACCAGTCTTCGTCTTTGCGATGGCCTATGTAACCGCTGGTTTGATCACCCAGCGCGATGGGGTTTGCAAGACTGTAACGATCGTTGGATTCCTGCTCTTGGTTGGGGACCGGATCATGCATGCTTATCTTGAGTTGATAAGGACCCGGAGTCGACGCCTTCGAGCAAAAAACATTTAAATACGCACCATGCTCCACCGTGAGGTTCGGCATGGTCTCTCTTTCTCCCATCGAACCGGAATCGATCGTAAAGAGTTGATTTTTATCCCCATCCAACAGTTTCAGGAAAAAGTCTTGGGAGGCGCTTCCGCTGACTTCCACCCTGATCGTTTTTTTGGATACGGGTGCAATGTTGTACCAGTCATTGACGGTATTTTTCGCTTCTCCAAGAGGCTCGCATACTGCGTTGATGGTAACGCTTTCGGTGATGGACATAGCCTGATCCGTAGTGTTGTTGGGCTCGGTCTCATCGAGGGTTTTCATCGCGAGGTCTTCTTTTTCCTCGCTCGCATCGACCGATGCGGTGTCTTGGGGTGGATTTGTATTCGGCGTGGGCTGTTCTTGGGATTTTTTCGACGAACATGCACAAGCTAGAAAAAGCATCCCAAACAGCAATGACCAAATCGTCATCATCCTTTTTTTCATTGTAACCTCCCTCTCCTGGGTACCCAATCATCTCAGGGTCGGTTTCTGGTTTCGAATATGTCAAACGGCAGCCATTGATGTAATTCGGACGCCGGCGCCGCTTGAGCATAGCATGGCCGGTTGATTTTAGTGTTTTGTGGGTTTGACGGCTACTCGGTTGTCTCCGGCCACGATTTTTGATATCAACTCGACGTTTTTGGGTGCCGGGCACAACAGAGTCAGGGTAGTATCGGGCAAAAAAGATGTGACCACATCCAAAAACGCAGGCATTACCTGAGGAAATGAAAGCGGCCCGGGGTGGGTTCCCGGCAGTTCCAGGGCGTAGCTGTTGATACGCGCCTTTTTAATGGTTGCGAGAACTTCTTGTATGCGTTTTTCGAATACCTCCAAATCCATTTCTTTTCGCATGCCTTGCCCGAAAAGAAAAATTCGTTCCGTGCCGATTTTCCCCTGGGTATTGGTGAGAAGAACTTCTAAAGGTTTGGCAGTAAATGATCCAGACTGGATGATCCGGCTGAGCCTTCCATTGAGCCGCCAGTCACAGAAACCTGCGGTACCTTTGAGAGGTTGATCGTCTGCGAAGGGCATGAGCACCAACGCATCGACCGACAGCTTATCAAGGGTTTCCAATCCGGATGGACTGCACATAAACGATAGACGTTTCTGGGTCATTCCGTAATATCTCCTGCCAGCTTATCCAGAATACCGTTGATAAAAGCCCAGGAATCTTCCGTTCCGTATCGTTTGGCGATCTCGATGGCTTCGTTGAGCGTCACCCGTTTGGGTACGTCTTGGACGTGAAACAGCTCGTAGGTTGCCATCCGCAGGATGTTTCGATCCACAGCCGCCATACGATTGATGCGCCAATGAATGCTGACTGATTGGATGGATTGATCGATTTGTTCGATGTGCTCTATGGTGCCATGTACGAGGGATTCGGCAAATGTGCGACCTTCTTCATTTGGTTCAAAGCTGAGCCAATAATCACATACGCAGTCGGCGATGCTGTGATTGCCGACTTCCCAAGAATACAATATCTTCAGGGCGTCTTCCCTGGCTTTCCTGCGTGTACCCATGGTGGGTCTCACCGTGCTTGTTGGAGTTAAACCGGCTTTGCCGCGATTTGCCGGTATAGGTTGGCAGTTTCCAGGGCGGAAAGGGCGGCGTCAAATCCTTTGTTGCCCATTTTGGAGCCTCCCCGTTCGATGGCTTGCTCGAGATTATCAGCCGTGATGACTCCCATTCCAATCGCGAGCCCATATTCCATTCCGACGGTTGCAACTCCTTTGAAGACTTCGGTGGCAATCAGATCGAAATGTAAGGTTCCTCCTCGAATGAGGGTTCCCAGGCAGATGACGGCGTCAAACCGCTTCGTCGCCGCCACTTGTTTTACCAAGCTGGGTATTTCGTAGGAGCCCGGTACGCGGAATACTGCGATGTCATCGTCTTCCACTCCGTGACGGGAGAGAGCATCCAACGCTCCTTCCAAGAGTCTTTCGCTGATGAAGTTGTTGAAACGACTGATCACCACGGCGAATTTTAGCCCTTTGCCTTCATAGTTGCCTTCATATATTTTTGGCATGCAATTCCTCCGGCCAGGCTGTAAGCCCTTTGTGTGTATGTCAAGACTGCTGGTTGCCTTCTTCTTCATCTATCTGGTGAAGCACGTGTCCCATTTTGGTCATCTTGGTGCGCAGATACCGGATGTTTTTTCTGTTGGGTTGTGACTCGATGGGTACTCTTTCGATAACCTGCAGCCCATATCCTTCCAGTCCAATGATTTTTTTTGGATTGTTGGTGATGAGCCGCATTTTTCGTACACCGAGATCTCTGAGGATTTGGGCGCCGATGCCGTAATCCCTCAAATCAGATTTAAAGCCCAACTTTAGATTGGCTTCCACCGTGTCGCAACCTTCGTCTTGGAGACAATATGCTTTGAGCTTGTTGAGCAATCCTATGCCCCGGCCTTCCTGCCTCAGGTAAAGCAGCACTCCGACACCCTCGCGATCGATCATGGATAGAGCATTGCCGAGTTGCGAGCCGCAATCGCAACGCAATGAGCCGAAAACATCCCCAGTGAGACATTCAGAGTGTACCCGTACCAAAACGGGCGTCTCCGGGTGAATCTCTCCCTTCACCAACGCCAAGTGGGTATGAGGGTCAACATCGTTTTCATACGCGATGGATAAAAAAGGACCTCCATATTTGGTCGGAAGCTTGGCTTCGACCACTCGGCGGACCAAGGTTTCCTGGTGAACACGGTATTCGATAAGATCGGCGATCGAGACAATCCGCAGTCCATGTGTGCGGGAAAATACTTCCAGCTCGGGCATGCGGGCCATGGTGCCGTCGTCATTCATGATCTCGCATATGACGCCTGCCGGCTTCATCCCGGCCAGTCTGGCCAGATCGACCGATCCTTCGGTTTGGCCCGTGCGCACCAACACTCCCCCGGGTCTGGCGCGCAATGGAAATACGTGTCCGGGCCTGACCAAATCATGCGGGCTGACATTGTCGTCAATGGCGGTAAGGATCGTTTTGGCTCGGTCGGCGGCCGATATTCCGGTGGTAACCCCTTCGCGGGCCTCTATCGATATGGTAAACGCCGTTTGAAAGGGCGTTTCATTTTCGATGTCGTCCACCATCATAGGCAGGCGCAGCTTTCGGATCCATTCGTCGGTCAATGTCAGGCAAATCAAACCACGACCGTATTTGGCCATAAAGTTGATGTGTTCGCCGCTGACAGCTTCGGCCGCCATACACAGATCACCTTCGTTTTCCCGGTCCGCATCGTCGACCAAGATGACCATTTTACCTTGTCGTATGTCTTCGATGGCTTGCTCTACCCTTTGAAGTGCTTCGTTATCGTTCATTTCTCCACCCGTTCTTGTGCTTACCATAACCCAGAGAACCACCGGGTTCAAGCATCTTGATGATTTTTGT
>JBFFBT010000374.1:0-3847 GCA_041560255.1 Myxococcota bacterium | reverse complement strand
CTCATCGAATCCGAGGCCGACACACACGGGACCCATCTGCGGTTTACGGCATTCGGTGGATCCCTTTCAAAAGAAGAAGCAGAAAGAATTCTCTATTTTCACTCTCCGCATCTAACCACCGACAAAAATATCGGTCTACATAGTTGTTACAATTACGTGAAAGAAATGGGCGGCTCAATGAAAATCATTGCCGATGAAACCCGACCAGGCATCGTAATTTCTTTACATTTTCCAAAAAGTTAGCATCATATCGACCAGCCTGCATATCCGACTCATGTCCATACCGGCATATTCCAGCCTGCATCATCAATCACTCTCTATTCGATCCGCACATTCTTTCATTGGAGGAAATGTGTTTTCGGATGAAAACATATTCGTTCGGATCAATCCATTCGGGTCGTATCTTGAAACGCAACTTGGTGACATTCCCCTCGTCGTCCAGCTCGAAGAAAACCGCACTGCGATCCCAGATCAAATCATTCCACTTTGACTCGAAAACATCGTATTGCCGATGCTGCAACCGACCCTGGATGGATGGGTGGGCTTGCGGATACAGCATTAATTTCGACTTCTGCAGCTTCACCACGACATCCCCATAAAAACAATTGGTAAAAGTCCCGGTGTACGACCTCAGGGTGTGAGAAGGCTTCATGGGTTTTTTGTTTTTTTTCGTGCCATCCGGATCCTTCTTCTGCGCATCAAAATAGCGTTTGTTCCAATCTCGGAAAGCTACCGACAAATACAGATCAAAAATATGGTAGACGAGAGCGTTTGTCGCGGCATGTTGATCCAGGTTGGTCAACACCACCACTCCCAGGTTTTCTTCGGGCAACATACCCAAATATGAAAACATTCCGTTGAGCGCTCCGGAATGCGATACGACCTTGCGCCCCTGGTAATCGCCGATTCCCCATCCCAATCCGTAGGTGTTGAAATGCGTCCACGGATTGAGCTTTTGCCTGTCTTCGTTTAGAGGGATCAATATTTGAGATTGATGCGTGGCTTTAATGATGTCTGATTTGACAATCTGCCTACCTTCGAAGCTTCCTTGTGAAAGTTGCATGCGAATCCAGTTGGCCATATCCTTGACACACGAGATTATCGAGGCCGCGGCATGGATGTTGTCTATGTTGACATAAGGCGTAACCGTCGGTTTTCCCTTTTGAAGAGTATGCGGTATGGCCACATTGTCCATCTGTTCGAGCTGTGCGAAGCTCACTTTGGTGCGCCGCATATTGAGTGGATCGAGCAAGCGTTCTTTCAAAAAATCGTCATATTCTTTTCCGGAAGCCTTGGAAAGCAACTCACCCGCAATCAAGTACATTAGGTTCGAGTACCCAAAAGCAGTACGAAAATCGTGCTCTGGTTTCAAAAATGCCAGCCTACGTAAAATCTCACCCCTCGAATACCGCGAACCGTACCAAATCAGATCACCATGCCAAGAACCCAAACCACTTCGATGTGCAAGCAAATCCCGAACGGTCATCTTACCGGCGGCGACCGGATCGAACATCCTGAACCCTTCGAGATGATTTTGCACCAAATCGTCCCAAGTCATCAATCCATCCTGCACCAACATTCCCAAAGCCGTGGCGGTAAAAGCCTTGGTTAGTGAAGCGACGGCGAAGACGGTGTCTGCATCCACCATTTCTCCGGTATCGACCCGCTTGACACCATATCCTTTTGCCCATACCACCTCATCGTCTTGTACAACCGCCAGGGCCAAGCCGGGAACGCTCCACTCCTGCATGGTGTATCGAACGTATTCATCCAAAGAGGAAAGAGGGTTTTCTTGCGAAAAACCCTCGGGACAAAATCCGGCCAACACGAATACAATGACTCCAAATCGACGCCAAACCTTATGCATGCAATCCTCCCAGCGGAGACCCAATGCGGCCCATAGGTCCCCACGTATGCGATACGACCAAAGCTTCCTTTTTTACTTTCTTTTGAGCTCTTGATAGACAGCCTCGACGGCATACGGCAGAATGCTTTGAAAACCATAATCCTTGAAAGCGGTCATTTTGACATTTTTTTTGACTTGCTCGAGCGATTTGAATTTACGCATTGCACTGAGCACCTCGCTTCTCAACACCTCGAGATACGTGATTTGCTTTTTGAGAATCTCCTTGCCACCGGGTTTGCCGTGTCCAGGTATGACATGCTCGATCTGCCACGCAGACAGCTTTTTCAACCAGGCAATCCAGTTTTTGGTGTCCGAACCTGCCTTGAAGTCGATATAGGGATGAGAGCCGTTGAACAGCATATCGCCCATGACCATGACTTTTTTCTCCGGGAAGTAAACCAAGGCGTTTCCTCCGGTATGGGCGTTTCCGGGATATATGATTTCTACTTTTTCTCCTCCCAACCCAACGTAGAGTTTTTTCTCAAAAGCAAGGCTGGCGGACAGAAATCCTTTATTGTCGACCGCAGATTGAAGTTTCTCCAAATTTTCAATACGTTGCCGCATAGCATCGGCACGCTCGGGTGTCTTTTTATCCTTGATCTCCTTTTCGAGCTTTTCGATTTCAGCGGATAGACTTTTCAAACCATCTTTTCCAAGACTTTGCAGGTTGTGGTCACATTTGGAGCTCGCGATAATCTCGACATTCTCAGGAAATCCATACAGGCCCAAACTGTGATCGCCATGGTAATGCGTAAGCGCCACATACCGGATAGGTTGGTCGGTCTTTTCGCGTATTTTTTCGACAATCAATCGACCCTCTTCCACATGGTTACCGGCATCAACCAACAACACACCCTTCGGAGTAACCAAAAACACCACATTTACATTCCATTCGAGGTTCGAGATAAGGTACAGATCCTTGTCAATCTCGCTCAGCTCGATTTGCGCCCGGGAAGGAGCGTTGAATAGAAGTACCAACCCAAACACCAAACAACAATTGACCCATTTGCTTTGCGTACATTTCATGGCGTGCTCCCTTTTGGTCTGGATAGATTCGGTCACTGGTATTTCTGATCATTACCATACATGCCGACCGAATACCAATCAAGAAGCAGATACGCCCATTTGCAGATCTCGGCCCATGTTTCTTTGATATCCACATAACTGGTTGTTATCATTAGCTCGTTTACATGCCGACACGTTCACTTATTGATTTGTTTTTGTTCCCCCGCATTTCGCTCGGGGAAACTTAGGTCCAGACTGCAGCCGAAATTCGAGGAATTTTGTGGTTTTACCTTTTGGAAAAATGTAAATTGATACGGCTACGATTGATATAGGTCGCCGATGATGTTCGAAACCACTTGATAAAACTCTCCTACGGTTTGTACGGTATCATTCATCACTTCCAGTCGTTCGTTTTCGGTATGGGGATTTTGTATGGTCGGGCCGATCGAAATGCATTCCATGCGATCCCCATATTTTTGTTTTATCCAACCACATTCCAGACCGGCATGTATTACCGTTGTCTCAAATTTCTCGGAACCGTACATATCGGCATAGACTTTTTCGGCCACCTCCAACAACGTAGAAGATGGATTGGGTTGCCACGCAGGATATTGGTTATCGGTTTCTATGCTGCAATTGAAAAGCTTGGCTATGGATTCCTGCATGGCGTTCAATTCTTGTAGAGATTGAATGTTTGAGCTCCGGTTCGAAGCGCGGATATTGACCTCGGTACCCTTAATAGAAATATCGTACAAATTGGTAGAAGTCTCCACCAACGCAGGATCCGTTGGGATCATTTTGACAACCCCTTGCGGCAATCTTTCCAGCATCAACAAGATGGCATCGGTGGAGGCTGCAGACATTGGATCGAGGGTGGAAGGCACTTGGACTTCACTGATGGAGTATTTGTATCCACTCTCCACCGGTTGGTTGATT
>JBFFBT010000373.1:0-3853 GCA_041560255.1 Myxococcota bacterium | reverse complement strand
GTTTTTGCTTCTGGGAGAGGGATTTTACCTCGAAGATATTTCGAATTGCGCAGTGTGCAAAATAAGCATACCCGTCAAATCAAAAAGCCCCAAAGTATCCCAAGGCACACTGGTCATCTCGGCAAGACAAGCCGACCGGACTACTTTTCCCTGTTCACAAAACGACGTGAAAAACATCTCGAGGCAACTCGAGCCCAAAGATTGTACCATCATCGCCTCTTTGCTCGAAAAGGAAAACAATCTTTTCAAAGACATCCCAAGCAAAGCCGATGGGCTTTTGCCCGATCATCAAACCGGACTTTTCAGCATCAAACTCGAATCCCCCATTGCTCTCGGCAAGCAATCCACCGTCAATCTCAACAAAAGCGATTGGAACGCCCTGTCCCTGTGCAATCGATCCACACGACCCCAACCCATAACTCTACGAGGAGATCTGGAGCTTCTATTTGAGCATGCATCCACCGTTACCGGCGTGATTACGCGCATTGATTTTCCCATGCCTGAAAAGATCGCAAAAGAGGTTTCATTTGTCGGAGAGACCAAAATAGAAAACAAAATATTGGTCAGAAGAATCATCGAAAATATCATCGAAAAAGACATTCTGTACGTCCAAACCGATAGAGGTCTCGATCGGATCACAAAGCTTTTACCTCCAAAACATATCGACCTCGAATCCCTACAGGGTAAATCCGTCTTGGACGCGGGCTGCGGCTCGGGTAGTTTTGTGCTCAATCTGAGATCACACGGAATTTCGGCTTTCGGGCTTGATATTGTTCTCAATGACAAGATCAAAGATCTCGATTTTTTCTTCGAAGCCGATATGACGGACACTCAATTAAAAAACTCGAGCTTTGATGTAATCTACTCGATCTTCACCATTTTCAGCGACCACTATGAAGGACAAGACACATCCCTCATCACAAAAGCACTAAAAGAGTTTCATCGCATATTAAAACCCAAAGGTGTCATCAGGTTGATATCGGCGAATAAAAACTCGATAACCGAGAGCCTGAAAAACAACCTGGGCCTCACCATCCAGGAATACGGCGAGATAAAAACCATCCCTTATATGATATTGCAGAAAACCAAATAAACATCTCGGCACACCCACTCGTCGATATACTTCGTCTCTCAGGCATCCTGCGAAATACTCTTCGGCCGGGGTAATTCCAGGACAAAAGAGCTTCCCATACCGAGCCCTTCACTGAAAGCTTTGAGTCTTCCACGAATGGATTTTGCCGCGTTGGCGCTGGCATGCAAATCCAGCCTGTGGGGCTGAGACATCTCATCGATGTCAAACGTGAATATTTGTGAAACGGCTTTTTCATCCATACCGACACCATTGTCTTGTATCTCGATTTGCATCCAATCCGGATCGATCGTTTTGGTGATGAATTTGATGATTTTCTCCTGTTTATCCAGCGTTTCGAGTGAACGTTTTGCGTTGTTGACAAGATTGATAAGTATCTGGATGACTTTGTGGCGCTCGACTCGAATGATACCCGGGTACTGATAGTCATACATCAGCTTGATTTCATCCTGATTGGATACACGACTCATCTCGACCGCCATGTGTATCAACTCACCAGGGGTCAGCTCTTCTTCGAGCCCGGCGGTTTCGGTATATTTTTGCTGGGCCTGGATAATGGAGTTAATCTGCTCCAAGCCTTTTCCCAGTCTTTGTATTTCTTCGACACAGGTTGTGTGTTCTTGATTCAACACATCGGCCAATCTAGAAAGATAATCCATTGCCAGTTTGCCGCGTCTGGATTTGGGCTCCAAATCCACCGGGCTTTTGATGACTTCGATGGTTTTATGCAACTGACACATTTTTGACTGGCTCATTTGATCGCGGATGAAATTTTTACTTACATTGACCGAGCAAAGTGCGTTGCCCACATTGTGAAGCACATTGGAGGCAACATCCGCCATACCAGCCTTCCAAGAGGCGTCTAAAAGTTGGTTTTGGGTGTTTTTCAACTTGGTGTAGGCCTGGCTTATCTCGTCGTTTTTCGTCTGCAATTGCTCGTTTTGATGTTCGAGCATGTCGTTTTGCTCACGTATCGTCTCGGTGCGTTGCCGCACGATCTTTTCGAGTCTTTTTTTTGCGGCCTGCAGCCTTCTACCGTTGATCCGAATGCTGACATACACGATCAAGACGAAAAACACACCATATGCACAATAGGCAACAATCGTACGGTACCAAGGAGGCAACACCACAAACCGATACGTGGTGATTTTGCTTTCGTGTCCATAGAGATTTTTCGCCTTGGCGACAAATCGGTAGGACCCTTCGGGAAGGTTGGTGTACTCTTTCTTACCCGAGGGCGACCAGGGGTTCCAATTTTCTTCAAACCCTTCCAACTTGACCGCCACCTGGTTGGCGGTCAACTGCTCGTAAAAAGGTACCCCATACTCAAAAGATATCGAATTGTTCTCGTAGGCCAGCACAGGGATCATCCAATCCGGCTGTTGTTCGAGAAGTTTGGTATACAATCCATCTTTTCGTTCCGATGATTTTTGGTGATAGCGACCCCCGAATATTTGTTTGCCTGATTTGCTGCTCACAACCCGAATGACGGGTTGATAATCCGCCTGATACAACTTTTCCACATTTGGATCAAATCGATACACCTCATTGTTGTTGCTCACCCAAATAACTCCGTCTTCTTCTACCAGCCAATTTTTGAAATGCCGCCCCGTAACCGGTATGACTCGAAACGCCACATCATCCCAGGTGTAGATTCCATCCGGATCGACCCTTAAAAACCCGGCGCCGGATTGGGTATCCGCGACCAAATCCTTACCATACTCAAACAGCTCCCATACACCACCCATACGGGCGGGAAAGGCCGGATCCGGCTCGAACACAATATCTTTTTCACCATGGTCTGTATTGACCTTCATGCGATAGACACCCTGATCGGTAGCGACCAAAAGACGGTTTGCGATCCACAAAGCATTGTTGTTGTCATTCGAGGGAAGTCCATGCTGCGTACCATAACGCGCAACCCGAATCTCATGGATATCGGAGGCATCAAACTTGACATGAACGATGCCGTCATTGCGCGTAGAGGCCCAAATATCTCCCTGGTCGTCCACACTGAGATCGATGAAATAGTCTTTCGATATCTCTTGGTTATTCAACGGTCCAACGTTTTTGGAAAACTCGTCGACACCAAGATCGCCTCGAACGCCTCGATCCACAACCATTCCTTTCATCCAATCCATCCGCACCCACCACAAGCCCTTCATAACGACACTCAAGATCAAGTACTCCGGCAACTTTTTACTCCAGGCTATCGCATAAATAATCCGGTTGTTTTCGATATTGACACATTTTTGCGCCTGCGCATCTCGAATCAGACACAGCTTGTCATGATCGGCCGCGAAGAAACTTTGTTTGACAGAAAGCATGGAAAAGCTGTTGTTGTTGGTCCCATGTACGTGCAAAAACGGGTTTTTATCATCCTTGGGATTGATCTCATGCGGAGGCAGGTAAAACAAACCCTGGAGGGATCCGGCATACAGATTACGATTATGTCTGGCTATCTCGGGAATATACGTTTTAATTTCGCCGGTGGTATTGAAACGAGTCCATGGCGAGCTGATATTGATATGGGATATTCCAAGGAGACTTGTAACCCAACAATTTTCATCCCGGTCGACAAACACCGAGGTTGTAAAGTTGGCGAGGAGTCCATAATTTTCATTGATAATTTTTACTTTCTTCCCTTGTTTATCCATGAGAATCAAACCATTATCGCGTGATAACAAGGCATACAACCCGGATTGGGTTTGCGCGATCCGATAGTAGAGCCCGTTTTCGAGCAAATATGCATCCGCCTGGGTT
>JBFFBT010000372.1:0-3891 GCA_041560255.1 Myxococcota bacterium | reverse complement strand
TTTCCTCGTATCGTGCTGGCGCCACGGGACATATCGGATTGCTTCGAAATGACCGCCCAGGCGCTGGATCTGGCCGAACGGTATCAGGTCCCGGTTTTTGTATTGGCCGATACCCTCTTGCTGGACAACCAAGCCATCATCGATCCATTGAACATCTCACGTTTTCCATCAAGAAGGTATCTGCTGGGAGACGCTGATCTGCGTCAAATGCACAATTACCAGCGCTACAAAGACACCACAACCGGTATATCCCCGCTGGCTGCCCCGGGCAGCTCGAGTCATGTAGTGGTAGTAGATTCGGATGAGCACGATGAGGACGGTCATCCGACTGAAAACGCCGACATCGTCAACCGCATGGTGGCGAAAAGAAATCGCAAGACCAAAGCCGTCCAAAACGCGACACTCCTTACAAAACCTTGGGTTGAAACCTTGAACACAAACGCACCCCTGGTCGTCAGTTGGGGCAGCACGTATCACACTGTACAAGAAGCCCGATTGCGCTTGGACGGCCATGAAGGTGGATTTTCCCATCTGCATCTTCGCCAACTCTGGCCGCTCGATGCAGACAAGCTCAAAGCAATATTCAAGAGTCACACTTCCATCACGGTGGTTGAAAACAATCCCAACGGCGAACTCGCCCAGTTGCTGTCGCAAACCACGCTTTGTTGCCCCGATCATCTCATTACCCGCTCGGACGGGCGACCGATGCATGTCACCGAGCTCACCGAGCGACTGCAAAACGAGGCGCTGTCATGAAAACCAAGCTCGAAGACTACCACAATGAAGTCGAAATCACCTGGTGCCCCGGATGCGGCAACTTTCCGATCCTCAAGACCGTAAAGCAAACCCTGGTCGATTTGGATCTGCCGCCCCAACGTGTCGTCATCTGCAGCGGAATCGGACAGGCTCCCAAGCTGCCGCACTACATGCGGGTCAATACATTCAACGGACTCCACGGGCGCGAAGTCGCATCCGCCACGGCCATCAAGCTGGCCTCTCCCGACCTTACCGTATTGGTTCATGCGGGTGACGGAGGGGCTTATGGCGAAGGCGCCAATCACCTCGTGCACGCAATCCGCCGAAATATCGACATTACATTGGTGGTCCATGACAACAAACATTTCTCACTCACCAAAGGGCAAGTCTCCCCGACCGGAGAGACGGCCGACGAAAACAAACTTCGAGGTTTCGGAAGACCGGCCCTGCCCCTCAACCCGCTTGCTTTGGCGATTTCGCAGAGATGCTCATTTGTGGCTCAAGCCACTTCGGCCAAGCCCGCGCACCTTAGCCAGGTGCTTGGAAAAGCTATTTGTCACAAAGGTTTTTCACTCCTAAACGTCTTGCAACCCTGTGTTGTTTGGGACAAAATCCATACCTACCAGTACTACCAGGAACGCTGTTTCGAGATCGATTCCGGCCATGATCCAGAGAATTTCGAACAGGCCATGCAACTTACCACCACAGAATCCACCCGCATCCCCATCGGGATCATCTACCAAAACGCGCGACCCGAGTACCGATCGACCCTGTTGAGAAAGGATTCCCGGACGTTGAGGGATCACCACCCAGATACCCCGACATTGATAAAACTCATGCAGAAGTATCAATGATTTTTCAGAAAAAAAATATCGTTACTATTCACCTGGGGTAACGGTTACAAAATATCTGTTCTTTAGGACCAAAGCCGGGACTATGCGCTTGTCAACAATCGGCCGACCAGCTCCAGCAACTTCTCCCGGTTTACCGGTTTGGCCAAATAGCCGTCGGGGGGTGGTACTTGCCGCCGAGTCGAGATAAATCTTTCAAAATCCTCGGATACCCCGGTTATAATGATGATAGGTATGGCCTTCAATTCTTGACTTTCCTTCATCTCCCGGTAAAACCTCACCCCGCTTTTCTCCGGCATGGTGACATCCAGGGTAATCAAATCAGGCGGATTGAGTTTTACCAAGTCGGATGCCTGATTTCCATCGCCGGCTTGTACAACTCGGTATCCGCTGTCTTCCAGCAGGGTGCTCAAATACGTTAGGACATCCGGTTCATCGTCCACAACCAAGATCGTTTTTTGCTCTGCCATCAATCAATCCCCTTTTCCCTCGGCGGCTCTTCGACCGCAGTTGATCGGGTGTCTCTCTTTGGAAGTGTTACTACAAACTGGGTGCCTTGTTCAAGCTCTGATTCTACATCGATTCGTCCACCATGGGCTTTGGCGATATTGTTGGCGATAAACAAACCCAACCCGGTTCCCTCGGTTCCTTTGGAGGAGAAAAACAAGCTGAAAACTTTCTCCCGGGTTTCTCGATCCATGCCGATGCCGTTGTCCCGCACCCGAAATTCCGCATGGCTCGGAAAGCTTTGGTAAGATATCCATACTTGGTGCTGGGGCTTTTTCTTATCCACCCTGCAGGCGTCCAGCGCATTTTCCAGTAGATTGTTGAGCATCGCGCGTAGGGCATTTTCATCGGCTTCGATCTCGGGTTGATCAACGTCCAAATCCATAGACAAGCTCACCTGGTTTTCCCCGGCTCTGGATTCCATCTGTCGGCATATATCTTCTACCAATTTGGAGGCGTCGAACACCTCGAGTTGAGGTTGGCGTTCTTTGGCATAATACAGGATGTTGAGCACCAAGCCCTTGATGCGCTCGACATTGCGCCGTACCATCTCCCAACCTTTGTGAAGCCGCTTTGGATCCTCTTTTTCCATCCCGGTGTTGACCAGATAGAAGCCCCCCTCCAGACCGGTAAGCAAACCTTTTATCCCGTGAGAAATGGAGGAGATGAGCAAACCGGTGGCCTCCAACTGAGATTGAAGCTCCCGGATAGGTGTTATGTTTGCTCCCATTTCCATGACGCTTTGGATTTCGCCCGCCGCATTTCGAATCGGAGCCGTATACACCAAGGTGTTGAGCTGCCGGCCGGAAATGGATGTGACCACCTCCTCGCTGTGATGGATTTCACCATCCTGAAAGGTTCTTTGCACCGGGCAATCCAAACACTCCTCGTCTCTGTGTTTGTATGCATCGTAACATTTGCATCCAAAATGCGAGCCGAAGTTATCCCGAAACAACCGGTTGGCCTCGATGATGTTGAGATCACGATCCTGTATACTGATAAAGCAGGGCACTTCTTCGAAAAGTAACCGGTATCGCTCGCGGCTTACCCTCAATTGCCGTTCGAGGCGTTTCATTCTGGTGATATCCGTCGACATTTCCATGACCGCTTGGACTTGACCGTCGGCATCCAGGAGCGGGGTTGTTTGCACCAGCACGGACACTTCCCTGCCATCCAAGGTGGTCACAATCTCTTCACTGGAGTGGGTTTGTCCGTCATGATAGGTTTGTTCAACCGGACAATTCTCGCACTTTTCAGATCGACGCTTGTATATCTGGAAACATTTGCGTCCGGTATGATCTCCAAAATCATCCCGAAATTTTCTGTTGGCCGCAAGTACACCCAGATCGCGGTCCTGCACGGTGAGATAACACGGCATGGCATCGAAAATGTGCCGATATTGATCATCCATCTCTTATCCCTTCCGGCCTGCCCCGCCTGGAGGCGTTCGGGGACCTGGCTGACTTAATGCTGCTCTTTTCCAACCTCCAGTATCTTGCGCAGATTCAAAAGCAGATCATCCTCGGATACCGGCTTGTCCAGATAGCCTTCCGGACGGGGGACATCCCTATCATAAATGAGCTTTCTCAACTGAGGCTGACCGGTAATGATACACACCCGGGTATTTTTGAGCTCGGGATCTTTTTTGAGTGTCTCATATACCTTGCCTCCATCCTTACCCGGCATGGAAAGATCCAGGGTGATGAGATGGGGTTTTTCTTTCCGTGCCAGCCTCAAAGCCGTGTCGCCGTCGGAAGCCGTCAACACTTCGGCACCA
>JBFFBT010000371.1:0-3896 GCA_041560255.1 Myxococcota bacterium | reverse complement strand
TTATCAAACCGGGCTTGAGATTATGCCGATTTCTGCCACCCATGGTGCAGGATTTTCTGATTTGGAAGATCACCTGGCATCCAGGTTCGCCATCCCGGCAGGAGAAGAGAGCTTCCGGAAAGACATCGTATTTCGTATGAGTATGCTGGGTCGACCCAATGTGGGAAAAAGCTCGCTGGTAAATTGTTTGGCAGGCTCACAACGTCAATTGGTCAGCGACGTTCCTGGTACGACCCGGGATGCGGTCGACATTGAGATCGAGCATCCTAAAGGACCCATCTTGCTCGTCGATACGCCCGGGGTCAGGCGCAAGAAAAAAATCAAGGCGCAGATGGAGCGGCTTAGTGTCTTGGCGGCTCTCAAAAGCATCGAAAGATCGGATGTCGTGGTTGTGGTATTGGATGTGACCGAAAACATGGCTGATCAGGACGCGAGACTTATGAGCTTAGTGCACGAACGGGGCAAAGGCTTGATTGTCGTGGTCAACAAGACCGACTTGTTCAATGCGCAGCAGAATAAGACCTTTCTGGAAGAGCTAAAATACAAAATGCGTTTCGTATCGTATGCGCCTGTGATGAAAGTATCTGCGCTTACCGGCCATGGTGTCGGAAGAATCATCAAAAAAGCGGCTGACACCTTTCAGAGCGCACAGATACGGATTTCAACCGGCAGGCTCAATAAGTTTTTGGCCGATGCGGTTGGTACGCTTGAACCCCCATCTGTCAAAGGTAAACGGGCCAAGCTCAGCTATATGACCCAAGCATCCGTCCAACCGCCTACTTTTATTGTATGGGTCAACAATCCGGATTTGGTGCCGGTTCATTACCGTCGATACCTGGAAAACCGATTACGCAAGCAAGAAGCTTTCCTGGGGACGCCCCTTCGATGGATCTACCGTAAAAAAAGACAAAAGTTATGAGAAGCAATTCAATACATCCATCGATATCCAATCCTGAGAGCTATGGATACATGATCTGGAAGAAATGAAAATTCTTCAAAAGGCTCATGAGCTTCCAGGCCGGCTCCGAGAAAAAAAAACTCACTCCATAAATAATCCGCTCCCAGCATCAAGCTGACTCCCGGCGCATCACCGATCCAGCCAACCCGTATTCCAGCAAACGGCACTACCTCGAAAATGTCCAAGCTATAGACAACACCGATATCCAAAACCGACAACCAGTCGACGCCGTTTGGATTGTTGGGATGCGCGCTCAATCCGGCAGTTGAAATCAACGACAAAGAGCGTGTGAGGCCGAGCTCGCCAAAGGCCGCCAGACCGGTTCCAAGAGAATGGGTATCATCCCCTATGGATCGCAAAGCCGGACCCGTACCGATTTTCAGGTCCCAGGTATCCGCGACCGCATTGTTAGAAATAATGATACAAACCCAAAAAAACAATCCACCAAAGACAACCATTTTCATTGTAGTCTCCACATACTCGGTTGACTATCCAGGGACAAATATAGATGTTGCCGACTGGATGTTCAACTCAAGCAGATCCGATATACTTTGGGTTGACATGTCTGCGAGGCTGAGATAGTGTGTATCGCCTTGATTTTGTTGCCAAGCAAGAGAAAAATTGACGGTTGTCATTTTGTGGAGGAACACGGTGACTGAGAGGATTTCGAGAAAAGAGCTAAAAAAGCCGGATGAGTTTTTTAATGTGGTACAACAAGCAATACAATGGGTTTTCGCCCATCGACGCGTCTTGATACTCGGATTGCTGGCCGTGGTTTTGGCGGTTTTGGCTTCGAGTGCCTGGAAATGGTATAAGCTCAATCAAGAAAAGAAAGCTTCGATACTATTTGTTGACGCCAGAAAGGCCGTCTCCGGTGAGACGAAATCCAATCCGAGCGATAAAGGGGCCAAAAATTACGATTCGGCGTTGGAAAAACTGACTCAGATCAGGAAAGAATATGCTGCGACCAACACGGCTTGCGTAGCGGCGTATTTTATCGGAGAGCTCAATCTGAAGGCCGAAAAGTATAAGCAAGCCCGAGATAGCTTCAAAAGCTATCTCGATGAGGCGGGACAGAACGGTGAAATGGTTGTGTACGCTTTGGAAGGAATAGGGATTTCCTACGAAAACGAAGGCAAGCCCCAGCAGGCGGTCGATTACTTTAGACGTATGACCGAACCTCCCTTTGATCTAGAGCCTGATAGAGGGATGTACCATTTGGCCCGTTTGCAAGAAAAAGAAGGTAAATCGGTCGAAGCCAAAGATGCCTACCAGCAAATCCTATCCAAGCACCCAAATACGATTTTTATACAAGAAATTCAACAAAGACTCGCGAGCTTGGAGAGCAGGGCCGATGTGAGCCCGAAAGAAGCACAACCTGAGACGAAGCCCACTCCTCAATCCGAGCAATCCGAAAAAACCCCCCAGAAAGCTACAGAAGATAGAGGTTAGGGCGTGAAAAAAAGGCAAAGTAAAGCTTTAAAAAGTATATCATATCTATTTGTTTTTTTGATTTTTTTGTCTGCGATGTCTTGCGGTGCGTCCAAACGATTGCTTTCTGCTCCTGAGAAAAATGTCATTGCCGATTATGTCGGCCCTTCGACCAAACACCAGGTGCTGGGCGTCATTTGGAGGGTGCCGCTGGTGGATCCGGGCTACCAGTCGCTCGAGTTTCATCATTATGGATCGCCCGCAACCACCAAAGACGGCAAGCGAGTATTTTCAGGCGCCAAGGATGGAAGCTTTTTTTGCCTGGATGCGGCCACCGGCGAAGTCTTGTGGCGTAATTTGACCGAGGGTCCGGTTGAAGGAGAGCCGCTGGTCACGGACGAAATGGTGTATGTCGGCTCCGGTGACGGGCATATTTATGCTTTCAGACTGCATGACGGTGAGAAAATATGGAGCTATAAAGCTTCTCAGGCATTTTTGGGTCGTCTCGCGCTCCAGGACGAGCGTTTGGTCGGAGTGACCAACAACAACACCATGTTTTGCCTGGACGCCCAGACCGGCCAAGCCCTTTGGTCGTATCACCGAGATGCGCCCTCGGGACTTTTCCAGGTAAGGGGTGTGGCGAGTCCCTTGATTGTCGATAACAAAGTTTATGGAGGTTTTTCAGATGGAAGCTTGGTTTTGCTTTCTCTGGAATCCGGAGAGGTATTGGCCACCAAAAACTTTGCAAAAATAGATGCCGATTTCATCGATATGGACTCTGATCCTCTAGTGGTGGATGAACTTTTGGTGGTCGGATCCTTTTCCAGTGGAGTGATTGCTTTGGATCGCAACACCTTGGACGAGGTCTGGCGCTACGAGGTCGAGGGACCGTCTTCACCGGTCCTAGATAAAAAGAATAAAATCATCTATTTTTCGACCGCAAAGTCAAAGATTTTCGCTCTGAACGCCAAAGACGGAAAACCGATATGGTCTTTTGCGGCCCGCAAAGGCAAAATGAGCCGTCCGGTGCTCACCAAAGACTGGTTGCTTATTTCATCATCAGAGTATTCTCTTTTGACTCTGAGCAGGTCCAATGGAAAGCTCATCCAAATATTCAACCCTGGCAAGGGTGCCCATTCGATACCTTGTGTGAAAAACAACCGGGCGTACTGGATTTCCAATGGAGAAGTCTTGTACGCAATGGAAATACGACGATGACTGCGGATCAGGACCAAAAGCGCACCATTCGGGTCGTGGCGGCTCTAATTGAGGGTGAAAACGACACCGTATTGATCACCCAGCGCAGAGCGCAAGCGTTTATGCCGTTAAAATGGGAGTTTCCCGGTGGAAAGGTCGAGCCGGGAGAGACCGACAGCCAAGCCTTGAGCCGAGAGCTCAGAGAAGAATTGGATATCACCGTCGAGGTCGGCGATCACTTTATGGGCCTGGTGCACGCTTATCCGGATTTCAACGTCGATTTTCATGTCTACCATTGCGAGATCATTTC